>DNGJ01000051.1 GCA_003486305.1 Cyanobacteria bacterium UBA11371
GGGCAGCAACAGCGACAGAGTGACTTACAACCACTAGGAAAAGCCAGATAAGAAGAAAGCTGGATAGATTTTACACGAGTTTGTGGCATCTGACCAACTATATGCTGTCTTCTTTCAACTTTTCTCCCATAGTCCACTAACTGACTCAAGTTGCTAGTTATCTCATGCATAGCAGCTAATGGCTAATGGCTAATAGCTAATGTAACTAAAAATGCTTGATTACCAATTAGCAATTAGCCATTAGCAACTTGCGTTAACTTACTGTTTGTCAACTGGGACTAAAATGTAGGTTGTCTGCTTATCAGATGGCGGGACATCTGAGGATGCACCCTTGATTGCCTCCCCTGTATTTTTTACAGAGTTGTTAACATCGCTAGCTGCACCCCTTACTGCGTCTACTGTATTTTTTACAGAGTCGTTAACGCCACTAGCTGTATCTTTTACCGTATCAAGTGTACTTTGTACGGTGTCGTTAATTCCAAGAGCTGCACCCTTGACTGCTTCTCCTACATCTTTTGCCGTGTCGTTAACACCAGAAGCTACACTTTTTACTCCATCGCCTACATCTTTTACAGTCTGGTTAACACCATCAGCTGCATTCTTGACCACATTCCCTACACTTTTTACAGCTAGGTTAACCCTTGCAGCCGTATTTTTATTAGCCAAAGCCGCAGCTATTGCGCCCAACGTACCACCAATTAAGGCTCCCATCGCTACTTTAGCTAAGTCATTATTCATGCCTATGGATGTCGAGCGATCGCGCGATTGATGAGGAATTTGCTCAACGATTATTTCATCTGCATCCAAAATCCGATCGTCCTCAATCATCATTATCCTCTCCTTTGTATTAAAGCTGATGAATAGTCGTCTGTTTATCCGACAACAAAGCGGCAATTATACCTTAGTTTTCCTGGATTACTTATTGCAAAACTGCCCTGAAATAAATTTTTGGCTGGAGGGAACGTTTTAGAACATGGATGGTAGAAACCACGCATTTGGGGCGGGTTTAATTTGCAGATCTCACGGTTCCACTTAATTGGCAGGTATTACCCGCCCCTACGCCGTGCCCCTACTTTAGCTTGTTCGCCCAGCGTGGGCGACAGCGCATAGTTTAATACCAATTTCCATCAATATGTACCGATTGTAGGGGCGGGTTTTACCAATAACCTTTGGGAAAAACAAACAGTTAAATTAAACCCGCGAAGCCCCAAGTGTTTCGCATTCATGGGAAAACGGTATAATTCAGGGCAGACTTTTGCAAGAGGTATATTTATCCCAGGCTTGAGCTAAATGCCAGAAGTTTGTCCATAAATTTCGTTCTCACCAACTTCCCGGTCCTCGTAGTCGGCTTCCCCATAAGTGACTGGCATTCCAACGTCTACAGGCATAGTTCCCTCTGGACCTGAAATGTAGGTCATAGAGGTTTTATCTTGCTCTCCAGTATTGATTGGAGGTGCGTCTGCAACCCGCCGTTCTGGAGCTATTTTGATTTCCTGATTCTCAGATGGCTTGATCGACTCAGCTGTATCTTGGACTTTGTCCAATGTACCTACTACAGATTGCCCCGCATTCTCAGCTGTATCCTTGACTGCGTCGCTTGCACTTATAGCAGATTGCTTGGCATTCTCAGCTGTATCTTTAACTGCGTCGCTTGCCTTTATAGCAGATTGCTTCGCATTCTCAGCTGTATCCTTGGCTGCGTCTAATGCACCTTCAACAACGTTGCTAACACCCTCAACTGTATCCTTAGCTGTACCCTTGGCTGCCTCCAAGGCGGCTCCTACAGCGCGGCTAACACCTTCAGCCGTATCTTGTATCGAACCTACTACAGCGTAGTTAACACCATCAGCTACACTCTTTGCTGCGTCGCCTACGCCTTTTGCCGTCTGGGAAACGCCCTCGGCTATAGTCTTTGCTGCGTCGCCTACACCTTTTGCAGCGCGGTTCACACCTTCGGATGTTCTCTTACCAGCGAAAGCACCCGCTAACGTACCCAAAGTAGCACCTAAAGTAGCACCAATGAGTCCTCCCATTAGCAATCTAGATAATACGGGACTCATGTCTTTGTCTGTTGCACGAGTATGGGGTTGGGGTTGCGACTTAATCGTTGTGCTGGGACGATTTACTGCTTCTCTATTTACCCCAACATTTATGCTTGTGCCTGCTGAACCAACATAGGGTTGCTCTGTGGAAATTGTGCCAGAATTTTCGTAATTTCTATCAAAATTGGGCGTGCGATCGCTCATAATTTTCTCCCTTGTACGAGAACGGTTTAACGCTCATCTGTAACGCATTCTTAGCTACTGCAAATTTAACGATTGCATTTGGGCATTTAACCGAGCTAAAGGCAGATATCGCCAAAACATATAGTCAGTATCGATCGACACAAAGTTAGTTTGACTAATCTAGTTTTATTTATACGCATCTACCTTTGTAGGTACTGTCTGCTAGCAATCGCTGCAAATTTAAGGCGATGAAAAACTGCCGATAAATCTGGCGATCGCGTAACAACTCAGTACTGGCTTTTTTTGTATTTTTCTATACTAAATCACAGCTTTTAACGTTCTCTACCTTGAGGTCGGTGTAAGTCCTTATCTACGATTGTTAAATTGCCGATAGACAAACAAGTCTTAACAAATCGGGTTATGCCTTTTTGGTAGAAAAGAGATAATTATTATGAGTGAAAACAACCAGCCTTTTGATCGGTATGAAGAAAATGCTGGCTCAGCCGAGCCTAGCGTCGATGCAGCAGCGGAAAATATAGACCCCCTAACAGATCAATCCGATGTTGGGAAAGCAGGCACTTGTAGGCGTGTCGCTAATGCTGCCTTAGTTGGAGCGGGTGTTGGTGCTGTAGCGGGTGCTTTCGCTGCGGCGTTGACTGGTAAGGGTGTGGCTGATGGTGTTAAAGCGATTGTTGACGGTGCAGTGGACACGGTAAAAGAAGCGGCTGAAAATGTTAAATCCACGATTATTGAAGGTGCAGAAAACACAGTTAAAGGTGTGGCTTATGGTGTTAATTCGACTGTAGAAGAAGGGGATGTTTATCAGGTTTCAAATCCCCTGGAGGTAGAAGCCACCAGACCAGTAGCTCCCGGTAATAAAGGTGATGAAACTAATAACGTTGCCAACAATGCAACGAGTAGCGATGCCCTACTACAAATGTTGCTGAATCAGGTGGGTACTGAATTAGCCAGGAGTTTCTACGAGCAACTACCAGCAGTTGTCTTGGCTGAAATTCAGCGGTTAGCTACTAACCCCACTTTGGAAGAGAAACAGTGGATAACGGACAGATGGGCTAAAGCTTTAGAACCTCTAGCAATGGCTATGATCGTATCTGCACAATCGTACAAGACGGGGACGCCGCTAACAGAAACTAACGGATATCACAAGCAAGTGAATCACCAGGAAACACCGATTTAATAACATTGATTGGGTCGGGAATAGAGCCTTAAAAGTATATACGAACAGGGTGATATAATAGGCTTTTTTACCCGATAATATTGCAGTAGCTAGTGGTGGATGCGATCGCTAATCACTCGTTGCTGTTAGTTCTAAAATCTTTTCAAATTGAAACTCATTAGTTAGATCGGTCAAAGCAGTTTTCAGGTTTGTATATTCTGCTGGTATTTCCTCAAGCAGTGCCAAGATGCAGCGATCGTCGCAGGAAATCGTAGATTTATAGAGTTTGGCGATCCATTCATCTGGCATTACGGCTAAATCGGCACGGGTTAATTCAGGAGGAGGTGAAGTGCGATCGCTACTTTGTCGATCGGGATCTTGATAAATATAACGGACTCCCAAATGCTCGGCTATCTTGGCAAAAATGACATCATGTTCAAATGGTTTGCTAACAAAATCATCGCACCCGACTGATAAGATACCTGCACGATTCTCCTCAAACGCAAACCCAGTCACCGCAATAATAACCGTCGCTTGTCCCTTCGCGGTGGCTTTGATTTTCTGCGTGGCTTCATACCCATTCATCACAGGCATTCGCATATCCATGAAAATCAAATGCGGTTCCCATTCCTCCCACATTTCCACTCCTTCTTGTCCATTTCTCGCTTCCTTGATTTGAAAACCCACGGATGTTAGCAGCTTGACTAAAAGCAGGCTGTTTTCCCATTGATCTTCCACAATTAACAAGCGATATACAGGTTGGTTGGGTGCCAAACCAATCACCGGAAGGGTTTGTGGTTGGTCTGGGAAGTCGGTAATTTGAGCTTGAACTGCACTGATATCAAACTTGAATGTACTTCCCTTTCCTACGGTACTGCTGACGGTAATATCCCCGCCCATCAAGTTGACAAATTTGCGACTAATTGATAAACCCAAACCTGCGCCTTCAAGAGATTGTTGACCTGTACGAGTTTGCACAAACGGCTTAAATAAGTTTTTCATCTCCTCAGTTCCCATGCCACAACCTGTGTCTTCGACTTCAAATATTAATTGGTAATTGGTAAGGGGTAATTGGTAATAGGTACTGTCTTGTTCTATTTTACCTGTTTTCACTTGCAAGGTAACGCTACCGACTGCGGTATATTTGATGGCATTGTCTACTAGATTAATCAAGACTTGCCGCAATTTATTTTCGTCACAGTTTACGTACTGGGGAACTGATGTTGCACGCTCAAAAATCAGAATTAGTTGCTTGGCTGTGGCTTTGGGACGTAATATCTCTTGGAGACTATCTAGCAGTCGATACAAGTCAAAGCTTTTTTCATTCAGTTGCACCCGACCGGCTTCAATTTTGGACATTTCCAGCACGTCATTGATTAATGTCAACAAGTGCTTACCGCTGTGGTTAATAATGTTGATATATTCCCAATGTTCTCGACTGAGGGAAGCATCGCGCTGCATGAGTTGGGCAAAACCCAAAATCCCGTTTAGCGGCGTTCTCACTTCGTGGCTCATGTTGGCGAGAAATTGGCTTTTGGCGCGGTTGGCTGCCTCGGCGGCTTCCTTGGCTTGTTGCAGTTCCGCTTCTGCTTGCTTGCGATCGCTTATATCTTCGGCAATTCCAGCAATGCGGTAAACTTCACCCGCTGCGTTTTGAATCGGGAAAGCGCGATCGCGAATCCAACGAATTTCTCCATCAGGCCGCACAATGCGATACTCTTCGTCGTAGTCTCCTTGAATCGTTTTGGCTAAAGCGGCAATGATGCGTGAGCGGTCTTCTGAATAGATGGTATCTAACCAAGAGTTGGATGAGACGTACAACGTTTCGCAAGAAAGACCCCAAATTTTCTCATAGGCATTGCTCACGTAAATCACCTGGCTGTTGTCGGGGTTGGTCATCCAGAAAATCGCATCGATGTTTTCAGCTAGCTGACGAAATCGCTCCTCACTTTGTTGTAATGCTTCGGTTTCTGTCTGAATTTGGTCAGCCATCTGGTCAAAGGCTGCTGCTATTTGAGCTAATTCATCAGAACCTTTTAATCTAGCCCGAATGTTAAAATTTCCTCGCGCTAAACTGTTGCTGGTGGCGACCAATCGAGCCGCTCGCTTTGTTAAAGTTTTGTTAAAAAAGAACCAGACTGCGATACAACTGATAGCGATCGCAACCATAGATTCTAGCGCTGCCTTTAAAGCATCTTCACCAGCCTCATTTTTTTCCACCGAAAGGTCATACTCGATCAAGAAAATGCCGACTCGCGATCGACCGAGTTGATTAGACTTCTCCAACAACTCTTGTGGGATAGGCATCCTGCCTGCCTTTGAGTTTGTTTGTTGGAAAGGTCTATTGGGTGCGTCCGTCAACCTCACCGGATAAATTGCCCGCAAGCTTTGTCTATCTTCGGAAACTACGATCGTGGCTAACATCTTCTGGCGCACTTGTGCGAATGCTGGCAAGCTATTCGCTGCTGGCGTGTCGCTGACTGGGCGATTTTGCAGTAAGTCATTGTTTGACGCAATGATGCGGTTGTTTTGATCGCACAACAAAACCAACCGCAGCTTTGGGTCGTTTTTCATCCTGTTGATGACGATTTCCGCTTTCTTGACATCTTCTGTGCTGTACAAGTATTCCAATATACTTGAGATTTGATTCCCGACTAACTGGATCTCGTCGATTACCTCTTCTTCTTCACGGGAGGCAGACAGAGATACTTCCCGGTAAAAAGAAAACAAACCCAGCAAGCTGCTGAACAATACCAGAATGATTGGTATTGAGAACCGCAGGGGAAAGGGAAAACGTTTCATGGCAACCGGCGTAATATTATATATGATTGTTCCATTTTGCACTACGGCTTCAGGACTTAGTGTGATTTTAATACCTGACTTTTGCCGGGAAGCATTCAATAGCTGTTTGCTCAATCAAGAATGCATTCATCAATCGGTCGCCGGAGCAAATCAAAAAAAATACCGTCGGGTGCCAAGATTTGTTTATCCCATTTTTTACCCCGATCTCTTGTTATATGGTGACGATATCGCCAAGTTACGAGTTGCGATCGCTCCTGCTTAGTGCTAGTAATACCAATTTCCCTTGATCGTGCTACACATCAACATATACCGATTTACGGTGTGGGTTTTACCAATAACCTTTGACAAAAACAAACAATTATACTAAACCCGCGAAGCCCCGTGTGTAGCGCATTGATGGGAAAACGGTATAAATCATGAGCGATCGCTTTCTACTCTACTCTTTGCTACGGCTGCGGACAAGTTCCCAGTCCCCAATCAACGAACAGATCGCGCGGATCGGTATCTCGTAACCAACTCACCAATCGTTTGTAGTCTGCTTTTGTGTAAACCCCAATGCAACCAACAGTCCCTGGAAACTTCTCTCGATTCCAATCGATATGAATTTCAATCGCACTACGTCGAGTTTTACCGGGAGCAATGTAGTCAAGCGGAATTGTTACCGGACCAATCCCACTTGCATGGATTTTGCCATCATAGTTATCCATGCCTCCAGCCCAAAGAATATCATGGATAAACCATTTACCTTCGGGTAATGGTTCGGCTGAACCTGCAATACTCTTAGTACCTATGCGGAAGAATTGTTTCTTAGGTTGTCCGGAGCAAACTTCTATCCCATCTTTAAATTGTCCATCCTTGAAACACTCCAACTTTAATACGTAACACCCGTAACGATCTTTGCGCCCAGTCTTAGTCAATCGCAAGTAATTCTTACCAGGGACAGGTGTAGTTGGAGGTGGAGGAGTAGGAGTCGCGTCTCCCCACAATTTCTGCCATGTAATAGGGCCAACTTTCCCATCAGCTTCAGCTTCACCAAAGTAATCGGCTTGGAAATCTTTAACCGCTGTGTCGGTTTTCTTGCCAAAAATACCATCAACTTCACCAGCGTCATAACCAAGATCGTTTAAACGTTCTTGGAGCTTTTTCACATCCGATCCTTCAGTACCAAGAACTAACAGACGATCCAGAGTCGGTGGATTGATTACCTTCAGGATTGACTTTTCTTTAGTGGAAATTAGAATGCGATCGCCGCTAGGGATTGTCTTACCACTAGGCGCAAAGTGGAAGTTTAGAGCATTTTTATATTGCTGTAATACAGCAATTAAATCTTCCTTGAGATGACTTTCCAGAGTCAGGATCTCTACAACTTCAGAACCATTGCGAGCGACGATAACATTTTGATCGCGATCGCGATATCCTTCCAGCCACGTTACTTTGTCTTGTGGGGATGTTTCGGTTTCAATCGGGGTTCCTTCTGCACCTGATTTCTCAAACAGCGCGCGTTCTTCTTTTCTTCGGTTAACCAAACCCGGAAGCGTTA
>DNGJ01000440.1 GCA_003486305.1 Cyanobacteria bacterium UBA11371
ATTTTCGCGTTGGGTGTTGTTGTGTTCGGTTACAGACAGATTTGAATTAAACAGCGCTTTTTACCTCTTTACTTTTTGTGGACTTGGCTGTTTTGTCTGCCAGAAGCTTTATCAGCTTCGATTCTTAATTTATCACTACCCAATCTTTGATATCAACGCTTTGAAACTAAACTTTACGTTTCTGATTTCTTGTAAGTTTTACTCCATAAAGTTTAGCGGGTCTTGTAGGCAAGACCCGCTATCAACTTCTTTTTGACAATACAACAACATCCACCTCTGACTTGTCGAGCGATTTCCTCATTTTGGTTAAGTCTATCTAGAGTTGCAACTAGCCAAAACTTTTTCAAAAAGTTCATTCATCTCAGTTGCAGGACTCCCTATCCACCAGTTTAGGAAATATCAACTTTCAGTCTGGGAGTTATTGTTTTCGCAAGAGACAGATTCAAATGAAACAGCGCTTTTTTCCTCTTTACTAAACTACACTTGGCTGTTTTATCTGCCAGAGAAGCTTTCTTTTGCTTCTATGCTTAATTTATCACCGCTCCGTTTGGGGAGCAAGCCTCTGAAACTAAACTTTACTTTATTTGGGTGTTATTATTCGCTTAAAATTAGATTAAATTTATCAAAACCCTTGCTGCATCAGCTTGATATTGTTAAATTTGCTACGGCTAGAACGATTCAACTGATTTAAGTACATGCTCAGTTTATGTTAAAAAAAGTTGCGATTGGGGATTGATTTGGCAAGGCATGGTAAAAGGCTGAGGAAGAGGGCGCTGAAGCTGCGATCGCGAGAAGGCGCTAAAGCATTGTAACGCAATGTTACTAGATAAGTAAAAACTCACAGCAAAAATCTTCCTTTGTGACTCGTTCCCAGGCTCCAGCCTGGGAACGATATCAACGAGGCTCTGCCTCGCCGAAGTACTGGTGCAAGATCTAAGCTTTCCTACCTCAACCCAACCTAAGTTAAGTTAGTACAATTCTACCATGCGATCGCTAATTACTGATAACGATTCGCAAAATCGATAATCCTAAAATAACCAAAAATAAAACCAACCCGATAGTGCAAGCGTAACTTATTTCTAAATTTTGGAAAGCCTGTTCGTACAGATAGTATACAACAGTCTTAGAACTATTGCGCGGCCCACCTTGGGTCATGATATAAACTTCTTCAAAAACTTTAGTCGCAGATATAGCAGAAATCACCGCTACTAAAAACATATATGGTTTCATCAACGGTACAGTAATATCCCAGTGTTTCCGAATACCATCAGAACCATCCATCGCCGCCGCTTCATAAAGTTCATCGGGGATAGATTGCAACCCGGCTAGATAAACTACCATGTAATAACCCAATCCTTTCCATATAGTTACCGCCATGACGCTATAAATAGCCCAACTTGGACTGGTCAGCCAAGGAATACCAGTTTTAAAATTAATTTGTGCCAGCAATTGATTCAACAAACCGTTTTCAGCATAAAGCCATTTCCAGGCAATTCCAGCCACAACCATTGAAATGACGACGGGTGTATAAAAAGCCGCACGAAACCAGTTTATTCCACGGATTTTATGATTAACTAAAATAGCGATTAAAAGCGGTGCGACAACCAAAATCGGTACAACGCCGACAAGATATAACAGCGTATTTCCTAGCGTTTTCCAAAAAACCCGGTCATTCCACAAACGTTGAAAATTCGCTAACCCTATCCATTCTGGAGACTGAGAGAGGTCATAACGAGTAAAGCTGAGGTAAAAAGCTTGCAAAGCAGGCCAAAATACAGTTAAACCTAAAACCAGTAAAGCCGGGAGTAAAAATAGGTAAGGCGTGAATTGCCGTTGTAGAGGAAGCCAATCTTTCGGTAACAAATTTTGCATAGATACTTTAAAGGCAAGCCGATTAACTGTCTACAGCGGCGAAGAGCCTTATGAGGTCAGGCTTCGTTTGTGTAGCGGGTGCATTAATGCACCCGCTATACAAACTTGCCACAAGGGCTTTCCCTCACGCTTCTTGAAATCCGCTATAAATATCCTACATCTTTTAGCACCTGTTCATAAACAGGCAACTGTTCGGTTAATTGTCCGATTTCGATTAAAGCTTCTATCTCTAGTTTTGGAGTTAAAGAACCTGTGGCAAATTGTTGCAATCTAGCATCAATGGAAGAGAAGAGTTTTTGTAATTCAACTAAAGCGGCTTTAGCTTTTGAACCTACCCTTGGTTCACCTTGCTGCTTGACAGCTTCGATAAGCAGTCGAATTCGTTCTGCTAGTCTCCAATAATGGTGCATTATTTTGAGTGTTTGGAGGCGGGATTTAATATCCTGCACGACAGTTCTGGCACTCACTTTTAGGTAAATGTGGCTTACCATATCTTCATTCACATCGTAATGAATTTTCACAGTCTTGCCAGGGAGATTGGGGTCAACGAAGATGGGGATATGCTTCTGCAATTCCGTCAGCAAAGCTTTGTCAAATCCATTTAATTCATTGATGACTGCCGGGGTTAGATTAGAGCGTTGAAATAGATAATTAGCTTCAGCAAATATTTGCTCTCCGTTACCTTTTTTAGCTAGGAATTGGCTTTTTATTTGAGCGAGGAGGGATTTAGCAGTTCTAATTTGACCCGCAAGTGCAGACTGCATGGCATTTTCAAAGCTGGCAGTTTCTTCAGGTGTCAAAAGTGACATAACATCGGTTTTAATTCCGGGTTTTTGCTGTTGTTTTTGTACGCTTGATTGGTGGGATGGGGTAGCAGCTTCTTGTTGTGAAGTATCGAGCGGCTTTTCTTCAAAGTTATCGGGAAGTGGGGCGGCTACTTCTTGGCTGTCTTTAACATCCGCCGATTGTCCATTTTTATCAAATGAAGGCAGAGTTTCTTGGATGGTAATTGCTTCATTTGATGACAGATTTCTATTGATAACGGACATAATACCCGGTAGGTGTTCATCCATCATCCTGACGTTGGTGTAAACTAAATTTTTGATTTGAGCAAAGGTGAGAGTAGCGCCTTCAACATCAATACTGGTTTTGTAGCGAATCTGTCCGTCTTCCATGTCTAACTCAAAATTGCCGATAATTGTGCCATAATTTATTCTGGTCAAAAACTCGGCTAGAGCTTGCCGCTTGGAAGCAGGTGCGTTGATGGGGCAAAGCGAGTAAAAAACCATCTGCTGTTGTGATTCATTGGCTTCGGCGTAGCAGTTCCATCTGCCATTATTTCCCTCGATGGCTAACTGCAAAGCTGGCTCGCCTTCAACTTTAACAAAAGACCAATCGTCTTGCGTGAAGAATTCAAGCATGGTATCGAAAATAGAAGATTCAGCGGTGCTTTCTTGCGAGGCTTCCTGGGAGGGTTCAACATATAATTCTTGGAATAAGTTGGAAAGTGCTTCGATGGTTTGGGTGCTAAAATCTTCAGCAATGCCATCTAGATTTTCGCCAACCATATCTTGAAAAAAGTTGGCAATGCCTTGGGCAATTTCTTCGCCGTTTGGGTTTGTTGCGGATAAAGCTATTGGATTAATGTAAGACCAGAGGGTACGATAGCCTGTAGTTTTGGATGCCTGAATTTGTTGGACAGACAAGCCTAACCAACTTTCTGTAGCTAGCAGCGGGTGAATGGGTGATTCAGAGGATTCTGTTTTTGTTTGGGAAATAGATTCTAATGGCACAGAAAGTTGTTGCTGGCTGGTGCTGGTAAGGTTTTCTACATTGGTTATTTCTAGTAGCAGCGGCAATAAATCTGGCTTGAGACTGGCAGAGATTTGAATATCGAAGTTTGGTTGAAATTCGTCGCCAGTGAGGGAAGTTCGCACATCTGGCTTGAGGTTGAATAAGGCTTGTGTATCGATGCGTAGGTAAAGTTCTAGTTCAACACAAAAGGTAAGACGCGCTTCGACAAACTCGGATTCCTGTTTAGTTAGAATTAAGTTGGCTTCTCGCACGACTAGGGGCGAGTTTGAGGGGTCGTAGAGAGTTAGTTGGCTATTTGGTTGATTTTCGGTGTTTGTCGCCATGATTGGGAGGCTATATCCAAATAAATGAAGGTTAAAACTTTTCGTATATACGACCATTTTCTTCAACTACGTAATATCTTCCCAGACCTTTTTCCATATCTCTGAACCAGGCGAAAAAGGATTGGCAACCGCTCGGTAGCGGACCCTCATGCTTCTCCCAGTAAATTACTTGACCCATCGAACCATTTGCATCTGGTGCTAGGTCGATACAAAGCAAGTTGACATCACCATCTTCAGCGAAGGGAATCCAGTGGGAATCCCACCAGGTATTCTTGATAATTCCCTTGCTCGCATCAGGTACTTGAAGGCGATCAAAAACCCCCTCTTCCTTCAAACGATTCATCCTAGACCAGGTTTGATAAATTCGCTCTGTGTCTAAGTATTCATAGCTCGAAAACCACATTGCACCATTGTGAACAATCAGAAAGGCAGCGAAATCTTCAGGTAGACTCAAGCCAATTCTATCTCCTAGTGTTTTGATTTCCTCGGCTTTTGCCCCTTGCTTGAGGTCTTCACAAACAAGTGGTGCATTTTCCCGACACCACCTTTCAAAATGTTCCCATATCTTTTTGGTAGCTTCTGTTAATAAGCAAACTGGATCTCGCAAAGGATTACTCCTGTTTCCTTTTGGTATTGCTTGTTTACAAATTTCTGCTCTAAAAGTTTCCTCAATATTTTCCAGTTGCTCTGCTTCGCTATCGTAAATTGGTACGACTTCCAATACTCTTACGTCTGGTTCAATTCCTGGTAGCCACTCTGGAACTTTATAACCCCAATCCATGACAAATAAACTATTCATCCTCTCAAACAAGGGTATAGAGATATCCCTCAATACTTGGTTGGCAGTAAAATACGAACCTCTGGCTAGACAGCTCCACACTAAATTCGCTAAACCTTTACCTAACCTTTCGTAGTCTTGTTGGGATTGACCAATGGCGACATAGAGCATTAACTCAGCGCGATCGCCAGGACTAATAGGGCTATAACTTGCCAAGCCAATGGTCGCGATCGCTGTGGGATATTCTTCCACTTCTTCACCAAAGTAATACAAAATCTCCAATCTGTCAGGAATTGCTTGCTCATCTGGGCGAGCAAATGTTAATACGTAGTGAGGTTCGCCGTTCCATTCTTCAAATACTGCACGCAACTGTTGTAAATTCATGACCTAAAACCCTCATTTTTATTGATAAAGCTTCACATAGTTTGGATCGTTTGGATTTCACCAGATTGGATGGCTGGGTGGATCTAAATCCGGTTCAGGAATTATAAAGTTTTCAGTTCCTTGACCAGTGCTACTTGAGTGGCTTCTATCTTCGGGGCCGTGATAGTTATTGGGGTTTTGATTCCATTTTTTGTTTCTTATGGCTCAATGGATGATCAGAGGTCAGGAGAGGAAAGCTGTACTCTAATATATCTTTAACTCCGATAGATTTGAGAGCATTGATAATTTTGCCGGTGGCGATCGCTTCTGGATCGGTTTTGATAATTTCTGTCGGTGTTTGAGACTGGTAATTCATCGCCACACCTACTTCTGCTAAGAAAGCAACATTGGCATCGCTGGCTACACGTCGTCCATCGAAATCTACCTCATAAACATCTGGAATATTGCTGCGGTCGTATCGGGTAATGCTATATGGATTGGGAATGAAAATTGGTTCGGGAAGCTGTTGTGGTACCATCCAAAACCACTTTTGTCCCGCACTTATTGGTTGCGGCGTCCACTCTACTCCCTTGGTCATTCTCTCTAAGATTTCCTGCACTCGCGCCGATACTATAATCTGCCCAGTCTCAACATCTTTAATAATTTCTTGTCCGTCCTTTACAAAGGATTTTACAAAGAATTTAACAGATGAAAGAAACGGCTCATCCATCGCGTGCAAGGGCATCAGACCCAGCCTCAAAGCTGGATAACTGTCTAATTCATCTGGTTCGAGTTCAAAATCATAGTATCGCACGTATCGCAAACCCTGTTTTTTTAAGTAGGACAGCGCTTCAAAAAACTTTGGTTTTTCTGGAAAAGTAAACTTGATTGTGTGTTCGTCAGTATAGGCAGCGTACCTGTCGATAAATTCTTCATAGTCCGAGCCTGCTTCCCACCAGTAGCCATCTGGGTGAGCGAAGGAAATTTGAATCACATAGTTGGTTTTCATATAAATCTTTAGTGGCTTAATGGATGTTCAGGTGTGAGTAACGGGTGTATATCTTGTCGAATTTGTTTTATGCCTGCTGATTCTAAAGCATGGATAACTTTCCCAGATGCCAAAATACAGGAATCCCACCTAAGAACCTCTGAGGATATTTTCATGTTTAAACTCAAAGCCATACCCACTTCTGCTAGTTTGGCAATATTGTCGATTGTGACTACAAAGCGATCGTCGCATATGACTGAGTAAACCTCTGGAAATTTTTCATAGGGTTTCACTTCGATAGGAGATACTACGATAATTGGATTGGGAAGGATTTCTGTTACTTGCATAATAAACCATTCTTCTCCATTTGTAGTTTCTACAGATTGCCATTGCACGCCTTTAGTTGTCCTCTCTACTATCTGCTTGACGAGAGGAGACACTACAATTGTGTGACTTTTGCAGTCTTCTACCATTTGATAGTCGTTGATTACAGTTGCATCTGCCCATTCTTCTCCATCCTCACCCACAAACAATTCAAATTCAATAGGAAAGTTAAAAAACAGCGCTGGATAAGTTTCTAACTCATCTGATTCTACTTCCAAATCATAAAATCGTTCATACTTTAACCCATATTGGCTCAACATGGCTAAAGCTTCAGCTAGATCGTTTTTATCTAAAAACATATGAAGCCCCCGTTCTCCCAGAGAATTGGCAGCATACTTTTTGATAAATTCTTTAGCACCTGGAAGAATTTCTGAATCCCGTTCAGTCAAATTAACTTGGATTACGTGCTTGATTTTCATCGTATTTTTTACTATGTAAACTATTTAGGTTCTAATTGTTGAAATCTGCCTCTACCAAAGTCTTCTTCAACTATTTTTAACCGCATAGCTTCAATTGCTTGTTCTCCCCAATACCTCTGTACCTGCCTTGATTCATTTCTAACAAAATCCCTAACTTTCTTTTTTCTAGTGCCATATTGCGGGCGATTAAACCAATCGCTGATGGCAAGGTTAATTTGACTTGTGGTAATTGCCAGATTCTCGACTGAGTTTGGTCCATTAACACTCTGTTCAATAATATGATGCCACTGTAGACCGCTTGGATTATCGAATTTATTATGGTAGCGATAATTAAGAACTTGCCTCGCGTCATTGAAATTACTCCAATTATCTAGGTTTCTAATTCTATCCCAGGCTTCTCCCGTTTTGTATGAAGTATTAAGATTGCCACGACGCCAACGTGTCCCGTATGTTGTAGAGAAAAGGGTTGATGTTATCGGTTGCTGCCCTTTTGGCACACGTTCTCTTACCTGTGTAGCTTTAATTTGATAAGTTCCATCCCTCTGTAGCTCAATTTCAATAATTCTCAGGGGAATTGACGACCAGTTATCTCCTCTACTTTCTTGAATCAAATCTCCCACTTTCCATTCATTTCTGTTAAAGACAACGAGTGGTTTTTGTTTAGAATCTTTTTGGGGATTAATTATGGCTCTAACGAAATAAATGTTGCCACGAACTCTGTGGAGTCTCAGCGAACTAAGTCTATAATTCGATCTAATGTTAGGTAATTTGGCATTGACACTATAAGGTGTAGCGCTGTCTTCATTCATCACGTTTTCTGAGTCCGCCACAGCTTTCTCAAGGTCAGCTATCTTCTGTCGTTCAGTTCGGTTATCTGGCCTGCTATTGCCCTGACCTCTGGAGGTAGTTTGACCCCTGGATGGAGTTTCCCGTCTATTCCCATTACCCTGACTCACAGACCGATATAGTCTACCTACCTCCTGCAAAAAGTAATCGATCCCAGAGTCAACTTTGGCGCGCATCCTACTAATAATATTCCGGATTCTAGTAGCAACGCTTTCAATTCCCAAGGTGACAGCTACAGTGCCAATTAACACTGGTAAACTTCGCCCTAGCGCTCTCTCCACCGATGAGGCTATGCCATCTACTTTACCGGCAGCGATCGCCCTGACAGCATCAATTACTGACTTGACAAATTCCATCATCTGGTGACACCGCTCGATGAAGAATTTCAAAATGTCATAAATTTTGAATAATGCTTGTATTGCAGCAACCGGAGTTAACAACAAGATAAATTTCTCCACTACTTTGGCAATTACCACATTGATGACTGTATTCTTGATGTCATCAATAATTTTGGTTTGCTCACCTCGAATTATTCTTTGTACTGTGTTCCACATTTCCATTGGTTGGCTTTGCACCTGCCGGAAAATGGCTACGCTGTTTTCTATGGCTCTAACCCTTGCTGCGCCATATTTGGCAACAGCTCTTGAGCGAATGGTTGCTCCATTTATACCTAATACTTGTAGCACTAAGCTAAAGATGGCTTTAACTCTGGGAGTGTTTGGAGGTGGCATTTGAATCGATCCTAGCGTCCCAGTCAGCCAGCTAATCAGAGCATTTTGGAGGTGATTGCGAATATTGCTGGCAAAATTATTAAAACCAAGCTTAAGACCATCGCTCAGGTTTTTGAGAAAAGCTTCGGGATTATTGGCAATTAAATTAGCTAAATTACCAGCGCTTGATAACAATCTTCTAATTTCTTCTTTGGTTTGTTCGAGCTGAGATTGGTTTGATTTTGTGTTATTTTGTTTTGCTGCATCTGGTGATTCAGTTTGCCTGCTAATAAGTTTTTTTGCCCCAATGTGTTTAGTTGCTTCTGTTAGTTTTTGTTGAATATTCGGCTTTGCTTGCCCTGATATGCGTTTAGGTTGTGCCGCACCTTGTTGGATGGTGTGCGTCAATTCATGAGCGGTTAGCTCGTCTTTAGCAGGAGATTTTCCTGCACCGTAATAAATACGATTGCCTACTGCAAATGCTTTCGCTCCTAACTCTTGATTCATCTGCACGGCAGAAGAGTCGGTATGCACGCGCACAGAACTAAAATCAGCCCCAAAACGCGGTTCCATGAAGGCGCGCACGTCATCGGGTAAAGGGCTTCCTCCGCCTTGTGTACTCGCTAGACGGCTTTCTAAATTGGGGCTGGCGATTGTATTGCGTTTAGCCGATCTTTGAGCTATCAAGTCTGCAATGGGTTTTGGCCTAATAGAAGCTTGGACAGCCCTAGAATCGGGTTCTGGAGGCGCTATTGCAATTTCTGGCATCGCCATTACTTTTGCCGCCATTGTGTCGGCTTCAAGCTCGTATTTATCTCCCGGAGATCCTATTGTCAGTTTGGTCTGGACTAATTCGCTAAAGGGTTGTAATTCCTCTTGCTCTTGTGCTTCTGTTGGTTCAATCGCTTTAGAGTCGGTGCTTGTGCTGCTGGTGCGATCTGGTGCTTCGACGGAAATGTGAAAGCCAATTGAGACTGGGGCGAATGGTTTTTGGTGCTGGCGAGTCAATCGGGGAAGGCGACTGATATATCTCGTCTGTGAAGGGACGTGGCTCAAATTGAGACTTTTGTGTGGCAGGTGAGGAACTGGTGTTGTTTTTGCGGTGTATTCTTTCCATTATTGGTTGCGTTCCTCACCTTATATCATGTCCGGTTGCATCGGCATCGCGCGGGGGGCGGGTTTATCAACACTATTCGCTTACTATTAAACGGGACTGGTAAAACCCGCCCCTACAACACTATTAACGATACAAGTCCGTATGCGTTGGGACGAGGGTATTATGCCTGCGCTGGGCGTTAATTTCCGCTATTGGCTATTTAACCACGTTTGTGCGCGAAAAATCCGATACCCGCGCATGGTATCGCTACACAAACAAAGCCCGCCTTCGCGGGCTGTAAGAATTTCAGCCCAAAGAAACCGGGTTTGTATCAAAACTATTCCCCGATAGCGGTGTATTAGTTTGAGTATAGAGCAAGTGGAAGGCTTACCGGCTCTCTTTTTTAGCCGCAAGCTTTTGCGATCGCGGGTGCGCGAGCATCTTGTTGTTGCGTAAGCACGCTCTGGGCGGGTTTATCAATACAATTCGTTTTTGCTCAAAGATAGATGGGTTATCGGGCCCCTACAACATTATTAACTATAAGTTTGATACTTAATTTTAATTGATGTTATTACCGCCGATTAAGCGATCGAACTCGGCTTTTATCAGTTCATAACATTCACAGCTTGTTGCTTCTAATCCGGCTCGATCCAAAATGGTTATCTTGCGATAACGGTAGGTAATGAAGCCTGCGTTTTGTAAGCGGGCAGCCACCTCTGTCACACCTGCCCGCCGCACTCCCAGCATTTGGGATAAAAACTCGTGGGTGAGCGGAAATTGATCGCCTCCCACGCGATCGCGAGTCAATAGCAGCCAGCGGCAGCAGCGTTGTTCGATCGAATGTACCCGATTGCATAGTGCCGATTGTGAAATGAAATTAAACAATGCTTGCGTGTAGCGGAGCAGCACATCGTGTAGCGATGTGTCGCGGCTGACTTGATTTTGCAAATCCTTTGCTCGCATCCTCAAGGCATTCCCAGGAACTTGAACCATTGACACCCCTGGAATTTCTCTGGCTCCTAGAAATACAGGTAGCCCCACCATGCCTTCATTGCCCACCGTTGCTACTTCGATCAGTTGGCCCTGGGAGGTCTGCGACAGCAACGAGCAAACTCCATCTAACGGAAAGTAGACAAACTCGATCGGCACGTTTGGCTGATAGAGCTCTTGTTTAAATTCAAGGGAAACGGTTTCTAGATACGGCACAAGCCGTTCGTATTCCTCCCTGGGCAAGCTAGCCAGGAGGCGATTTTTGACAGGAGTTGGAACGTCTTGGGACACAAATTTTAGTTGCCTGATTACTCGTATCTAACGAGATAACGCAGAGCAGGGGGGAAGAACCTCTAGCGCAAGGGGAACATAATTGTAAACAAAGTTTGTACGCTAGAGTACAATTATCAGTAAAGGTAATTGTACGGTTAAATACAATTGGAGCTTCTGACTTCTCTAAAAAAGAATCTCTTTGGCGGGCGAGACGCCCACCCCACAAGAGTTATTGGAAAAATCTAATCAACCTCTCCAATAACTGCCCTCAAAGGCGGGCAGAATGCCCACCCCACAAGAGTTATTGGAGAGGTCTATTTGACGGTCACCTTAGAAGCGCACGAGCATGACCTCCCTCATCCAGATTCCGGAACATCGCATTTTTTCTCACTTTCCAAATATTGCCTTTAACGTCGTGGCCTTGGCAGCTTCGATGGGTGGATTAAAGGCGATTAGCGCTGTTTTGTCGGCATTACCTGCGGATTTTCCGGCGGCGATTCTGGTCGTCCAGCACCTGTGCCCCAAATTTCCCAGCCAGATGGCTGAAATTTTAAGCCAGCGGACAGCTTTGCGAGTTAAGCTAGCCGCAATTGGAGATGTTGTGCGTCCCGGTACCGTTTATGTTGCTCCTCCGGATCAACACCTGCTTGTTGCGCCTAACGGCACGCTGCTGCTTTCAGATACACCCAAAATGAACTTTGCCCGCCCTGCTGCGGATAAACTGTTTATGTCAGTGGCTAGCACTTACAAGTCACGGGCGATCGCTGTCGTTCTGACGGGGAAAGGCTCTGATGGCGCGCTGGGCGTGCTATCAATCAAAAAGCATGGGGGCATGGCGATCGCTCAGGATGAATCGACATCTGAGTTTTTCAACATGCCAGGAGCGGCAATCGCCACAGGTAAAGTAGATTTGGTGTTGCCTCTCGATGCGATCGCCTCCACTCTTGTTCATGTGGTCAGAGAGCAATTTGCGGTCACCCCGCGTCAAAGACGCGGGGTGACCGCGCGATATTTTTCTCTTGGCAATGTTTCCTTAACAATGTCAACTTTGTAGCGGACACCCTAAAGGGTGTCGCTACACAGACAAAGCCTGCCAGAGCAGGCTTTAAAAGCTTTAGTAGCGGACACCCTAAAGGGTGTCGCTACACAGACAAAGCCTGCCAGAGCAGGCTTTAAAA
>DNGJ01000397.1 GCA_003486305.1 Cyanobacteria bacterium UBA11371
AAAAATCGTTGCTGTAGGGACACGGCATCAATCAATTTTGTCACTGACGCAAAGATTTTCCCACGCCGTGTCCCTACCCGAAGGTTAATGAATCAATCAATTTTGTCACTGACGCAAAGATTTTCCCACGCCGTGTCCCTACCCGAAGGTTAATGAATCAATCAATTTTGTCAGTGACGCAAAGATTTTCCCACGCCGTGCCCCTACCCGAAGGTTAATGAATCAATCAATTTTGTCAGTGACGCAAAGATTTTCCCACGCCGTGTCCCTACCCGAAGGTTAATGAATCAATTCCAGAATTAACGTCGATATTCGTCGCCGCAATCGCCGATGAGTTTAAACAAATCCCTAGATTTATTGCTTACCGCATCTATCTGTTTTAGATCTGAATCATCGAGTTGCAAATCAAACACTTTGGCGTTATCTTCCAAATGTTCAGAAATCCCCAATCTCGCGCCAACAATAACACCGCCTACTGCTGGCTTATCCAAAATATAACGAACTGCCACATTGGCAATGCTGACTCCATGCTTATCTGCAATTTCCTTTAAAACACAAAGCAATTCTTGCAACAAATTCCAACCGCCCCAAGCATCTACCATGTTTTTGTACTTTCTCAAACTCACGGTGTCGAGTTGTCCGCCACGGGGTTCGGATTGTCCCAGATATTTTTCTGATAGCAAACCGCCGCAAAGTGTACCGTAAGTGAAAAGTTTGATATCGTGCTGTTGGCAGAACTGAATCATCTCGACTTCGGGGCGGCGGTCAACGATAGAAAATTGCACTTGGTTGGATACTATTTTGATGCCGTTGTCAACGATAATTTTCAAATGTTCTGTATCGAAATTAGTTAATGCCAGGTGCTTGATTTTTCCCTCAGTCTGCAAATCTGCCATATGCTTGAGGGCGTCGAGGTAATTTTTATCCCGGTATTCCCACCAGTGGAATTGCATCAAGTCTAATGCATCAACTTTCATGCGGCGGCGGGAGATATCGATATTATCTTCCACCAATTTTCTGGTCATTTTACCGGGTCTTGGTACCCATTTGGTAAATGCTTGCAAGTTGGATAGCGCTTCCTCACCTCGCGTGGCGATTAATTGACGCCTAAACTCGCCAATAAAGTCTTCGGCGGGGCCATAATGGTCTGCCATATCCCAAGTAGTGTAACCGGCATCGAGGTATTTAAACATGGTTTGGATGGCGGCATCTGGGTTAATGCGTCCGTGTGCGCCGGATACTTGCCACATGCCGTTTAGTACGCGGCAGATGTTTAAATCGGGGGTAAATTGCAGTCTGCTAGAAGAGGGTAGGTTCATTTTGCAACAGTAGGGGCTTATAAAAGTCGTTCAATTGTTTATATTAAGATATTTTAAGCTGACTGAGAAAGGATCGATGGGAAAGATGGTGTCACGCGATCGCAAAGTCAATAGATCTCTTGCAAAAACCTCAGCCCTTGCGGGTTTATTTATCCTTTGCGCTGCTAGCAACGATCTCTCGTAAAACCCGCCCCTACACTTATCAAAAACACTTGCACTACCTGTGCTACCGCAGATGATATGAAATAAGTTACTTGCTTAAAGCTTAAGTCCGTTTCAACGGAATGGTAAGAATTTTCAACCCGTTTTAACAGGTTTTAGCTGTAGAGACGTTACATGTAACGTCTCTACAGCCTGAACTTTAGTTGATTGATAATCGAATTACTAAACTTGAATCGATATCTTGTAATTTGGCACATCCACTCAATGCCATTGCTAAGTCTAATTCAGCGCGCAATAGTTCGATAACGTGTTGCACTCCTGCTTCTCCACCTACTGCTAATCCCCATAAGATTGGGCGTCCTAATAATACGGCTTTTGCGCCTAATGCTAAAGCTTTGAGGATATCTGTGCCGCGACGGATGCCGCCATCTACTAGGATATCTGCTTTATCTCCTACGGCGGCGACGATTTGGGAGAGGGCGTCGATGGATGCGATCGCGCTATCCAATTGTCTCCCCCCATGATTCGATACAATTATCGCCTTCGCGCCGCATTCCACTGCCCGTACTGCATCATCTCCCCGCAATATCCCTTTGACGACTAACGGTAGCGGCGATAAAGATTGCACCCATTCCAAATCTTTCCAAGTTAATCCAGGATTTAACTGTTCTAAAAAATAAGCGAATAAACCAGATTCCCCCGGTTTGTAAGTTATTTCTAAATCGGATACTGTGGTTAAATTCGCCAATTCCATCCCTGGCGGTAATACAAATTGATTGCGCGTATCCCGTTCTCGCTTACCTAAAACTGGGGCATCAACGGTGAGGCAAAGTGCTTGATAACCTGCTTTATAGGCGCGTTCTACCAGTGCTTTTGTCAAACCTCTGTCGCGATGTACGTACAATTGAAACCATAATTGGTAATTGGTAATTGGTAATTGGTAATTGGGATTTTGGGAGGCGGAGGCTACTTCTTCTATACTTTTTGTTGCTAAGGTGCTTAATATCATTGTGCTGCCCAATTTTGCCGCAGCTTTGGCGGTGGCGATTTCTCCTTCTGGATGCGCCAAACATTGAAACGCCATCGGTGCAATTAAAATCGGCAACGGCAAAGTTTGACCGAGTATTTTTGTGCTTAAGTCTCGCTGACTCACGTCTACCAGCATCCGGGGACAAAGTTTGTATCGTTCAAAGGCGGCGCGGTTATCTCGCAGGGTGATTTCGTCCCAGGAACCGCTGGCATAATAATCTAGCGCCATCTGGGATAGATGCTGTTTGGCGAGGGTTTCGTACTCGAATAGGTTAATTGGTTTAATAGGAGTAGTCATTTGTTAATCGTACTCTATAAAGCGACAAACTGTATCCGATTTGCTAAGTTGTAGTTAGGATCGCTTAAAGTTTCTGCTATGTTTAAGATTTCACTAGCTACAATTGGCACGGTAACGCTTTTCGGTTTGGGAATTGCTGCGGGGACAATTGCCAATGCAACTCCTAATATATTTTTCCATAAACTAGAGCCAAGGGCAGGCGAGACGCCTACCCCAAAAGAGTTTTTGCAGAGGTCTAATGTAGCAGGTGTAGAAGTTGCTCAACAACCGAACTGTAATAATCCTCAAACGCAAGGTGAAATGAATGCCTGTGCGGGAATTGCTTATCGCAATGCGGATCGCAGGTTAAATCAAGTTTATCAGCAATTGATTCCTAAGTTATCTGCTGCGCGCAGACAGCGATTGGTGACTGCACAGCAAGCGTGGATTAGATATCGCGATGCTAGTTGCAATTTTGAACGCAGTGAAGTTGAAGGGGGAAGTATGGCACCAATGGTTCAAGCGAGTTGTTTGGCAAGATTGACCGAACAGCGAACTAAAGATTTACAGCAGTATCTGGAATCTACTAGATAAATTTGGTAATTGGTAATTGGTAATTGGTAATTGGATTCATTGGCAGTCTAATCTTGACAATTACCCATTACCAGTGGAAAACGTAATATCAGAAAAAAGATCGCATTCAGTAGGGGCACGGCATCAATCAGCTTTGCTACTAACGAGAAGATTTTCCCACGCCGTGACCCTACAAGCAAATGCAGGATTTACCCACTTTAGCTGCCAAACCGAAGATTTTTCAGACAAACAAAGGTGGATTTGCTTGTGGAAGCGATCGCGCATCTGTTGATTGTGTAGCGTGCGATCGCATGTCTACTATCGGAGAACAATATATTTGATCAAAATACTCATCACCTCCCTGCTGTTAGCCATTGGTTGGAGGGGACTCCACGCGCCAGCTTCTGCATAGCCAAGGACGTGCAACCTGTGAATTCCACCCCTCACAGTTTTAGGAGAACCAATCAGCAAATGTTTCAGCGTTTCTCTTGCGGGACTTAGTTCGTCAGGAGTTGGATAGGGTACTCTAAGCTGGAGATTTAGATTGGGAGTGGATAAAAAGCTTTGTTTCATTGGTTTCAAACCTCTGCTGATTCAGCCTGATATGCAAAAAATACAACACTCAGCCTGAGAGGTGCCAGATTTTTGGTGTAAATTTTCAACCAAAATTTCCCGGGCTTTCTCAATTCGCTGTAGTACCTCAACCAAAAATTCTTCGTGTTTCCCAGTCGCCTCGATCACTTCTCGGAGCGTATCGGCGTAAGATAAGGTACGCTTGTGGTACTCAGGCATTTTCTCAAAACCCGAACCCCACCGCTTCACGGCGTCGATATTGACTCCCAAAACCTTAACTAGAAGTTCGTTACACCGGGCTTTGTAGCCTCTGGCTTTCTGTTCTTCTTCTGTGGCATTGAACCATCGACGGCAAAAATCCCAAGCTTCCATTGATGACTTTAGCAGGTTAAACCATTTGTCGCGGCGCGACGTTCTACAAGTCCGTAACATGGGGGAAAATTTACACCGATTGAGTGGAACGATACCATCATACTCGGTGTAAAGTTTCCCCTGATAGATTATGACCGAAATTGATGCGATCGCCCTGACAATTTCCTTTTGCCTTATGGGTTTTGCTTTGTGCGTTTTGATTGCAAGGGTGCGTCGAGAACTTTGATGATGCGATCGCGCGTTTCTTGCAAATGCGCTATTGTATACTCGTCTAAATTTTTACTTTGCTTTCTCAGGGTGCGGTCGATTTGCGATCGCAGTTGTCTGAGTTTTGACCAAGCAAGCGATCGCCCATCTTCCGGTACGTTAACTGTCCGCAGTACCATGTTAATTAACAATCGCAGGTGTTCCCGCTGCAACGCTCTCCGCAAACTGGAGATTTTAACAATTTCTTCTATTTCTGTCCAAATCCCCGCTTGCAAGGTATTAAATAATTCAGGCATTCTCAGTGATTCTGCGGGTGGGGCTTTTAATTCCAAGTCGCGCAAGCGAGAGAGGCGATCGCCTGAGAGCAATCTTCTTAAAATGTAGCTTTGGTAAAAAAAGATGCGATCGTGAATCGGATAATCTAAGCGATGCATCACCGCTTCATTGCCCAGATCGTACCACCGCGAAGGTGCTAATTTATTCAGCAATTCCGGTGGGAAATTAAACGCATCGGGAGCGAATACATACTTTTGCAAAACAGTCAAAGCTTCTCGCTGCTTCGAGGCGGGGACGGGTGCAAAAGGGAGGCGTTGGTTTTGTGCGTTGGGGCGGAGGCGATAAAATGATTGTCCGGCAATATATTTAGTAATAAAATTAACCTGTAGCCAATAGTAAGACATTACCTTGTTAAAGCGTTCCGTCAGTTCGCTGTAATCCTCATCTGGGGAGAAAGTACGCCGATTGAGGCGATCCCAAAAAACGCGAGCGTTATCGAGTTGTTGCTGGGAATAGCGTAACGGATCGCTGCTTAAATCGAACAGGTTAACAGTTGGATCGAGATCGTATACATCCTCATCTGGTGCATAAGATAGTTCTGGATTATTCGCTTGTCTATTAGCAATTTGTTGTAAAAATAACTTTTCCGCCAGAGTAGTTGTTGCGGTGCTGGGTTTGTATCCATATTCTATCGCCCATTCGTCATAAGCGCCGACAACAATTGGGAAATAATCTCCTTGCGGCGTACCAATTGGCGCTAAATTTATCGGTACGTAGTCCATCACCGAACTCACCATTCCTTTAGTGCGGGTGATGTTGGTGTTATTAAGTTCCTCTGGGTTAAGCATTGTACTGGCGCGAAAATTGTGTCGCAAACCTAATGCATGTCCGACTTCGTGAGCAACAACAAATCGCAAGAATTGGTGAATAAATTGTTTGAGATCGTTCGGTTGATTTTGAACTAAGGGAAGTGCAATCTCTCCGATGGCGAACTGCTCGCTTGCTTGATTCAAATCGCAGGGTGGGTTAGTTAAATTAGCATTCGATGATGGTTGGTTTTCGACAAAAGTGCGATAGTCTTGTTTTTGCGATCGCACAAAATTAGCATCCACAATAATATCCGCATCCAAAATTTCCCCATTCACCGGATTTACTCGCGCTGGTCCCCGCGCAAATGCCGCATCTAAAGAATTGATCCAGCGAATTGTATTGTAACGCACGTCCGCCGGATTCCAAGTTGCATTATCCGGCATTTGTTGCACTGACAAAGCATCTTTAAATCCGGCTTTTTCAAATGCCAGATTCCACATCAACACTCCTTCGCTAATCGCCTCGCGATATTCCAGGGGAACGGTATTTTCAATCCAAAATACAATTGGTTTTTTGGGTGGAGAAATCGGCGCTTTGGGGTCTTGTTTCTCTAAATGCCAGCGATTAATGTAGCGCACAAACGGATCTGTTTGATTATCCCTAGAAAAGTCTTTATAGACAGTATGGAAATAGCCAACGCGCTCATCTGCAAGGCGGGGACGATAGTTGTTATTTTCCGGTAACTGAGAGAAACTGTAATGCACTCTCAGACTCAGCGCTCTTTTATCGACTAGGGTGGGCAGATCTGGTTCATCTTCACCTTCCGCCAGGGAAAAGCCGTAAATTGAATCAACTTCTACATTCAGGGGAAAAACTTCAGTTGTGCCAAAATAAGATTTGCTCCCATCGAGTTCGTAACGAACATCTAAAGTATTTCTCAGCAGAGACTTTAACCCAGGTAAATCTTTCAAAAGCAGGTTTCCCAAATTTACAAGCATAGTTTTTCTTTGGGGATGAATGCTGATAATTTTGAGAGAATATAGTACCGAATCGGAAAAAGAACGCTCCACCGAAAGTCTTTGAGGGTCATTGGGATTCGCGCGAAAATTTACATTGCGAACCGTAAAGAGTAAATTGTTATTCACCCGTTGAAAATAGAACAAAAAAGTTTGCAGCGACATCCCGCCATACAACCCTTGTTCGCCAATTCCCGATGCTAGGGTAATCGTAGCTAGGTAGTTTTTATTCAGTTGTTCTGGTTTAATTTCCAGGAATATTTTGCCATTTTGTTTGTGGCGATAAAGCGTAAATAGCCCTGGTAAAGTTTCAGCGTCCTTGACAGCCTCATCGACACTTGACATGGGGGCGCTGGCTTCATCTTCGCTTTCATTTTTTGACTGCTTAGATACAATAGTTGCATCTTGGGGTGGTGCGATCGCTTGTAACAACCGAGCTTGAAATAAGATAATTCCTAACAATAGGACGACAAAAATAAGCAAATAAAACGGTGACTTTTTCATAGGTTCTCGCTAGCACCATTTTATTTTATCAAAAGTTTAGTGGGAGTTCAAGAAAAAAGAGCGATCGCATATCTTCACAATCGTGGCGACGCTAGGATGCAACAAGCTACGATGGTAATGGCATTCCTACAAGCGAGGATGGTATGGAAGCACAAGAGCAACGCAAGCTTTTATCGACGCTATGCCACGGCTCGATATTTTTTAGCTCTACCTTTGTATCGGTAATAATACCGCTGGTTATTTTATCTGTAACAAACGATTCAGTGGTAAAACAAAACGCCAAAGAAGCCGTAAATTTTCACATAAACCTTTATATTTATGGATTAATTGGCTTGATTCTAATCTTTAGTTTTATTGGGATTTTAATTGGGTTCCCGCTGCTAATTATCTTGGGCTTGGTTAGTTTGATAATGCCCATTATTGCGATTGTTCAAGTTATCGGCGAACCTGAAAAACCGTACCGCTACCCGTTGATTTTCCGGTTAGTATAGCCGTTGAGTTCGGTTAGCGATCGCACTCGCTAACAGGGATTTTAGCCAAATCGCTTTGTTTGTGTAGCGGCAGCATATTTGTTGGTGTAAGTAGTGCAGGTAAATAAAGTGAAAATACCTATCCCTACCTATGGCGGGCGAGACGCCCACCCCACAAGAGATTTAAGGTTTTGTGGGGTGGGCGACACCAGCCCGCCATTGTGGTGAGTTTATTTATATTCACCTACTTAGCGGCAGCATATTCGTTTGTGTAGCGGCAGCATATTCGTTTGTGTAGCGGCACCCTTAAGGGTGCCGCTACACAAACGAAGCCTTAAGGCTTTTCCTTACAGCAAAAGCAATCTGCTGTAATTTGCAATTTGCACTACTGGGGGCTATCTGATTGATTCATCTGCATATCAGGTATAGAACGCAGATTGTTGTCGTCTGAAAAAGCAAAAGTATTGCCCGTCATTGTGCCAGCCATTTGCAAATGCTCCTGCACCCTTGGTAAGATTCTGGCAGCAAAAGCTCTCAAATCTGGGTCTTGTCCCAACATAGCTTGACGCTGATATATCGCCGCACTTTCGAGGTGACCGTTAAGTCCCCCCTCGCTCATATAAGCGCGGTCGAAACTTTCTCCAGATAGTTGCATTAGCTGCCTCATTGCGGCTTCATATTTAGGGCCTGGTGTTGCTGGCGGCGTCACCCCCTTTTGAGTTGCTAAGCGCATCAATTCCTGATTTGCTCGTGTATGTTCCTCAATCATCCGCTGAGCAAATTCCCTGACCTGTTCATTTCTTGACCGCTGCAAAGCGAGTTGTGCAAGTCTAACTTCTGCCATTCCCCCCTGAGCGGCGTCGATAATAAACTGTCTGTCAATCGCACTTATCTGACTTTGGCGGGATGACGATGCAGGTGTTGCAGGTTCCCTAGTTTGAGCGATCGCTGAGTAATCTAACGTACCAACTAATCCAACTGCGATGATAGCGCCTGTGACTGTTAAGCTTTTAAACATGACTAACTGACGAGAGGTTTTTAAACTTCTACTTTTAATGGTGATTTTCTGGATTTAAAGCGCCTCTGTCTTGGGGTAAGCTTTCTGTTTTAACGACCTATACCTGAGAGCGATCGCTGCTTCTACTCATCAAGTATCACTCTTTTAACTTTAATTAATTTAGAAATGCTCTGGCGAACGCAATCCTTTACCTTCTCTCGGAGTCAGTGTGGCTATTGGTACAAATCTGCTGGGATAAATTCAGATTTAGTTGAAAAGCTGAAACTGCCGATTTAGAATATAATTTTCCCGCTAGGTTATACAGAATTTTACATTGTGTTTAGAGAGATTAAACAAATGCAACAAACAACATATCAATTTGGCATTCATACACCAGTTACCTATCAAGCCGCCCAAAAAATTGTGCCGATAATTACCGATTGGATTGGTATTCCCGAATCAGTTATCGATCTAGGTGGAGGGGGTGGAGGTTGGTTAAAAGCATTTAAAGAAGCAGGAGCAAAAAAAGTCTGCTGTATCGCTCATCCCTCGATTCAGCCAGAGGATCTGCTAATTTCCGTCAGCGAGTTCATGAAATTCGATCTCAGCAAAGAAATACCAGACCCGATCCCGTGCGATCTGGCTATCAGTACGGAATTTGCCGAACACGTCCCCACATCTAAAAGCGATGCCGTTGTTGATTTTTTAACCAAATCTTCGCGAACGATTTTATTTTCTGCGGCGATTCCCAAACAAGGGGGATACGGTCACATAAACGAACAGCGGCCTGCTTTTTGGCAAAAGTTATACGAAGAGAGAGGATATAAAAGGATTGATATAATCCGCCCCCAAATCATCTTCGATCAAACGATACCTTCTTGGTTTCGACAAAACCTGTATCTTTACATCGATCAAACCCTGGTGGAGCAAACCAAGTTAGCCTCGGTTCCTCATGCATTCATTCCCGATGACTTTGAACTTGTTTATACGGGAACTCTGAATCAACCTTTGTTAGAACTTAGGGAGATTTTTAAGGGATTCGTACCGGCTGTTTTAAAAGCAATTGACCAGCAATTTCAGGTTTTTAACAGCAAGCGATTAAAGCTGTTGAAAAAATTGAGAATGGCTCAGTAGCAACTCAAAGGTATGGAATGAGCGATCGCAAGCGCCGAACTTGCTTGCCTCCCCATCTGGAGGCGTCAAAAGCTTGCCATAAACATTTTGACAGTGGTAAGCTGCGATCGCTCTCTTTTTTCCCCTATCTCTGTCGCCCTCGCCGCACCCCCCAGACAGCCGGATAAGATCTAAGAATGCTTGCTGCAAGCGATCGCTTCTTTTACTCATCAATCATTTCTCTTCTAACTTCTATTACTTCAGCAATGCCGATCTGCCTATCAAGATGAGATTCTAGCACGTCTATTATTGCTGCCAACGTACTAAACTGAACGCCATTAAGTTCATTCCGAACCGCACTTCCTATGGTATTCTTACTCACTCTACCCTGAGCCAGCTTCATCAGCTGATATTGAGTTATTCCCTCGCTCTGGAGTAACTCTTTCAGCCTCCACCGTACAGTTACCATTTATGTTTCAACCTAAAACTACTTGACTATACCCAATACATTGGTTATAGTCAAGCAATAGTCCTATGAATATGAGCATAATGGAAAGACGTTTGCGAGCGGCATCGTTTTTTTCAGGGATTGGAGGCTTCGATCTCGGCTTTGAAATGGCTGGGATGGAAGTTGTAATGCAGTGTGAAATCGATGCTTTTTGCAGAAAAGTATTGAAAAAGCACTGGCCTGATGTGCCATTATATCCAGATATTGCTGAGATAGATAGCGCTGAAATTCCCGCCGCTGATATTTATGTTGCAGGCTTTCCCTGCCAAGATGTATCCTTAGCAAATCAAGGTAAAAGAAAAGGTTTAGAGGGAAACAGAAGTGGACTATTCCATAACTTTATACAACTTGTTGAACAACGCCAACCTCGATGGATTGTTCTCGAAAATGTCCCAGGATTGCTCAACAGTAACAATGGAAGAGATTTTGCAGTTGTCCTCAATAAGTTGGACGGGTGCGGGTATGGTCTTTCGTGGAGAGTGTTTGACTCTAAATTCTTCGGAACACCCCAGAGACGTAGAAGAGTCTTCCTTGTCGGAAGTTTTGGATCGATTTGTTCCGCTAAGGTTCTTCTTGACGACAGACCATTTGCAATCCCTACTGGAGCGAGCCAGTGCGAGACAAAAACCACTTCCAGTGGAGTTAGAAACAGCAATCAAAAATCAAATCTCTATTCTATCCAACATGCCTCAATTGGAAGAAAGCATACAGCAGGCCCGCAGTCAAAAGGATTTCGTAATGACGGAGAAACTTGGACGCTTGATTCAAGAGGTAGCTCAGATGTTGTCTGTCAGACGGATGACTCCTTCGGAGTACGAGAAACTTCAGGGCTTTCCCCCCGATTGGACTCTCGTCGATTCAGAATCATAGGAAATGCAGTAACTGTTTACGTGGCTAAGTACATTGCTGAACGGATTGTTAACGTCGAAAAAGGATATGAGCTTATAGAAGAACCTTCGCGCCCTACGTTCCACCAACTAGCCCTCTTCTAGAGGTATCATGTCAGTGGTAAAAAATTCATCATCTCTCACACCATACTCAATTAGCTTAGTAACTAATTCTTTGAGGTCTAATTATAAGACGTTATCTTTGTCAAGGTTGAAATGAATTTGTTCGCTCTTACTTATTTCATAGGGAATGAAAGCACAATTCCAAGAACCGCTTTTTTGTCGCTTCATAGATTCGATCGTGGGTAATTTACCCAATAGGTGTAGATAGATCGTTTTCCCCATAGCTGCAACAAACTTCTTCTCAGAACTGACGCATATTCCGCCTTTGACGATGATTTGTTCTTGCAAGCGCCTCCAGGCATTCGCCGGAATTAGTCCAGGGGCAGTCATCTTACCGCTTTTTGTAACTCGAACGGGAAAATCATCTAATCTTACATTTTCTCCATTTTCCCATTTGGTTACATGGTCAGTCAGAATTCTTGTAGAACTTGTTTCGCCGCCGCCTTGAATTTCTAAAATGCAAGCATCACCGTTTCTTTTATCCCTAAGCACAAAGTCGGATCTTTGCCTTAGTCTTGTTGTAACTTCATACTTGTATTCAATATCTTTGGGTTCTATACCCTCATCAAATATTATTTGCGATATTTCAAATAATCTAGAACGCTGATAGGAAGTTGGATTCTCCATTACCGTGGATAAAAGTCTATGTTCGCATACAATTAGTGGAATTCCTCCACGACTTTCAACTACGCACATCGGTTTTTGCTCAAGCTCTCGATTTATTTTTTTACACATTGTGCCAATGTAGGGACACAACTTTTCAGCCGCTCGATAGTCTAAAGCGCTTAAAGCATGAGCATTCATACCCAAAAATTCAATAATTTTTACTGCCATGAGCTTTTCTCTTCTCCAGATCTCCCTCACGAGTATACTTTTCCATCAATTGTCTGGTATGGATATCCCAGCGTGAAATTGCGTTTTGAGCTTCTGCCATCATCATTCCTTAAATGCTAAAAGTAAAGAAAAGGACATTAATTAGGGAAGTTAATCATGTTCAAGTATAATCCACTGCATTGCTTACCCAGTGCTGAAGATCTACCCGACTCGGACGATACGCCTGTGGATAATGAACTGCAAGATTTAATTCCGTCCCTGCTAAAAGCAATCCTCGCTCTTTTCTGGGCAAACCGGATGGATTGGTTTTTTGGTGTTGATATGGGAATCTACTACGATCCCGAACAACCTGCTATTGTTCCAGATGGGTTTTTAAGTCTGGGAGTAGAACGATTTTTTGATGAAAATCTGCGTTTAAGTTATGTGCTTTGGGAAGAACAGCGCGTGCCGATTTTGGTACTGGAAGTTGTTTCGCAAACACGTCGGGGAGAATATACAATTAAGAAAAAACAGTATGCCCAATTGGAGATTTTGTACTATGTAGTTTACCATCCCCAACGGCGGAAAAAATCACCCTTAGAAGTGTATCGTTTGACCGATGGCGAATATGTATTGCAGCGAGGAAATCCAGTTTGGCTAGAAGAAATTGGGTTAGCAATTGGATATGAACGAGGAACTTATCAGGGAATTACGCGGGAGTGGCTTTACTGGTATGATGAGCAGGGACAAAAATTGGCGACACCAGAAGAACGCATTCAAAAGTTAGAAGAAAAATTGCGATCGCTTGGCATAGACCCCAATTCTATCCCTTGAAAAGCTTGCCATAAACATTTTAAGAGTGGTAAGTTAAAAAGTTTGTATGCTGATTGATAGATAATATGAAGCGATCGCTCACCATTCTCCCGCTAATCTCAATTCTGCTACAACTCATCCCCGCCGCCGTCGCCGCACCCCCCAGACAACCGGATAAAACCGAAGAATGCGATATTCTCGTCGTTGGTGGGGGACTCTCTGGCTCCGCCGCCGCCTACGAAGCTTTACTCGCAGGGCGCACCGTCTGTCTCACCGAAATTACCGATTGGGTAGGCGGACAAATTTCTGCCCAAGGTACTTCCGCCCTCGACGAAAGAAAAACTCAACGCGATCGCTTATTCTTCCCGCGCGGTTATCTAGACTTCCGCCAGCGTATCAAAGAACACTACGGGATTCTCAATCCGGGTAAGTGTTGGGTCAGCGAATCTTGCTTTCTACCCCGCGATGGTCACAAGTTGCTTTATGAGGTATTAAAAGATGCCGAAGACAAGGGCGATGGGAAGTTAAAATGGCTTCCTTCTACTGTAATTAAAGAGTTAGAATATAGTCCGGATGGGAAACAAATAACGGGCGCGATCGCAATTCAACATCGCCCAGCAAAAGGCACTCCCCCAATCAACACCGAAACTCTATCAGCAAAAATAGAAGACGCCTATCGTTACGAAAATTCTGCCCGTTTCGATAAAACAATTATCCGCTTCGTACCCCGTCAATCTCGCAAACAAACCTCCACGCCTAGACCGGCAGATTGGTATGTAATTGATGCGACAGAAACAGGAGAATTAATCGGACTTGCTGACGTTCCCTATCGTTTAGGAATCGATCCGCGTTCTTATTTAGAACCTTCTTCATCTAGCACCACAGGTGACGCTTATTGCACCCAAGGATTTACTTACACTTTTGCCATGGAAGCAATGGCGGAACCGCAAAACCATACATTGCCGCCATTTTATTCCCAATACGCACCTTATTACAGTTACGAATTACCGCGACTCGCCAGTTTTCCCCTAGTCTTTACTTACCGTCGCATCTTTAGTGCCAAACCCGATCAAAAATTACCCTCAGACCCCAGACAATTCCCGATCAATGTCGGCGATATTTCCATGCAAAACTGGACTTGGGGAAATGATTATCGTCCCGGAACATCCCAGGATAATTTAATTTATACCCGCGCACAATTGCAAGCGACGGGACAATTGCAACCTGGGGGATGGATGGGCGGATTGCGGACGGAAACTTTACGCCGAGGGGAAGAACACGCGATTGGATATTTTTATTGGTTAGTGACTGGAACCACAGACTCTCAACTGGGAGATGGAGTTAAAAAACCCTATCCCAATCACCGCTTTCTTTCTGGATTTGATTCGCCAATGGGAACCGCCCACGGGTTGTCAAAGTATCCTTACATGCGCGAAGGACGGCGGATAATTGGACGACCCAGCTATGCACAACCGGAAGGATTTATGGTATGGGAAATTGATATTTCGCGAAACAATTTCCGCACAGATTTCTATCGCCAAGGCTTAGAACCAGATGCGTATCGTCGCTTGTGGGCGTCGCTGTCGGGATTGAATGCAGCTGCGGTACTTGCAGGGTTAGTATCGCCAGAAGAGGTGGCGGCGCGATCGCGTGCATTTATTTTCCCAGATTCGGTGGGTATCGGACACTATGCCATTGATTTCCATCCTTGCATGACCAACAGTCCCCCCGAAGCGCCTGGAAATACGGAAAAAGAAGGAACCAGAAAAGGACAAGGCGAAGCGTATCCGTTTCAGATTCCCTTGCGGGCGCTAATTCCTCAAAAAATCGATAACATGCTAGTCGCAGGTAAAAGCATCGCCACCAGCCACACCGCCGCCGCCGCTTATCGCGTACACTCATTTGAATGGTCGGCAGGTGCAGCAGCCGGAACGGTAGCGGATTTTGCCTTAAAAAATGGGGTGATGCCTGATCAATTAGTAGACGACCTTCCGCGAAAAGAGCCGCAATTAGAAGCACTGCAACGCCTGCTAGCGAAAAACAACAACCCCGTTGCCTTCCCCAATACTTCCATCTTTAATAACGCTTGGCAAGATTGGCGGTAATTGCTAATTGCTGATTGCTGATTGCTAATTGCTAATGGCTAATTGCTAAAATCTCCAACTCCTGCGCTTACGTCGGGGAAGGAGGTCGGGGCGCTGCTACCTCCCGTGTCTTCTTACCCATTACCCATTACCCATTACCGTATTCGGAAATCCCCCAACAGCAGGATTGTCAATTTATGTTAAAAAGCTCTTAGACCCGTTTTGCTTCTGTAATTTCAGTCTTGACCCTATGCCGATAGTACTTTCAACAGCCATCGAAGCGATGGCGACAGCACCGACTGTAACGCCTGAGAAGTCATCTCAAGTTACCCGCAAGCCTTATCCTAATTACAAGGTGATCGTGCTGAACGATGATTTCAACACGTTTGGGCACGTCCATGACTGTTTGGTGAAGTATATTCCCAACATGACTAGCGATCGCGCGTGGGAACTCACCAACCAGATACACTATGAAGGTCAAGCCATTGTTTGGGTTGGTCCCCAAGAGCAAGCCGAATTTTACCATCAACAGCTTTCTCGTGCCGGTCTGACAATGGCACCCATCGAAGCAGCTTAAATCAATGAAAAATTCCGACCGTGGCAGGTTAGTTTGGAACCATTCTACCCACATACACGGCTTAATCCCAGTTTTAGAACGCCTGCTTGGTTACCCCGGCATTCAAACCATCACCCCAGGCGTTCTTAGCCGCGTTAAAGGTCATTCGCCCCAATTGCAGTTGCGGGTGTCCGTACCAATTCGGGGGGGTTTTAAAGTCCTAGCCCGGTCAGGAAAAACCGTTCAAGAAGTCTTCATTCTCGCGACCCTATCCCAGATAGAATTAGAGGATGCGATCGCAACAGCCCTCGGCAAAACAAACAAAAAGAATTGCTAATTGCTAATTGGTAATTGCTAATTGGTAATGGGTAATTGCTCATTCCTATGTTTGTTAGTAATTGCTAATGGCTAATTGCTCATTTTGAGCGCGATCGACTTTTCCATTACCAATTACCCATTACCCATTACCCATTACCCATTACCCATTACCAAAATCATTTTGCATACTGCTTAGAAAGACGGTGCAGCGGTAGCGACAGGATGCAGCAGAACGTCAGCAGGTAAGAAATAACCGCCGTTAACTTTAAACTCATCAGTAGAGTTTCCCACTCCGGCAAGTCCAACTTTAAAATGCCTTTAGCGACGCAGTACACCAGCCAGTAAGTAAAGCACATTTCCATCAGACTTCGCTCGATCTCCTCAAACTCTTCCCCTTGAGTCCGCTTTGGCTCGTATAGTAAAATTAGGCCAGCAATAGAACCAACAAAAGAAATCAGCAGCAAATAATCGTGCCACTGCAAATTTGCTATCTGCATGTGCTTGCTTATCCCAAAATTTTCAATTGCAAATCAGTCTAAAGGATTATTGTTTCGGGATGTAGCCGTGTTTACAAAAATTCAAGAGAATCCGGCCTAGCGGCATTGATACAAGTTTGCACCCTGATGCGCGAAGGCTTTGTTTGTCTAGCGGCAGCATTCATGCTGCCGCTAGACAAATGCAAAGAAACCCGGTTTCTAGGAAAAATAGTTGGCTTAAAAACCAGAAATCAACGAAGAAACAAAGGTGATGGCTGATATCATATCCGGTTGCATCGGTGTTATATGCGGGCGGGGCACACTTTAACGAAATATCTCGTACTTCCCCAGACTGCTTGGTAAAACCCGCCCCTACAACATCAAAAATTATACACTACCATTGCTACCGGAAACGATATGAAACAGCTTTGAATGCAATAGCGGCAGCATTCATGCTGCCGCTAGCCCGATAAATTTATATTCTCACCTGCTCACGGAGTCACCTGCTCAAATTCAGCAGCCCGCTTCGTTATTTTCGCACGCGCCGATGCTTACCCAACTGCTAGAGCCATCCTGCCAAATTTCCTTTTTCCAAATTGGTGCATTATGTTTGAGCGTATCAATTGCATACTTGCACGCCGCAAACGCCTCGCCACGGTGGGGACAACCAATCGCCACCAGCACGCTAATTTCCCTAATTTTTAACCGTCCGACGCGATGGTGAATTACCACCCGATTCGCATCAGACCAAGTTTTGCGGATATCTTGGGCGATTTTGCCGAAAATTGCGATCGCCATCGGTTCGTAAGCTTGATATTCTAGAGCAACCACAGGTTTACCATCAGTTTGGTTGCGTACAGTACCGCTCATCACCACCACCGCACCGTTAGCCGGATCGTCGGCTAGCTGGTAAACTTCTTCAAGAGATAGGGGTGCAAACGTAATCGCAAAGCTGTCTAGATCCCCGCTTTTAACAGGCGATTCTAAGGCTGTTGTCGATCCAAGGTTCATCGCTTTTTTGGCATTAATATTGCTACAGATATCTATATAATATTGTCAAATTCTGTTTCGCAGAGCGCCACTGCTACTGAATCATGAACTAGAATGTGGAATAGATAAAACGAAAGCATTTTAAAAAGATTTCTCCCAGACGGCAAGCAAATACTCAAGATTACAATTTTAGCAGCAATAGATCGAAAGATTTTTTGTTTAATTTTAATTTAATGAAAACTACCTTACCCGACAATGAAGCGGAAAGGCTCGCAGCTATCCGCCATTATCAGATTATCGATACCGATCCAGAATCGGCTTTCGACGATCTCGCCCGTTTAGCCGCCCATATTTGCGGCACACCCATTGCTTTAATTAATCTGATCGATGGGAACCGTCAATGGTTCAAATCCAAGCTAGGTTTGGATGTCACGGAAATGCCCCGCGACTTTGGTTTGTGTCCCCAATGCATTGAACAAGGGGATATTTTAGTTATCCCAGATACCTTAGCTGACGATCGCTTCGCCAAGAACCCCGTCGTCACGGCGGCTCCCCACATCCGATTTTACGCAGGTGTCCCCCTGATTGCACCAGGAGGACAAATCATCGGCACGCTTTGCGTGGCAGACATCGTACCCCACCAACCGAGTTTGGCACAGGTGGAGGCACTGCAAGCCCTCAGTCGCCAAATTATCAGCCAGTTGGAGTTGCGGCGTCATATCGCCGATATGGCACGCATTGCTACCGAGTGTCAGCAAGCAGAAGCAGAGATGCGGAACATAACTGCCGAAAACCTCAAACTAGCCCGTGTCGTCGCTTCGGTTTCCGATGGAGTCATCGTTACCGATCCGAATCAACCAGACAATCCCATCATCTACGCCAACCCTGCTTTTTCGCGGATTACCGGGTATTTACCAGAAGAAATTATCGGTCGCAACTGTCGATTTTTGCAAGGCGTCGGTACAGATAGAAAAGTAGTCGCTCGCATCAAGCGAGCCGTTGCTCTTCGGCAAGAAATTCAAACCACGCTGTTGAATTATCGCAAAGATGGTCAGCCATTTTGGAACGAAGTCAAAATCTCTCCCGTCTTCTCAGAAAAAGGGGATTTACTTTACTTTGTCGGCATTCAAACAGATATTACCGCCCGCAAAATTGCCGAAGAACAAATGCGTAATACGCAAACTTTCCTCAACTCGATTGTCGAAAATATTCCGCACGCAATTTTTGTCAAAGATGCTAAAAAGCTCAAGTACGTCAGCATCAACAAAGCGGGTGCAGAAATGATTGGTTTTGATAAAGAAAAAATTATTGGTCAAAGCGATTCAGACTTGTTTCCGAAAGAAATAGCCGACCTATTGACGGAAAAAGACCGGGAAGGATTGTCAAATAAAAAAGTTGTAGATATTCCAGAAGAAGCAATCCCAACCAAGAACAAAGAAATCAGATTTTTGCATACTAAAAAAATTCCCATTCTAGAAAAAGCCGGAAAACCCCAATATTTGTTGGGCATTGCAGAAGATATTACCGATCGCAAATCGGCTCAAGAGCAAATTCGGGAGCAAGCAACGCTGCTTGACAAATCTCAAGATGCGATTCTGGTTCTGGATACGCAAGATTGCATCCGTTTTTGCAACGAGAGCGCCCAACGCTTATATGGTTGGAATGCTATCGAACTTGTCGGTTGTTCGTCAGAAGTTTTGTTTAAGGATTCACCTCAAATACAACAAGCGCGACAAACGGTTTTTGCAACGGGCGAGTGGCATGGTGAATTGCGCCAAGTTACCAAAAACGGCAAAGAAATTGTCGTCGAAAGTCGCTGGACGCTCGTGCGCGATCAAGAGAATAAACCCAAATCAATTTTGATTGTTAATACGGATATAACTGAGAAAAAACAACTAGAAGTCCAGTTCCAACGCGCCCAAAGGCTTGAAAGTCTCGGCACGTTAGCTGGGGGTATGGCTCACGATTTAAATAATATTTTAACGCCAATTCTGACATCGGTTCAAATCCTGGAAATGGTCGTGACCGATGAACGGAGTCAGCGGTTACTAAATTTACTAGAAAACAACGCTAAACGGGGAGCAAATTTAATTAAACAAGTGCTGTCTTTTGCGCGGGGAACCGAAGGAGAAATGGAGGTTATTCAAATCTTTGACTTGATTGAAGAAGTAGTAAAAATCGTCAAAGAAACTTTTCCCAAGTCTATCGATCTGTTCGCACCTAAACCGATAACAGAACTTTGGCCTATTTGCGGCGATGCTACTCAATTGCATCAAGTTTTAATCAATCTCTGCGTCAACGCTCGCGATGCTATGCCAAATGGCGGGACTCTGAATATTTCGGCGGAAAATATTACGATCGACTCCCACTATACTAAAATGAATATTGACGCCAAAGTAGGGCGGTATGTTGTTATCACCGTCGCGGATACTGGATGCGGCATTCCTCGAGAAATCATTGATAGAATCTTTGAACCATTTTTCACAACTAAGGAAATCGGAAAAGGCAGCGGATTGGGTCTTTCAACCGTAATGGGTATTATTAAAGGCCATGACGGTTTTATCAACGCCTACAGCGACCTGGGGAAAGGAACGCGATTTAAAATATATTTGCCTGCCAGAGAAAACCGCGAAATAAAATCATCGAATTCACCAGGGAAAATCCTAGAAGGAAATAGAGAATTGATTTTGGTTGTGGATGATGAAGCAGCAATTTGCGACGTGACTAAAGCATCTTTAGAAGCTTATAATTACAGAGCGATAACGGCGAATGATGGTTTGGATGCGATCGCTCTCTACGCCCGACACAAAAACGACATCAGCGCGGCGATCGTGGATATGATGATGCCCTCTATGGATGGGTTAACCACGATTCGCACGTTACAAAAAATTAACCCGCAAGTCAAGGTCATCGCCAGCAGCGGTCTTTTGTCCAACGTCATGAGTGCTGAACTAGCAAGTACCGGCGTCAGCAATTTTTTATCAAAACCCTATACAGCAGAGCAATTGTTGAAAACTTTACATCAAGTTATTGGTAATGGCTAATGGCTAATCGCTGATGGCTAATAGTAAAAATGCTTTGCCCGCCAGCTCGCAATTACCAATTAGCAATTAGCAATTACCAATTAGCAATTAGCAATTAGCCATTACCAATTACCAATTAGCCATTACCAATTAGCAATTAGCAATTAGCCATTACCAATTACCAATTAGCCATTACCAATTAGCAATTAGCCATTAGCAATTACCTAAGCTTTACCTCCACCAATTAAGTATAAAAGAGCCATTCTGACGGCGACGCCGCTGGTGACTTGCTGGGAAATTAAACTAAATTGGGGATCGTCCATTAAATCAGAACTAATTTCCACGCCTCGGTTGACTGGGCCGGGGTGGAGTACTTTAACATCACTTTGGCAGAGTTTGAGGCGATCGCGCGTAATTCCATACCGCTGGTGGTACTCGCGCAACGAAGGTAGTAGGTGCTGCGTCATCCGTTCCTTTTGCAAGCGCAACGTCATCACAAAATCGGCATTTTGTAAAGCGGGTTCGATATCCCAATGCAAAAATAATTTGGGTTGGGTAATTGGTAATGGGTAATGGGTAATTGGTAATGGGGAATTCTCTTCTTCTGGGCTTGTAGGGGGGACAGGAGATGCTTGATGCGCCATACCCCAGGAAGCAAATAACTTGGGTAACAACGTCGGGGGGCCAGCTAGGTGAACTTCGGCACCGCTTGCTGTTAAACTCCATATATTGGAACGTGCTACCCGCGAGTGGAGGATGTCCCCGACTATGGCTATTTTCTTGTCCTTGAGTAGTTCTAGGCGCGGTAGATCTGGATCTAATAAAGAACAGATCGTAAATAAATCGAGTAAAGCTTGGGAAGGATGTTCGTGTTGACCGTCACCAGCATTGAGGACGCTCACCTGGGATTCTAACCGATCCATTTCGTTGGCGATCGCTAACGGTACCCCCGCCTCTCGATGGCGAATCACCATTATATTCGTTCCCATCGCTAGGTAAGTCAGCGCCGTATCCAAAATCGTCTCGCCCTTCGTCAGCGCAGATGTCCCCGGCGTAAAACTCAGCGTATCCGCCGATAAACGCTTCGCCGCCAGTTCAAAACTATTGCGCGTGCGCGTAGATGGTTCAAAAAATAGGGTAGCTACTACAATTCCTTGTAAGGTCGGTACTTTTTTTACCCGCCGCGATAGCACTTCTCGAAAACTTGCGGCAGTCTGTAGCACCGTATTATACTCATCCGGAACGAAATCAGCGAGGGAAATGATATGGCGGCGCGTCCAAGTAGTCATAGAAACCATGTGTTAATTTTGACAGCTAGTCAAACAATATTTTAGGTAATTTAACGTAGGAATTAAACCGCTCTCAACTGTTAATCTGATTCAGAAAACGATTTAGTTGTAAACAACAGATAAAAAGCATACAAGCTATGTTTGTCGAAAAATTTACAGAAATTAAAAAAATATTAAGAAATATGATCGGGATCAAATTTTAATTGCCAAACGAAACCAAAACCTCTATTAAAAAAATAGATCGCTTTGCCAGTTTAGTGCAAAATAAAATTATGACATCTCTACAGGCTCACAATGAAACGGCAAGGTTAGAAGCCCTTTATCGGTACAAAATTGTGGATACGGCTGCTGTTGAAGTTTTTGACAATCTCGTTCGTGTAGCCGCACTCAGCTGTAAAACGCCAATAGCAGCGCTCGTTCTAGTTGATGCTAATCGTCAGTGGATCAAGTCAAGCGTGGGTCTGGAAGTGAGGGAAGTTCCCCGGGATTTTGGATTGTGTTCTTTCTGCATCGAGCAACGAGACTTGTTAATCGTTAACGATACACTAGCTGACTCGCGGTTCGCCACCAACCCCGCAGTAACTTCATACCCCCAAATTCGGTTTTATGCAGGGGTACCTTTGATCGCACCAGATGGTTACGCAATCGGGGTACTCAGCGTTGCGGATCGATCCCCGCGATATTTAAGCGGGGAACAAGTGGAAATCCTGCGGCTTTTAAGCCGTCAGGCGATCGATTCTCTAGAATTGCGGCGGAATTTATTCGTTTTCCAGCAGGTGCGGTCAAAAGATGGGGAAGACAACGAACAATCTTCCTCGCTAATTAATAAAAGCGATCGCGCAGCTTGTGCTGTGGAGATCCCACTTGCTGTGGCGGTGAAGTATCCCCAGCAAGAACTGCTGCAAACAGTGTTAGATAGCCTCCCAGTGGGCGTTTGGATAACAGATCGACAAGGTTGCTTGTTGCAAGGAAATCCAGCCGCTTACCGCATTTGGGGTATGGCAAGGGATTTTAGAGGTGAGAAAATCGATTTTGGATTGGGGGATGCTCAACCTCTAGATCTAAAATTCACCAGTCAAAATCCAAAATTTTCTGGCTTCAAAGATACAGGGATTCCGGTAGAACCTCAAGAATGGGGGTTATGGCGTGCGATTAATCAAGGAGAAACTTGTCTCAACGATCGCATTGACATCCAGTGCTGGGATGGAGGACGCAAAACTATCCTTAATTCAGCCGTTCCCTTGCGAAATAACGAGCAAGAAATTATCGGCGCAATTGTTATAGATCAAGATATTACCGAGCAACAGCTAGTAGAAAAAGCATTCTGGGAAAATCAACGATTAATTCAACAGATAGCCGACGCCACACCCGCGATTTTGTATATCTATGACTTAATCGAACAACGGAATATCTATGCAAATCGCCAGGTGGGAGAAATTCTGGGATACTCCCCAGAAATAGTGCATAAAATGGGAACCGCATTCTTACCGCAAGTGCTGCACCCAAGCGATCGCGCCAAAGTTTCGCAACACCACCAACGATTGCAAACGATTAAAGATGGGGAAATCCTAGAAATAGAGTACCGGATGCGACACATCAACGGTGAATGGCGCTGGCTTCACAGTCGCGAGACAGCGTTCACTAGAACTGGTGATGGATTACCGAAACAGCTGCTGGGTACCGCGACTGATATCACCCAGCGCAAGCAAGCCGAAGAGGAACTGAGGGAAAGTAAAGAACGGTTTCAAGCAGCATTTGAATCGGCTGCGATCGGCATGGCGCTGGTATCGCCTGCGGGTCGATGGCTGCAAGTGAATCTTTCGTTATGCGAGATGCTGGGGTATAGCGAAACCGAATTACTGGCTACAACATTGGATGCGATCGCTCATCCAGACGATTTAGAACCCGATCTCAACTACGTCCGCCAAATCCTAGATAGCGAACTGCGATCCTGTCACATGGAGAAGCGATGCTTCCACAAAACCGGACGCATTGTTTGGGTGCTATTAAGCTTCTCCCTCGTGCAAAATGCAACGGGTGAACTACTGTACTTTGTTTTGCAAATTCAAGATATCACCAAGCGCAAGCAAGCCGAGCAGAAAATCAGCGAACAAGCCGCCTTACTCAATGTCACAACAGATGCAATTCTCGTGCGGAGTTTGGACAACCAAATTTTATTTTGGAATAAAGGCGCTGAGCAACTCTACGGCTGGAAGGAAAAAGAAGCATTGGGAAAAAATGCCGCTCAGCTTTTGTACAAGCAAATTTTCCCCGAACTAGAAGCAGCAAGAGCCGCTGTTTTATCTAAAGGCGAGTGGCAGGGTGAGTTAAAAAAAATCACCAAATCAGGCCAGGAAATCATCGTTCAAAGCCGTTGGACGCTGATGCGAGACGCAGCAGGAGAGCCAAAATCAATCCTGTCTGTCAATACGGATATTACAGAGAAGAAAAAACTCGAAGCTCAGTTTCTCCGCACCCAACGTTTGGAAAGCATCGGCACTCTCGCAGGGGGGATTGCCCACGATTTAAATAACGTACTAGCCCCGATTTTAATGGCAGTTCAACTATTAGAAAAAAAGCTGCCCGACGAAGCAAGTCAACGCCTGCTCGATACCCTGGAAAATAACGCCAAGCGCGGCGCAGATTTGGTGAAACAGATTCTATCGTTTGCTAGGGGAATTGAAGCGAAGCGCACCCTGGTTCAGATTAGACATCTAATTGCCGAAATTAAACAAATTGCCAAAGAAACATTTCCTAAATCAATCGAATTTGCCACAAATATACCCAGAGATCTTTGGACGCTATCTGGCGATGCCACACAACTGCATCAGGTATTTCTCAACCTCTGCGTCAACGCTCGCGATGCCATGCCATCTGGCGGGATATTGAGTATCTGTGCCGAAAATAAATTGATTGATGAAAACTATGCCAGAATGCATCTAGAAGCCAAAGTCGGGCCTTATATTGCGATTACTGTTTCCGATACGGGAACGGGCATTCCTCCAGATGTTTTAGAGAGAATTTTTGAGCCGTTTTTCACAACCAAAGAGTTAGGCAAAGGCACGGGAATCGGTCTTTCTACTGTCATCGGCATTGTGAAAAGCCACGGGGGTTTTGTGCAGGTGCAGAGCGAAGTGGGTAAAGGCAGCCAATTTCAAGTATTTTTGCCAGCTATAGAAACAACTGAAACGCCACAATTATCAGAAATTTTACCAGCATTACCAGGGGGAAAAGGAGAATTAATTTTGGTCGTAGATGACGAAGCTGCGATTCGGGAAATTACAAAAGAATCGTTAGAAACATACGCTTATAGAGTGCTAACGGCGAGCGATGGAATTGAAGCGATCGCTCTATACGCCCAACATCGGCAGGAAATTGCTCTCGTGTTAATCGATATGATGATGCCCTCGATGGATGGGCAAACCACAATTCGTTTGTTGCAAAAAATGAATTCCCAAGTTAAAATTATTGCCGTGAGCGGAATCAGTTCAAACTATCAGTTAGGACGACTAGAAAACATGGGCGTCAAGGCATTTTTAGCCAAACCATACACGGCAAAAGAATTATTAAAAACCATTCACTCAGCGATCGGCTAATGGCTAATTGCTAATAGGGAAGGAAGACCTAGTAAAGTTAACTTATTAATATGGGCTTTCTTGCTCTAGCCCCTTTATTCGTGTTTTCACTGAAGACAAATGCCTCAATAGTATTACAATATTTGAGAGGGGGTTATGATTTTAAAACAGGACTTAGGGATTAGCAATGGATCTAACCAGGGTAGAGGATATACAAGTAAATCTCGATCGAGAAAGTTTGCTGTTTCGCGTCACAAATCGTATCCGTCGCTCCCTGGAACTACAAGAAATTCTTTTTGCCACCGTAAGCGAAGTGCGTGAGTTTCTGGGAAGCGATCGCGTTAAAATTTATAAATTTAATCTTGACGGGAGCGGCTTAGTTATTGCCGAATCGATTCAAGATAATCGTTTGCCCTCGCTGTTGGGGCTAAATTTTCCCGCCGATGATATTCCTGCCCAAGCGAGAGAAATGTTTGTCCAAGCGCGGGTACGTTCAATTGTAGATGTTGATGCGCGAAAAATTGGTCAAAGTCCCCAGCAAGATCTGGAGACGGGAGAAATTTTATTTGAAGATATCCGTTACCGCCCCGTAGATCCCTGCCATGTGGAATACTTAACCGCAATGGGGGTAAAATCTTCAATCGTCGTGCCGATTTTAGATCAGGAGCGGCTGTGGGGGCTGCTGGTATCGCACCATAGTGAAGCAAGAGCGATTTCCGAACAGGAACTTCAGGGGATGCAGCTGGTGGTGGATCAACTTTGTGTAGCGATCGCTCAATCAAGCTTACTCGCTCAAGCGCGGGAAAAAGCCGAACGGGAAGCCACAGTTCACCGCATCGCCACCCTACTCCATTCTCTCCCCACCATTGAACTAACAGCAGCCCTAAAAGAAACCATCGCTGCATTTGGCGGCTCTGGCGGCAGACTTTGCACAAAAGCTCTTGTGTTTAACAGTTTAGCAGAATGCCTAGACGCGGGCAAAGAGCATCTCAGTATTTATACCTGGGGCAAACAACCCCAGATGCCCGCACAAGTAAAATATCCCCTGCTTGAGCAGTACAGCGTTTGGAAAGAACGCTACAAATCAGGAGAATACGACGTTTGGGCAATATCAGACATCTATCAAACACCCGAGTTACGAAATCTGCAAGTCGCTTTTCGACCCACTCCGATTCGCAGCTTGTTAATGATACCGCTCCACTATCGTCAGCAGTTACTGGGGTATTTAAGTATATTTCGCGACCAAATCAAGACAGAAACCCTGTGGGCAGGGCAGTGGGACGAAGATGGACGGCAACTTTACCCCCGACTATCATTTGAAGTTTGGCGAGAAACAAAATCAGCACAAGCAAAAGAGTGGAGCGAGGAAGAAATAGAATTAGCGCGGGCGTTGAGCAGACAATTTGCCACGGCAATTTATCAATACGAGTTGTATCAACAAGTACAAACTCTCAATAGCAACTTAGAAAATCAAGTTTTAGACCGGACGGCAAAACTGCAACAATCAAAAGAACAACAAGAAGCGTTGTTTAAAGTCGTTACCAAGATTCGAGCGTCCTTAGATGTAAATAAAATTTTTACGACAACGACTAAAGAAGTGTGTCAATTACTGAAAGTGGATAGAGTCGCTGTTTATCGCTTCAACGCTGATTGGGGCGGTGAATTTGTCAACGATTTTGAGTTTACCAATCCAGGCGCGGGAAGTTTTATCGAACAAGGGATCGAAACTGTTTGGAAGGACACCCACTTACAAGAAACACAAGGGGGACGCTACCGCAACGGAGAAGCATTCGCGGTGGATGACATTTATCATGTTGGTCACTCTCGGTGTCACATCGAAATTCTCGAGCAATACCGCATCAAGGCATATGCGATCGCTCCCATCTTTGTAGGACAAACTCTCTGGGGTTTACTTGCAGCTTATCAACACTTTGAACCTCGCCACTGGGAAACCCGTGAAATTGAGTTCATGACTCAGACAGCAGCCCACCTTGGGGTAGCACTCCAGCAAGCTGAATTACTCGCTCAAACCAGAGAGCAAGCCCAACAGCTTGCTGTAGCCTTGAAAGATTTACAAAATACTCAAGCCCAGCTAATTCAAACGGAAAAAATGTCTAGTTTGGGTCAATTGGTAGCCGGTGTAGCTCACGAAATTAATAACCCAGTTAACTTCATCTACGGCAACCTTTCCCATGCCAAACAATATAGCGAGGATTTACTAAGTCTGCTCAAGCTTTATCAACAGGAATTCCCCAATACCAGTGGGGAAATTCGCAATTTTATAGAAGCGATTGACTTAGAATTTATCCTCGACGACTTACCTAAAATACTGTCTTCAATGGCGATAGGAGCAGATCGCATCCGTCAGTTAGTGCTGAGCTTGCGGAATTTCTCTAGGCTCGATGAAGCGGAAATGAAGCCTGTCAACATTCACGATGGAATAGAAAGCACTCTGTTGATTTTGCAGCCTCGGCTCAAAGCTAAATCGGATGGTTTTAGCATTGAGCTAATTAAAGATTATGGCGACCTACCCCCAGTAGAATGCTATGCCGGACAACTCAATCAAGTATTTACAAACGTTTTGAGCAATGCGATTGATGCTTTAGAACAATTTTATATCGAAGAAAAAACAACTGAGATTCCAAAAATTCAGATTCAAACTCGTGTCGTAGGAGAAATGGCAGTGATTCGCATTTCTGACAACGGCCCCGGAATGCCTGAAGCGGTGAGAGATAGAATTTTTGACCCGTTTTTCACGACTAAACCAGTAGGCAAAGGCACTGGTTTGGGGCTATCAATTTGTTACAAAATTGTGGTAGAAAAACACGGCGGTGTATTTAAATGCACTTCCGATCCGGGGCGGGGAACTCAATTCTCGATTGAAATTCCGATTCAACAGGTGGAAAATCGGATTTCTAACTGCTGCTGCACATCGCAAGGCACTCAGGAAGCATCTGTGGGGTCAATGCGATCGCTGTTGTAGCCAAGTGCCGCGATCGCAAAACTTAGAGCGGGTGAGCGGGTGACTTCGTGGGAGGGAAAATAACAGCTTTTGGCACAATTAACAATATACAACTGATAGAACCAGACGTGATATCATATCGTGTCCTAAGCATCGGACTTATACAGTTAATTGCGTCGTAGGGGCGGGTTTTACCAATCATATGATGTCCGTTGAATTGCCCATAATAAAAAATCTCACAGAGTTTTTGCGTAGGGACACGGCA
>DNGJ01000396.1 GCA_003486305.1 Cyanobacteria bacterium UBA11371
CATAACAGCGCAAAGCGCTGTAAATATCCCCAAACTAATTTATTCCTCAACGCTTCTTATTTGATTGACTCTCAAGGAAATACTTTGGGAATATGGCGATGTCCATTACCAAATTCTCAATGGTCGATTGATAGCAATCTGATGATAGAGCGATTGCTCGTGCAGAATTTTATTGCTATACCCGCGCCGATTTTCAAGCGAGAAGTAGCGCTTAAGGTGGGAGGTTTAGATGATAAACTTTGGTATACAGCCGACTGGGATTTATGGCTAAAAATTGCTGGCTGTGGGGAAACAATTTATTATCCCAAGCCACTTTCTGCGTTTCGCGTTCATTCAAGTTCTCAGACAGTTCTACGTAGTTCCAGTACTAAAGACTTTCAGAAACAATTAGAAATTGTTGCCAAAAAATATTGGGAACTCTGGGAAGCGCCTGAAAGCTTAAAAAGAGCGACTTGGCAAGTTGCCTTTTTTTCCATAGAAGTGAATGTAACTTTAGCTGCTATGATTCACGGTAAGAAAGCAAATGTTTTGAGGCTAATATACTCTTTCTTCGCGCTGGGGCCTTCAGGATGGCATAGATATCTACGGGATTCGCGCATCTGGGAGCGAGTTACTGCTAGACTGAAGGCGCGATTAACCGCTAAGTTTGATTCTTAAGAAAATACTGACTGGAGACTGTAACGCAAACAAGACTAATGAACTACATAAGATTGAAAATCCACACCATTCTGAGCAGTAAATTCTTTAAGTTTTTATTGATTGGTGGTTTTTGTACTTTACAAAATATTGTTTTGCTCTATGTTTTAACGACTGTATTAGGTTGGCATTACCTTATTTCTACAATCATTTTAATGATTACAGTTAATACTTTAGGGTTTTACTTGAATCGGCGATTTACCTTTAAAAAGCAGGGTGATAATTTTTGGCAAGATCTTTGTAAATATCATACAGTGATGCTCTCTAGCTCGTTAACTGTTTTGATATTGATGTATGTCTTAGTAGATCTTGTGGGAATTTGGTATTTATATGCAAACCTAATTATTACCGGATTTATGACTTTAGTCAACTTTTTAATGCATCAAAAATGGACTTTTAAATAAATTAAATAATAGCTTGTTAACCTTTGTAAAAAAATACTGGATTTTTCTTTAAAATCATGGGAACGATTACAAAAGTAGCGCTAATTGCTTTATTGTGGATTACAGCAGTCAACCCAGGCGCGATCTACGGAGATTCTTTAATCAGATTAAATATGGCTCATGCCTGGTGGACGGGAACTGAAGAAATTTCTGTTCCACCGAATTATAAACCTAAGTCCCGACTATCTCCCGTTGGAGTTTTGGGCGTGGGAGGTAAGCGTTATATCCCCTATGAAGTGGGACAGTCTATATTAATGCTTCCTGGTGACTGGTTAGGAACTCAATTACACCAAGTGTTCCCTCAAATAGAGTTAAGCTTTCTACGGCGTCTTGTCGTTAGTTTTCTAATTTTTCTACCCCTAAATGTGGCGGTGGTAGTTTCCTGTTTTTGGCTGCTGAGAGTTTTTGATTTTGAAGAGCGGCTTGCTGGAATAGCTAGTATTACTTGGCTGCTTAGCACTACAGTTTTTAACTATGCCCAAGTGCCTAGCCAGAATAATCAAGTGCTGCTGTTTGTCACTCTGGGTTATGCTGCGGCGTTAGCTTGCGTGCGTCGCGGGCGTCTTCACTTAGCTTTATTCAGTGGACTAGCTTCAGGGGGCGACAAGCGCCCCTGAAGGCTTGACGGCTAATGGTTGTGGCTGTTTTCCCCCTGGGCAAAAGTTGCTCAAACAACTAGCTTATTGAAAATAAACTCTGATGGCTAAAAATCTACCCTTGTTAAACTGTGGTTTTATGGTAAAAAAGAACGGTCTCGCTAATCTGACAAGACCGAAACAAAAACTAATACTATATGCTGCCATCATTCTACCAGACAATTCTGGAAAAATATCTGACAAAAGCACAATTAATTACGTTAAATATGCTAGTATGGTTGTTACAGAATCAAAAACAGGTAAAAATAGAAAGACTGGCAGCAACCTTACCGTTACCCATCCAAGAAAATAGTCGTCGTCGCCACTTGCAGAGGTTTTTAAGCTTGAATGCTTTGAGTGTGGTGCTGCTGTGGTTTCCGATAATTCAAGAGATTTTATTTCGCCAAATAAAGCCAGGAAAGGAACTGATAGTTGCCTTAGATAGAACGCAATTGGCTTGCCTAATAATGTGTTGATGGTAAGCGCGATTTATCATCGGCGAGCCTTACCAATATTTTGGGAATTGTTGAATAAAGAGGGAGCGAGTTCTTTAGCAGAACAGCAAAAAGTTTTACGCCCGGTTATTCGGTTACTCAGAAGGTATAAATTAGTCATCATTGGCGATAGAGAATTTCATAGTGTTGAGCTGGCACACTGGTTACACCGTCAGCACTTGAGCTTTGTGTTTCGCCAAAAACAGGATACAACTTTTCGAGAAAAAAGACAAAAATTTCAATCCTTAAAAAGCCTAAAAATCAAACCAGGAATGCAAAAATTTTATCGAGATATAATTTGGACTCAAAATCAGAGCTTTAGCCGGTTCAATTTGGCTGTTTATTGGAAAAGAAGATATAAAGGGAAACAAGAAGAAGAAGCTTTGTATCTTTTAACCAATCTTGATGATTGCCAAAGTACAGTGTCAGCTTACAGTAAACGTTTCGGGATAGAGGCCATGTTTAAAGATTGTAAAACTGGCGGTTATAATCTGGAAGATTCCAAAGCTTCTCCTGATAGGCTAATGAGATTAATATTACTAATTGCTTTGGCAATGACAGCAGCATGGCTACAAGGAAAAAGAATTAAACTCCAAGGGCAACAAGCATATATTTGTCGGACTCAAGAACGCCAGAGAAATAGAAAAAGACATAGCAACTTTTGGATAGGTTTATATGGTCACAGTTGGATAGTCGCCTTTAATGAGTGTCAAGAATGGATAGAGGAACTAATTGCTTATGTGAGCAATAAGCGCAGATTTTATCAAAAGGGCTTGAGGGCTATAAAGCTTATACAGCAACCATTTTAGGGGGCTTGTCGCCCCCTGAAGTGGACTAGCATTAGGTGCTGCTCTCGTGATCCGGATGAGCAGTATTATTCACGTTTTAACTGTATTCGTGTTTCTAGTAGGCTGTATAGTCTATCAAAGCCGCGACAAGTTTAAAGTTCTCAAGGTCGTGGGATTGTCGATAGTCGGCTTTATTCCTTTAGCGTTGCTAGGAAGAGTTTTTGATTACATCCGCTACGGGAGTTTTTGGACTTCTGGACAAAGTTTGGCTGTCAAGCAATCGGCTACCGATCCAATTTTTTCGGGTTTGCCCGATCTACCTGCAAATTATCCCTGGATTAATCCCCCGCAGGTTGGAATTTGGGGGGTGCTATTCTCACCGGCAAAAAGTATTTTTATCTACGACCCGTTATTGTTGCCCTGTTTGGTGTTAGTAATTGTCCTGTGGAAGAAAATTTTGCCATATATCCAGTGGTATTTAATCAGCGTGATTTTTGACCTGAGCTTGCATATAATCCTGACCAGTCGGCTTGACTTTTGGCACGGAGATGCCGCCTGGGGGGCTAGGTATCACATCACCTCGGTTCATTTATTGCTGATTCCTCTTGTTGCTTTGCTTATACAGCGCATCTTATTTGTTAAAGGGTTCACCCAGTGGTTGATGCGAGGGCTGATCGGATTAGCTATTATGATTCAGATCGCCTCGGTTATCCTGCGACCGGGCGCAGAGGTAGGTCGGATTTACTTTGACAAACCCGAAACTTTTGAGCGGTTTCGCTTAGCTGAGCGGGTGATTAACGTTGGTTGTCTGATCCATCATTCTTTCTCCGCAGATTGTCCGAGTAGGCTGTACTATCACATCAATGGCCCTCTCATTAACAAAGTATCTCTGCTACCGTTTAAATATACTAAAAGTCGAAATTTGGTATTTATTGTCTGGGGATTGGTATTGATTATGGCAATCTTTACTACTGTCCGTTTTTGTTTTGTGGTGTAAGACAAGTTTATTATGCAGGGGGCGATTTTTCATATATTCTCGGATGTTACTCGCGATCGCATCTGGAAAAATTATATTTTAATCCGCCTGCGATCGCTACATTTTTTATATTTTGTATATCTGTAATGGAGAAACACAATAAAATGTCACATCGGATAGGATTGGTAATTAAATATGCTTTAAATATAGCGGCGCTAATTGTTGTAATAGCACTATTTATCAAGAGTTTAATTGATGTAGATCGTTCGTATGATTCCTGGTGGTATCATTTGCCATTTGCCGCCAGGATATGGGGCATTGTTCCAGCTACATCCTATGCTTTCCAAGACTTTCTTGAGGCTCGTTATGATGGGTTTCCCCTCTTGGCACAATTTTTACAAGGATTATTTTGGGTGGTATTCCAGCGCGTTCAAGCTGCAAATTTAGTGAGTTTCTTAAGTCTAATTGTATATCTTTATTTTCTGAAATTTTATTTTCATGTTCGTTTTTATTTATCAGCGATCGCACTTTTAGCCGTTCCCCTGATTCTAATCCATGCAACATCCTGCTATGTTGATTTACCAGCTAATGTATGTCTCTCGATCTCGATCTTAATGACTTACTTACTCTATACTCAACAGGATTTTTTAAATAAGCGCAATCTATTTGTTATCTTCCTAGCAGCATCTGGGACTGCCAATATAAAGATGCAATTAATTCCTGTAGTTTTTCTAATTTTATGCTTTGTCGGATTCAAACTAATTAAAGAAATTATAGCAAGAAGAATGGCATCTAAATCGCTGCTGACTATAGTACCTACTATTTTCTTGGCTGCTATTTTGATTTTTGCCACCCCCATCAAAAATATAGTTTTTTATGGCAATCCATTTTATCCGTTGAGAATAGAGGTAATGGGGATAGTGTTAAATCACAAGGAAGCGTTACCCCAAGACGCTCCAGATTATTTGAAAAACGCTTCTAGACAAGAGCGTTGGGTTTATTCAATTTTAGAAATCAACAGCGCCCCCTGGTCAATAGACCAAGGTAGTAAAAATCCTTCTCAACATAGAATGGGTGGTTTTTTCGGAGCTTATGTAGTTTTCAACTTACTCCTTTTCAGTTATATATGTTATCGAGTTAGGTGTCGCGAAACTTTAGTCGGTGTAATTCTATTTATTATTATGTCTTTGGTCGCTTCTATCATACCTCAATCTCACGAGCTTAGGTACTATATGTTCTGGATGATCGCATTAGTATCCTTAAACTTGTATCTGGTGTCTCATTTAGAGCGATCGCGCGAAAATCTGCAATGGCTCGACACCAAAAACTTGGGGATTATATGCGTTTTATTTTTAACATTGGTAATTTTTCAAATCAGAAAGCCTTCTGCTGTAAAACCAATATTCTACACGCTTGAAAAACATCTCGAACGTCATGTTGATTTTAAGCTTGTAAATCAGATTGCTCCAGGAGACAAAGTTTGTATCGTTAGTATCACTCCTAATGATTTTCTCTATGCTTCTAAGTTTCATCCCCAATTAAATTATTCTTATTCAGTTAAAGCCACAGATTCTGAAAGCGAATGTGGGGCGCGTAAGGCGATCAAACCGACCTATCGCCCGTGGCTATAACTAAAAAACAAACTATCGCGCTCAGCTTAAAGAGTAAGACAATGTTGTTAACAACATGTTACCAAAAAATATGGTCAAATAAAAAAATTTTAATTCTTTCTTCCTGGTGATGAAGATGAGTACAAAAGTAGCGCTAATTGCCTTCTTGTGGATTGCCGCAATCAATACAGGCACGATTAACGCAGATGCAAATCTCAGATTGCAAATGACTCATGCCTGGTTGACAGGTACTGAAGAAGTTTCTCGAGATTATTTACCGGATAGTCGGGCTGGGTACTTTGCTGTAGTTAACGGGGTAGGAGGTAGGCGCTACGTACCCTTTGACTTGGGACAGTCTATGCTGATGCTTCCTGGAGACTGGTTAGGAACTCAACTGCACCAATGGTTTCCCAAAGTAGGGGAAAGAGATTTTCGGGGTTTGGTAGTTAACTTAACGATTTTTGTGCCGTTGAACGTAGCTGCTGTAGTTGCGTGTTTCTGGTTGTTAAGGGTTTTTGAATTTAACGAGCGAATTGCTGGTTTAACGAGTATAGCCTGGTTACTTGGCACTACAGTTTTACACTACGCGCAAGTGCCGCAGCAAAATAATCAATTGTTACTTTTTACCACCATCGCTTACGCAGCTGCCTTAGCCTGTGTCAAACGAGGGAATCCCCGCTTCGCAATGCTTAGTGGATTGGCGCTGGGTGCTGCCTTCCTGATTCGGTTTACCAGTTTTATTCACGTTTTCACCGTATCTATCTTTCTAGCGGGTTGTATGGCTTATCAAAGCCGCGACAAACTCAAGGTTCTCAAGGTTTTGGGATTCTTGATAGTCGGCTTTATGCCTTTGGCTCTGGTGGAAAGAGTTTTTACCTACATCCGCTACGGAAGTTTTTGGACGAGCGGACAGAGCTTCGCGATCGCGCAGTTGTACGCAGATCCAATGTGGTCGGCTTTGCCTGAAGTTCCTGCGAATTATCCCTTTAACAATCCACCCCATGTCGGGATTTTGGGGGTGCTATTCTCACCGGCAAAAAGTATTTTCATTTATGACCCGTTACTGTTGCCTTGTCTGGTATTAGGAATTGTCCTTTGGAAGAAACTTTCGCCTTATATACAGTGGTACTTGGTCTGCGGGATTTTTAATCTTTGCTTGCATATTGTTGCTACCAGTCGGCTGGATTTCTGGTCTGGAGGTGCTGCGTGGGCGGCGAGGTATCAAGTCACCTCGGTTCACTTGTTGCTCATTCCCCTTCTAGCTATGTTCCTTGGGCGTTTCTTATCTGCTAGGGGGTTAACCGTCTGGCTAATGCGGGGACTCCTCACAGTAGCAATTTTTGTCCAGATTGCCTCGATTATATTGGTTTTCTCTCTGGAGTCTGCTCAAGATCTCTTTGTCGCACCGCAATCTAGCCATCTTCAATTTCACTTAGGTCAGCGAGTGACTAACATTGTTTGTCAGATTAACAGTTATTTGTCTAATAGTTCCTTCGCCGAACGGTGCGTAAGTGGAGACATCAGTAAATTGCCTCCAACTCAGAGGTTTTTCCTCAAAGACCGCCATCAAGTGGCGCTTCTACCGTTTAACTACGTTCGGTTTGGATTCAATCGCAAGTGGGCATTTATTGTGTGGGGAGCGGTATTGACTTTAGCCATCGGAACTACTCTCTGGTTATGTTTTTCGCAACAGGGAAAAACGAGCAGTTTTATTCAGTAGCTTTTATTGTTGGGAATCCGCAGTTTCAAATACTTCTCCCACTGCTAAGCGCGTTCCATTGGCGAAGTCCGATCCAGATTGGGGGCGTTTACCAGCTGGCTGTATTTGTTGCAATAGTAGGAATCCAGATCCGGTTTGAATAATTGGACCGATGTTTTTGGCGATGCTGACTACTTCTCCAGGACGCGCGGAATGAGATGATATTGTAGGCCAATTTTGCTCTAAAACTTTTAATTTTGGTGGTAGTTGATTGAAGTAATCAGCGCCAAGCGGTGCGGTGGCGATTATTTTAATCGGATTGCCGCGAAATGTTGCCGTACAATCGGGGAAGAATGCGCGGACTTGGTTGTGGATAGCGATCGCTTCCTTAGACCAATCAACGTTGTAATCTGGCTTTTTAATCGGTGGCGCATAAGTCGCCTTCGCAGAATCTTGGGGTATGGGTTCGATCTCTTGGCGTTCCAGCTTCATCAGTGTTTCCACTAATAAATCTGCCCCTAACTGTGCTAAAGTTTGCCCCAGTTGCTCAGTGTTATCCAATATCCCAATGGGCGTATAAGCTTTTAACAGCATTGGCCCGGTATCCATTCCCGCATCCATTAGCATTGTGGTGATGCCGGTTTCGGTTTCTCCGTTGTAGAGACACCACTGGATGGGCGCAGCGCCTCGATATTGGGGCAAAATCGAGCCGTGGACGTTAATGCATCCGATTTTGGGCATGTCCAGAATTTTTTGGGAAAGTATTTGCCCATACGCCACCACTACGAATGCATCTGCCCCAGCTTGCCGCAGTTGTGCGAGAGTTTCGGTATCTTTTTTAACCCGCGTTGGTTGCCAAACGGGTAGCTGATGCGCCAATGCAACGGTTTTCACGGGGGAAGGAACCATCTGGTTACCCCGTCCTCGGCGTTTATCTGGTTGGGTGACAACTGCCAAAACTTCAAAGTCGGGATGTGCTAGCAAGCGTTCTAGGGTAGGTACGGCGAATTCAGGAGTGCCAAAGAAGACGATTTTCATGCAGGTTTGCTAATTGCTAATTGGTAATTGGTAATTGGTTATTGGTTATTGGTTATTGGTTATTGGTTATTGCAATGGACTCAAGACTTAGACAACTGGCAGATTAAATTGGGTTTGTTGTAGGGGCACACTTTAACGAGATATCTCGTGGTTTCACAGACTGACTGGTAAAACCCGCCCCTACTAAGACATGTTAAGACTATTACCCATTACCCATTACCCATTACCAATTACCGATTGACTATTCGACGGCAATTTCAATCCGGCGGTTGCGTTGCAGGTTGACTGGGGTATCGTTGGGCACTAGGGGGCGAGTTTCGCCGTATCCTAGTACCAGCCAGTGGTAGCCGTCGCCTAACGCAGTGGATAGATATTGAGCGATCGCTTGGGCTTGCCGAAACGATAAAATGCGGTTGTTTCTCGGTTGTCCTGCTCCGTCAGTGTGGGCGGCGATGCGGATCGTGGTTTTAGGGAAGTTTTTCAACTCGCTGGCGATTTTGTCCAAAATTGGTCCTGCTTCTGGACGCAGTTCCCCAGATGTGTCTGCAAACAAAGCATCGCTGGGTAGAGTTGCGGTCTTTTGATCTGGAGAAAAGAAGGGGGTGGAGGCGATGGGGGGTGGTTCGGGATTTAGTTGCTGCTCAATTTCTGCGATTTCCTGGTTTAATTGTGCAATTTTCTGGCGATTGGCGCGACGATTTGGCAGCTTTTTTAACTGTGCCTGCAACTGCTTTAACTCTGCTTCTAGTTTCTCTTGTTCTGCCCCATCCAATTGGGATGTTGATTCCACAGGCGTTGCTGTTTCTGTCGCCTGGGTAGGCGAAGCAGCGGGATTTGAGCCAGCAACCTGGGGGTCGAGGGATGGTAGCAGATGAGCAATTATGGGCTTTTGTGGGGTGGGATTGGGGGATCTGATGGCGATCGCTACACCTGCAAGCGCCGCTAAACCGCCGCCAACTGCCACTAGCAGCAATCTGAAGATAAAAACCAGTACTAATCGCAGCATATCAGTCGATTTGGCTCTCCACTTCGCTCGAGCTTAATTTTCCATCCAACCCCCCACGATACAGGCGCTTTTTCGCTGCGTCTGGTGCGCTTGGGGATCGGAAAAATAATCAGTGACAAAGTAGCATTTTAGAGCCACTGGAGCAGCCAATCTCAAGAAGGAGATTCCCAGAGTACAACGGATGGGAAAGCTTGGTAACTCAATTCCTGGTTTGTATAGCTAGCAGGGGACAAATTTCAGCTTAATTTACGGAATACGACCAAAAAGCAAAATCTTTGTGTTTCCCTCGTCCTTATCGCCCTCCTGCTTCCTTTTCCCTCTCTCCGTCAGCAGTATTAAAAACTTTATAGAATTTTGAACATTTTACAGTCATACCTGGTATACATATAATGACGCTCAACTGACCGTTAGGCGTTGCTCCTCCCACAACAAACGCCTTTATAGAGATTTACTAAATGTCTAAACAACCGTTGCTGCGTGGATGGTTCCTCAACCAAAAATACCCGTTCCTGTTCGCAGGTGTGCTGCTAATGGCATCCGGTACGGTCGTTAGCGACTCATCTGCTTTGGCTAACAAGTCCGTGGAGACGCGATCGCCATCTGTAAGAGTGCGGGTGCAAAAAGCGAAGGCAATCCCCAATCGCCCAAGTGCCGTGCCTCAAACACCAGAAACCTCGGAAACCGACCCCCTCGGCAGTCCCTATCCGATTCCCTGGAATTGGATTATGAAAACCTACGAGCAAGTTAGCTCGACTAGGGGTTCTGGTGTACGTCAATACCGCAGTCCGGCAGTGATTTCCCCCGATGGAAAGTTTGCCGCTTATACCCGCGTTCAGATGCAGGTTAAGCCGGAATTGTACGAAAGCCGCGTTAGCAGCGTCATGTTTGTGGAAAATCTGCAAACTGGGGAATTGCGGGTAATATCTGCTACTTCTCCATTGGCGAATACACCGAAACCGAACGAAGAAGCCGACATGCCGGGGGTGATTTCGGTTTTAGTCCCCGTTTCTTGGTCGGCGGGGGGCGATCGCTTACTAGCACGCCAGTTTGAAGGCGGTTTGAGCGCATCGGATGCTTCCGACTACGCTGTGATTTGGGAACGTCAGTCAAACCGCGCCACGACTATCGCCCCAGGCGAAAATGTCGGTTACAGCAACGCTACCTTGTTGGGTTGGAGTAAAGCCAATCCCAATCAGGTCATCTTCCGCGCTGGCGAATTAGGCGATGAAAAAATGCCGTTGTGGGCAGTTGGTATGAACGGTCAAACGGTCGCCGCCGTTGAAGATCAACCCGTGGTCTTCGGGCGCACTATGCGGTATGCTTGGGCAGGCGCTCAACGCTTTTAATCCGCTAGGGGCGGGCTTTGTGCCTGCCCCTCTATTGTCAGCCCCTGCGCTTCTGTTATATAACTCAAGTTGCTGGTTATCTCATGCATAGTTGCTCGTGGCTAATGGCTAATGTCAGGAAAAATGCTCCCATTAGCAATTAGCAATTAGCAAGTTTATCAGGAAAAAAATCTTCTAATTATTAAAGCAATTGCTCCAAATTAAACGATATCCGAATGAGCTTATTTGTGTTTCTAAGCGCGGTCTTTGTTATTCTAGTTATAGGATTATTTTTATATTATAAAAAAAGTCAAAATTATAATATTCAAAGAATATCAAATTACGAAATTTATAGCAAAGATAGTTTTTATCAAACAAGTTATTACCCGTTAGAACAAACAGTTTCATCAAGCCTCTATCAACCCGTGGGAGTGTGGATGGGAAGGTTGATATTGCCATTGAAAGAAGAGAGAGAAATAAAGGATAAAACTGTATTATTTGAAGTTCAAAAAACCGATCGTTTCCATCATAATTTAGTCGGAAAGATTGTCAATTTGCAGTGGAGTTCCAAGCCAGAAGTGCAAGAATATGTAAAAACTGTAACGCAGGATGTTCGCTTCACTCAAGAAACTAAAAAGAGTCAAAAATCGGGACAGGTTCATCCGGATAGATTGAATAACTGGAAAAAGGTTGACCCGTTAGAGTCTTTGGCGGGTGCGAGGGGGCAGGATGATGTTATAGTCATGCTCAAAAATCCAGCGGTTGTATATAGCGAGGAGGGTAAAAAGATTTACCTGGTAATTAAAAGAGAACCCGTGCAAATAACCGGGCGATTTTATGGGTTGGTGACTATTATTAAAAGGGAAAAAAAAGAGAGCGATCGCTTTCTAGTTCGTCACTATAATCAAAGCTCAAAACAATTCGACGATATCCCAGAAACTATTCGCATTCCTCAAGTACCACCCGACCGAGATGGCATTCCCAGATCGACGAATCAAAATATAGAAGCATCTCCCCTCAATTCCCAAGGTTGGTATATTTATGGCGCTAAAGGTGCGGATGGCATTTTTGTCGTGCAAGCGATTGAACCCCGCAGGATTCTGCAATTGAAACCCGATGAAGTGCGGTTAGGATTGAAAGCAGGAATTTATTATATTAAGCGCAAAATTTGGAAAAATACCGCCAGAGAAAAAGGAAAGACAAAAACGGTTTTACTCGACCCAGTTGCTAATAAGAAAACCGAAGCATTAGCCAAGTGGCGCGTCGGAGATCGGGCAATTGTGATTCATACTTTTGGGGGAATTGGTGGGAAAAAAGCCGAACCAACACCGATGGGGATGGTGACGGGGCATTTTGCTTATGGGATTGCGCGTGTAGTGCGCGATCGCATCACGAATGAGTTACGCTTTGATATCGAATATCAACAAGTTTACGCGCATAACCCGGATGGCATTATAGCAGGGTCAATTAAATGGTCTAGCTACATGGGTGATTTATGGCGAGGGTGGTTAGGAACTCGCCCCGTTTGTGATATTATCGTCAAACTCGATGCGGTCACTGAAGATTACAATTTTGATGGGATTAAATTATCCCCCCTGGCTGAATTTACGCGCCAATTAAATATCATGATGGCGCGTTACCGCATCGGGGATGGAACGGGTGCAGCAATTGTAACGCCTGCGGCTTCTTGCGTACAAGACTCGAACTTGGCACTTTACGCGACAATTAAGCAGATTGAAGAAGATATTGAATCAAATCCCCAAATTCAAGATTGGTTGCAGCGCCATCCTGATGACCCGCAAACATTGCGGTTTCAAAGATTGGTAGAATTGGGGCGATCGCTAGAAAAAAACTTGATTCCCTGGCGAACCGTGCGTTCGGATTGGTATTACAATAACCTTGAATTGGCAGGAACTCGCCAACCAGATAGTTTAATCTTAACTTTTATCAAAGCGATGACAACTTGGCGCACGGTAATGCCGCGTCAGGCTCAGGATGAAATTGCTACAATTTTATTAAAAAATGGCGGTTCGCTTTGGATAATTCGCACCAATCAAGTGGGAGGATTTGACCCAGATATTGCACCCCGTGCTACTACTGCTTTTAGGCGATAGAACCAACAGGAATTATATCGAAACCGGGTTTCTATCTGGATGGCGGGCGAGACGCCCACCCCACAAGAAAATTACAATATTTTCCCTTGGGCGGGCGAGACGCCCACCCCACAAGAAAATTAGTTTTGTGGGATAGGCGTCTCGCCTGTCTTTGATGTTAGATTTTGCAGAAGTTTATTGACCTAGAAAACCACCAGCCATCCGCATTGCATCGGCGATATCGACATCACCATCACCGTCTGAATCTAAGAAAGAATTTAGTACCGGATTTGAACCTGCTTGAGAATCTTGATTCGGCGCACCTGTTTTGAGGAAATTCAGCACCAGAGGTACTAAAGTAGGCAGCATTTGTTGGATTGTATTGGGGTCTAATCCCGTCCTTTGAGCAACTGCGTCAATGATAGGTTGTAATTGCGATCCGAATAATGCAGTTACGGCGGCGGTACTTGGGGAAGTACCGCCAAATTGATTCACCAAGTTTTGCACTGCATTGTTACCGCCTTCTGCTTGTTTTTCCTGTAGTGCGGAACGAACAAAACCACCCACAACTGACATAGCAGATTGCATTGTTGAAGCATCTGCTCCTCGATCATTACCCAGTTGCTGCATCGTGCCGAAAATACCAGCAAGTTGACCTGCATTCGCTTGCAGGTTGGGATCGTTCACGGCATTCATAATTTGGTCGAAAAGTCCCATATTTTGACTTTGTTCTCGGTTAAGGTGAGTTTATGCGGATTATCAGTTTCACCCGATGAATTTTTAGTTAAATCCGCCTTTAGGAACAATTTGGCATACTTGAGTCCGGTTTGGTGGTAATTACTTGTAGAGAATTGTTACCAGTTGCGTTCGATTCCGATTCCAAAGCCAAAAAATCGCACCCCTGACTGGAGGGGTGCGACTCGATCAAAGCGGATTGCACTATGAGTGAGGGAAAGCATTTTCGCGCAAGGCAAGTATAGCGGCACCCTTAAGGGTGCCGCTATACAAAGCGTCGGTGTACCTCACACGAAAAGCAATCCGCTGTAGGGCGATCGCAACATTACAAACCCAGAATCTTCAACGGTTCAAATAGCGACCTGCCATCATCATTGCATCGGCAATATCCACATCTCCATCTCGATCCGCATCCAAAAAGCTATTCAAAACTGGATTCGTCCCTCGCTGAGGATGTTGGATATTGCTACCACTACGTAGCAAATTTAACACCACAGGAACCAATATCGGCAGCATCTGTAAAATCATATTGGCATCCAACCCGGTTCTTTGTGCCACTGTTTGAACCATTTGCTGGATTTGATGAGAACCGAAAAGCGCATCGACGGCTTGAGGGTTGGGATAAGTGCCGCTATATTGGTTGACAATCGATTGCGCCCCTTCATAGCCTGCTTCAGCGCGCTTTTGTTGTAAAGCAGAGCGCACGTAATTGCCGACAATCGATAAAGCGGATTGCATGGTTGAGGGATTTGTATGATAGCTATTGCTCAACTGCTGCACGGTGTTGAGAATGCTGGCAAGTTGCCCGGTATTCGCTTGTTGGTTAGGGTTATCTACAGCGCTTAAAATTTGATCTAAAAGTCCCATAATGTTTTGATTTCACTCTTCGATCCCCAACTGTGTCACGAGCGGCTGCTGTTCGCCTCTGGCTAATAGGAGAGAAGAGGGATGTATCTTGGGGAAGAGCGATCGCGCAAGATCTGAGACTTACGCATCGAGCCCCCCAACCCCCTAATGCCTTGGGGGGCTTAAGAGGCGATTTGCCTTGCCATTAACTGAGCAAATAGCCCTTCAACGGCAGCTAATTCGTCAAAACTGCCTTGTTGCACAATCCGCCCCGCTTGGAGGACGTAGATGCGATTGGCGTTGCGAATGGTGCTGAGGCGGTGAGCGATCGCAATTCGAGTTACTTGCAGCTTCTCCATACTTTCACTGACAATCGCCTGAGTTCTGTTATCTAAAGCACTCGTAGCTTCATCAAACAACAAAATTCGCGGTTTCAATGCCAAAGCGCGCGCAATCAAAAGTCGCTGGCGTTGTCCTCCAGAAAGATTGCTACCTGCCTCGCTAATCACCGTGTGCATTTCCATTGGCATCGCGGCAATATCATCAGCAAATCCCGCCATTCTTGCGGCTTCCCACGCTTCATCTAAGGTAATCTGAGCGTTGCCAGCTATATTCTCAAAAATCGATGCCGATTGCAGCTGACCATTTTGCAATACTACGCCCATCTGTCGGCGCACTGCATCTACATCTAAGCCAGACAGGTCTTGACCGTCGTAATAAATGCTACCTGATTCCGCAATTTCAAACCCCAGCAGCAAGCGAAATAAAGTTGATTTACCGCTTCCAGAAGCACCAACCAAAGCAATAAATTCTCCAGGGTTAGCGTGCAGACTAACATTATCCAACGTCAACGGGCGATCGCTCAAGTAGCGAAATGCAATCCGCTCGACCATAATTTTACCCATTAACCGACCCGGATCGGCTTTGGTTAAATTTACTTCCGGTATAGCTGCCAAAATTGGCTGGGTGCGTTTCCATTGGGGGATGACTTGCAAAACTTCTGTAACTGTATTGCTGAGGTTTGTAGCTGCGTTAATAAAGTTACCACTGGCTGTATTAAAAGCGAGAAAAGTACCCAAAGATAGTCCAATAGTTCCAGAACTTTGTGCCTCTTGTAACAAGCTGATAGCCAGCCAAAAAAGTATGGCATTTGTCAACGTGGGCATGACTGTATTGAAAACTACGACGGCATCTTCAACTTGTTGGGTACTGAGTTCGAGTTTGATTTGCCGACTGTAGTTTTTACTCCAACAAGCAAAGGCACGTTCCTGTGCGCCAGCGATGTGTAATTTAGAAATACCATTGATGAGTTGCACCGTTAGTCCAAAAATATTTCCCTGCAATTCTAGCAGCGGACGGACTTTACGCAACAGGATAGCACCGGAGATTGTCGTAAATGCGATCGCAACTACAGCGACAGCAAGCACAACTAAGGCTAATTTAAAGCTGTAATAAAATAATTGACCTAAATAAAATAGCGCGAACAAACTGGTAATTAGATTTATCAGAGTTCTGCCGCCTAGTTGGCGACGAATCGTACTAATTGAAGATACGCGGGATTGAAGATCGCCTGTGGTGTACTGACGAAAAAACGATACAGGTAAGTTAAGCAATCTGTCCCACACAGCGGCTTGAGT
>DNGJ01000071.1 GCA_003486305.1 Cyanobacteria bacterium UBA11371
TTACCAACAATGAAGTGGAACCACGTGATATCTAGATAAACCCGCCCCGCCCGTATACAATACCGATACAACCGGACATGATATGAAAGAATTTATTAAATCTCAAATCTGCAATCTCAAATCTGCAATCTCAAATCTGCAATCTTAAATCTGCAATCTCAAATCTGCAATCTTAAATCAATTCGACTTCCCATCGCTGCCCAAATATTCGCGATATCCGCAAATCTTATCGCCGCGAATATCAAACGAAACCGCAATTCTATTTTTATAAGGTTCCCCCCGCATTTTCCCCTCATCCCGAAACTCGAAAACAACCGTAGTATCGCTACTCGTAACTCGTTCTATCGAGGTAATTGTAATCCCGCCGAAAACTTCACTCACATACTCAAAAAATGCCCTTGCTCTTTCTTTCCCCTGATTGAAGCCGTGAAAAGAACCGATAGGAAACCAAAAAGTAAAATCATCGGTAAGCATATCTAAAAAAGAGTCCCACTCACCCGTCGCCAAGCCGCGAGTAAAGTACTCGAATGCCTGCTGGGCGACTGCCATTGTGTTTTGGTTCATTCTGTAATCCAATCGTGCTTATAAAGCTTTATCCCATTCCAACTGATGACTTAAACCATACTTAATAAAATCTTCAATTTTAGCTTGATCGTTTTTGCCAAAAACACCTAAGCTGTAAGGATTTTCTTGCATCCGCTGACTGACTAATTCCCGTTCAAACTCGCTCGCTTCTTCTCTAGATTTATCGGGTTTAAAGAAATCTACAACCAAAACAGTCCTTTCGTAATCGGTGTAATTATGCGGACAGTGGGGATAGCTGTGATCTAAAATCATAAATTCGCCTTCATGCCAATAAAGCTTTTCATGACAGATTTTCATCGCCACATCTCCCTCTGGCACAATCAACCCTAGATAGCCGCGATTCATGTGCGGGTTATAATTTACGTGCAGTTTGACATCCAGCCCTGGAAGAAATGTACCAAAATAGACATTTCTGAGGATGTTGTCATTGAGCGAATTTGTTTCTTCTATCGCCTTGGTTAATTTGGGAAAATATCTTTCTCTTAATTCCCGTGCTTTTTCCGGTACATCCTCTAACTCATACTGAGGATATTGAATTTGAGCTTCTCGAATATATTGTTCAATAAACATTCCTTGAAATAGCACACCGAAAGCGCTATACTTCGATTTGCCTTTAGTTTTAATCGTTTGACTTTTAGGCCCCAAAACGTCAAAAGTAAACTGCAACTCTGACTGAGAAGCTTTCTGCCTAAAGTAAGTGAATTCATCTCGAATCGCTTGCCAGTTCTCTTGCAGGGTGTTCAGAAAAGGGAACTGCTTGGGGTCTAAATGATACTCGTTAAAGCTTTCCATTGTCTTTGCTCCTGGATATAGTTGACTTGAACCTGCTATAATTCCATTTTAAAAGTTTTATTTTAGGCAATCTGATAAAAAAATTGGTTTAACCCAGATCTTGCACCATTGTTAAGTCGAGGCAGAGCCTCGATATACTCGTTCCCAGGCGTAAGCCCGGAGAACGAGGTCTCCGAGGCTCTGCCTCCTGTTTGAAGTCGAGGCAGAGCCTCGATATACTCGTTCCCAGGCTCAGCCTGGGAACGAAGTCTCCGAGGCTCTGCCTCGTGTTATTGAAAATGGTACAAGATGTCAACTTAACTGATTTTAACAAGAGGCCCCGTGTCTGAAACTCTAGTTCTGGATAGATTGATCAAAAACGTCCGCGTAGTTCGCCCCAATCAATCGTCGGTCGAGCTGCTGGATCTGGGCATAAAAGATGGTAAATTAAGTCAAATTTCGCCAGAAATCAGCCCAGACCAGGCAAAAGAGGTGTTTGACGCTCAAAACCTGCTCGGTTTTCCAGGTGTTGTTGATGCCCACATGCACATCGGAATTTATCAACCCCTCGACCAAGATGCTGTCACCGAAAGCAAAGCAGCAGCAATGGGGGGAGTAACCACCAGCCTGAACTATATCCGCACGGGTCAGTATTACCTGAATAAAGGTGGTTCTTACAAGGATTTTTTCCCAGAGGTGCTGGCTTTATCAGAAGGCAACTTTTTTGTTGATTATGGCTATCATATAGCGCCGATTAGCCCTCAGCATATCGAAGAAATGCAGTGGTTATTTGAACAGCATGGGGTCGCTTCGTTTAAAATTTTTATGTTCTATGGAGGTTATGGCCTACACGGTCTTTCCGACCAACAGAATCTATTTTTGATGATTAACAAGGAAGATCGCTACGACTTCGCTCACTTTGAATTTATCATGCGGAGTTTGTCTAAATTAAGGGAACGCTACCCCACAATGCAAGAATCGCTCAGCCTCAGTTTGCACTGCGAAGTAGCTGATATTCTTAATGCTTATACTAAAATTGTGCAACAAGATTCTAGCCTGACCGGACTCAATGCTTATAGCGCTGCCCGTCCTCCCCATTCAGAAGGGTTAGCGATTTGCATTGCCTCTTATTTGGCTCACGAAACTAATTGTGTCAACATCAATTTACTGCATCTAAGTTCTCGCAAAGCTGTCGAAGCCGCTTTGATGATGCAAGCAACTTTTCCCCACATTAACTTTAAGCGAGAAGTCACAGTGGGTCATTTGCTGTTAGATGTAGATGCCCCCACGGGTAAATGGGCAAAAGTCAATCCCCCGATTCGCCCGCGTGCGGATGTTGAATATTTATGGAATGCAGTATTGCAAGATCGAGTAGATTGGATTGTTAGCGATCATGCTTGCTGTTCGGCGGAGCAAAAAGCTAGCTTCAAAGATCCGGAAAACGTTTGGCTGGCTAAGTCTGGCTTTGGCGGTACGGAATATTTGCTCTCAGGAATTGTTAGCGAAGGCAGCAAGCGGGGCATGTCATATAACCAAATGGCAAAGTTACTTTGTTGGAATCCGGCACAACGATTTGGTTTGTTTGAAAAGGGCGACATTGCTGTTGGGTATGATGCCGATTTGGTGCTGGTAGATCCAAATGAAACCTTTGTTGTTCGCGCTGCTGAATCAGAGTCGCAACAAGGTTATACTCCCTTTGAGGGGATGGAGTTAACGGGAAGGGTCAAGAGTACATTCTTACGCGGGAATTTGATTTATGACCGGGGGCAGGTATTGGGGTCACCTTTGGGGCGGTATTTGAAGCGATCGCACTTATTTAATTAACACAATTTCAATAGACCTCTTGTATAAATGCCTTGAAATAAAACCGGAGGCAGAGCTTCTAGTTGCAAAACCGGAGGCAGAGCCTCCTAGACCTCGTTCCCAGGCTGGAGCCTGGGAACGAGAATATAGAGGCTCTGCCTCTAGTTGCAAATGATGCAAGTTATCAGTTTCAACGGACTTAAGCTTTGAGCCAGTAATTTATTTCAGGGCTATCGACGATTAATCAATAGAAACCTGGTTTCTTTAGTATTGGAGATTCTCGCTGATACGATGAATGTTCCAAAACAAAGAAAGTCCTAATCCACCATCGACGTAAATGTGTTGACCCGTAATGAAACCGCTCTCCTGGGAACAAAGAAAAGCTACGATTGGAGCCACATCATCGGGCTGCCCCCATCTTCCCATTGGAGTGGCGTTTGGTGGCACTTGGTCAATGTGGGGAAGCATCGCCAAATATCCATCCCATGCCTCAGTCTTGATATATCCTGGAGTGACAATATTGACGGTAATTCCCCGCGAAGCTACTGCTATAGCGTAGTGTTTAGCAAGCACTTCCATCCCAGCTTTTGCCGGAGCAGACATCGCATATACTTTACCTGGGTTGTGGATACCGCTAGCAGAAATTGCTACCACTCTACCCTGACCTTCAGTCATATATTTCAACGCCTTTTCCATGCACCTGAGAAATGCTTTTGGGTAGATTTCTTGTGCCTCCTCATACTGTTCAAACGTAAATCCTCCAGGAATTGTAGCGGTAATTGCATACCCAGCAACGTGAACAAAAGCGGTCAGTTGGCTGTTGAAATGTTCTTCTAGCGCTGTGAAGAAAGCATCAATTGTTTCAGGCTTCTTGATATCGCCAGCTACCGTCACAACCTTGATGTTAGATTTTTCTAACTCATTTTTGGCTTCAAGTGCAGCCTCGTGGTTGGAACTGTATCCCAAGACGAGATTGAAGCCATGACTCGCTAGTTTGCAAGAAATTGCTAAACCTATACCGCGAGTTCCTCCAGTCACCAATGCCACTTTCATACAAATTTCCTTAAGTCTGTCCTGTCGGTAGTTGTTTCCATCTCAATATCTGCCACGATTTAGGTCATTTTGGCGATCGCACGCAATACCCATCCCCTCCAAACAAGGCGAGCTATCAGATAAGATGAGCGGAGTAAAGGGGAGGTGCAAAATCATGGGTGACAAAGGCAGATCGTTTGAGGCAGATAGCTTTTTGCACGTTGCGCCTATAAAGGAGGATTGGGGTGGAGACGGTAGAGGGCGCATGAGCTTATCTGGAAGGCGTACAGCAATCTCCAAAGAGTACGTACCTCGCGAGTACCAGTACTTTGACACAAATGCTGTGCCCCAAGAGCAGGGATGGCGGGTGAATGGTATGCCAGAGAACGTAGTACCCGGAAGACGGCGATTGCTGACTTGGCACGACTGTGGAGCATCGACTTCAAGAGTAGTACTTCCACCCCAGTTTGAGGCACCAGCGGGTATATTCACTGCTGATTTGGAGATTTTCGTGCTTCAGGGTACTATCCAACTGGGCGAGTGGCAGCTAGGCAAGCACGGCTATTCCTTTATCCCTGCTGGGGTGAGAGTTGGACCGTGGAAAGTGCTAGGTAGTGAAGAAGCAGAAATCCTCTGGATGGAAAACGGCCCTGTACCCTTGAGGTATAAAGAAGAGGAAAGCGATCGCCCAGATGCGAGGATGCATGACTTCATCCCAGCATTAGATAGCAAACTACTACCCTGGGGCAAGACAGATACAATTCAATTCGAGGTAGCTAAAAAGAAGTGGTTTAGGAAAGATAATAATGGAGGTGGAGTATGGCTGCTTGCCATCTTGCCACACTACGACGGCAGATATCCAGAGATTCAATGTTACAACGAAGAGGGGTATTGTCTAGCCGGATATTGTGATATAGGAGATTACCGATTTGTGAAGGATTATTTCGGCTATGTCCCCAGCTTTACTACCTCTCCCAGGCACTTGACAGATGATGGTAGCTTATTCTTCATCCGAGTTGATAGGGATTTATCAAAAACTGGAACAGTCTTGTCCTATGCAAATGGTGAGGAATAAAAACTCTTATCGCCTCCGCTCTTCTTGAATTAAAGTACGTTGGTAGATTTGATTGTTCTTCAACCAATGCCAAGTGCGGGCGCGATAGTTATTGCAGGGACTAATCAAAATCATTTCATATAAAGACATCTCCGGCATGGTTTTATAGGTGAAGTGCAGGATAATGGTAGTATCGTCGGCTTCCCAGGCACAACCATCTATACGTTCTGTATCAAACCAGAGCTTTTTATCCCGGTACATTCCTGGAAATTGATATTCCTCGCGCTTACCGTCAGCCCACTCATACCGATTAGTTTGATAATAGGGATAGGGACTATCTTCTGGAAACTGGCAAGTTAAATGCGAGTTGTATTTATCGAGGATATTCCCCTGATTATCTATTATCGTATACGTCCCCACCCAGTCGCCTTCGTGCCTCACGAGTACGGGCATTTCATCGCGTATGGACATAGCTTCGTTCCTCAATTTATTCAATCTTAAACCACCAAGGATCGGGAATAGACTGAGTTTTAACTAACAATGCTTTTTTCCGCATAAATCGTTTTATACCAGCATCCCCCATGCGCGAACCTCCCATTCCCGAATATTTAAACGAGTTTTTCTCGCCTTCGTAAATCAGTGCAGTTAACCCACAGTCGTTGATGCTAATAGCACCGGCATTGATTTGCTGGGCTAGCGCGATCGCTTCCGCTTCCTCCCCCGCAAAAACCGCTCCACTCAATCCATAAATACTATCATTTGCTAGATGAATCGCCTCGTCAATGTTAGAAAATGACATAATCGGCATCATCGGGCCAAAAGTTTCTTCCCCCATCACCTTCATCTGATGATTGACTTGCGTCAGGACAGTCGGACGACACCAAAAACCCCCCTCTAATTCTTCCACAATTCCCCCGCAATGCACCTTTGCTCCTTTTTGAATTGCATCCTCTAGATGTTCTTGAATAATCCCTGCTTGTCTTTCGGCAATAATCGGGCCAATTTCTCCACTTTCAATCGTTGGGTAAGCTAGCTGAACTCGTTGCGCTTTTTCTGTCAATTTGGCAACAAAATTATCTAAAATCGATTCCTGCACGTAAATCCGTTCAATCGAAAGACAGGATTGTCCTGTATTAACAACTGAACCCCACAATAAAGCTGAAGTTGCTAATTCTATATCCGCCGATTCTAAAACAATTGCCGGATCTTTTCCGCCTAATTCTAAAAACGCGGGAATAAATCGCCTCGCGGCTGCTTCAGCCACTTTTTTCCCCGTGGCGACGCTGCCTGTAAAACATACTAAATCTACCAATTCTATTAATGCAGCACCAGTCTCGCCTGCGCCTTCGATGTAGGTTAATATATCGCGTAAGTTGGGAACGGCTGCGATTGTTTCTAGTAAGGGTTGAATAAATCTAGGGGCAATTTCGCTGGGTTTTACGATGACTGCACACCCTGCTAGTAAGGCGGGAATGGTATCAATAATAGAAAGCAATAGGGGAAAGTTCCACGGACTGATGACGCCTACTAAGGGATAGGGTACGAGTTGGCTTTGCAAGCGGATAAAGGGAATGGCTGTGTTTTTTGATTGTTCTGATAATAAGTCTGGGGCTATTCGACACCAGCGGTCGATGGTGGAAATAAATGAATCAATTTCTAGGATGGATACTGATAATCTGCCGGTGTCGTTTACTAATGCTTCTTTAAGTCTATCTTTTTGAGTTAAAATTGCTTGTTTCCACTGTTGTAATGTTTCTATTCGGTGGGATAATCCTTGCTGCTGCCAATCAATTTGAGCTTGGCGCAGGCGGGTGGATTTTTCCGCCAGTTGTTCGGATGTTGGCGGGGTAATCTGGTAATCTATTTTTCCGGTTCTAGGATTGCGAATGTTTATCTGTTGGGTCATATCAATTTTTGAATTAACGAACCACAGAGATGCAGAGGACGCAGAGGTAAGAAGTTATTTAGAGGTTTTTAGATTATGCCTAAGTTGGATAGGTTTTCGATGGTTTTTTGTTGGGTTTGGATGAAGTGTTTTCGATCGATTTCTGGATTTAGCATGGTGTTGGGGGGGTAAATTGTTTGGTTGTAAGTTTGGGCATAGAGTTCTAGTCTTTGGCGGGAAAGTAGGTTATTTAGTCCTGGACGGCGGCGGTATCTTCGCAATGCTGCGAGGTCGATTTCGGCGAATGCTGCCATGCTTTCTCCTGTTGCTGTTTCGGCTAGAATTAATCCCCGATAATCTATTATTTTAGAGCCGCCGTCGGCTGATGCAATTGGGATGGGAATATTGGCTATTCCGGCTGTGTTGGCTGATATTACGTAGGCCATGTTTTCTACGGCACGACATATTTTGGCGGCGTTTTTGGGGGCGATATCTTTTCCATATACTTCGGATGTGGTGTGTAAAAATATTTCTGCGCCCCGCAATGCTAAGCAGCGGGCTACTTCTGGATATAATATTTCTTCTGATGCTAAGGCGGCTAAGTTGCCGATGGCTGTTTTGGCTACGGGAAATACTCCTTCTAATCCGTAACATTCGAGATATTTATCCCAAACGTCGTGGGGGGTGGGGGCAAACATGGAATTGAGGCGTCGATACCGCAATACGATCGCACCGGATGGATCGATAATAAAGCAGGTTTGGAAGTATAATCCGGGAAAGTTGGGGTCGAGTTCGTAGGCGTTTCCTGCTAAAAAGATGTTGTGTTTTTGGGCAATTTTACCGAGGGCTTCGTATTCTGCGCCTGCCATTTCTAAGCAAGCTTTTTCTGCCCAAACTGTTAGGGATTCTCCCATCGGAAATCCGGTGAGGAAATATTCTGGCAGGACGATTAGTTTGCAGTCAAAGCCGATAAAGGCGATACTGGCGGCGATTTGTTGTTCTAAGCGGGCGATCGCTTGGTATATTAGCGATCGCGCTTCTTGGCGATCCCCCGCTGCGTTGACTGCATGGCACGTCACCTGGAGTGCTAAAGCCCTGAATGAATCCATTTTGTTCGCCGATTACAGTTGCCCAGATCCTAGCTTAATAATGCGATCGCTTGCTCGCAGTTAGTAGGGACACGGCATACATAACTTTTGATTTATACCCTTTGATTGTAGAATGCCGTGACCCTACAACCTGAAATTTATTTCAAGGCTAAACTAAGCTTCTAGCAAAGTAACCAATTTGACACAAAGTGAAATATCTTACTCTACTGCTGTTAGTAACATTATGGTTTGCCGTGGCACTCCCGGCACAAGCATCGTTTTGTCGCACCTCGAATCACCGCGTCATTTGCATCAAAAGTATCAAGCGCAGTGCGAAGAATTACTGGGAGTATCGGGCAGTTGTTAGCATTGATGGGGTAGAAAGGCCAGTGGAGGTTTATAATTGTCGCGATCGCGCAAAAATTCGCCGAGATGGAACCATTGTGCCATTTGAATCCAATGGTGCAGGCGAACTAATCTGCAATCTGCTCAAAAAATAGAAATAACGCTAACATGATCGAGGCGTTATGTTAATTGAGATCTTGCACCGTACCACCAACCCGCCCGTAAGAGGCGTTATGTTAATTGAGATCTTGCACCGTACCACCAACCCGCCCGGAAATAAATTTCCGTTGCTCATAGCAAAAGTCCACTTAAGTGGACTGAAATTCTTATCTAGTCCTATGCAAGAGGACTTTCGCTATCAGCCAGGGATTTTAATCCCTGGCGGGTTGTGGGCGCTAGTGAAAAATTTGAGCTAACCCACATCAATCGAGGAAAAAATACAATGGCGACAAAAGAAGAAATCCTGCAAAACTTTAATCCCAACGATATTGGTATCGACAACGGTAACCTATTGGGGCTTCCCTTTGATTACGAATCTGCCAATATTATCGTCTTCGGCGTACCTTGGGAAGTAACAGTTTCCTATGGCGGCGGTACAGCGGCAGGTCCAGCGAGAGTTCTAGAAGCTTCTCGCCAACTAGATATTTATGATTTCGACAATCCAGAAGGCTGGAAACAAGGTATTTTCATGGTAGAAATTCCTGCCCATATCCAGCAAAAAAATGAAGCCTTAAGGCAAGATGCTAGCCGAATTATCGAACATTTGGAACAAGGCGATCGCATCGAAGACGATCCCGATCTTTCCCAAGTCCTAAAAAACATCGATAGCGAAGGAGAAGCCGTCAATCAATGGCTATTTGATAACGCTACTGCTGCCATAAACCAAGGTAAAAAAGTAGCAGTAATTGGCGGAGATCACAGCGTCCCATTGGGATATATGCAAGCATTAGCCCAACGTTACCCAGACTTTGGAATTTTACACATAGACGCCCACGCCGACTTACGCGACGCCTACGAAGGCTTCCAATATTCTCATGCCTCAATCATGTTTAACGC
>DNGJ01000566.1 GCA_003486305.1 Cyanobacteria bacterium UBA11371
GGGAATTATTGCTTTATGGGCGATCGCGTACTTTACTTGACATGCTCCCGATCAGCTTTAAAAATTTGAAGCCATACCACTGGAACTGATATTTTGAGAAATTAGTAGGAAAAAGCTAAAATCTTTGTTGATTATATATATCCTCAACATACTGCTCAATTTCGCTGCGTCTCGCCTCAAGCCAGTCTATAGCTATTTCCATTTGCGGATGTACTGAGAGCGGTTTTAGAAGTTGCGCCATATAAACAACTAGCACATCATTCCTACTTAAACGTCTCTGATAAACATTAAACCGTTGCACTTGATTAACAGTATTCCGTCCAGCTTCGGACAAAGCAGTTGTAATATAGTCTTTTAGCTCAACTTTCTCTCTTTTCCTGCAAACAACAATTGCATCAATATCAATCGGTTCTTTAGCTTGGCTTTTTGGAGTTGCCACAGACATTTCCGACTTGATAGGATGGGTAGCAACAATTGCAAAACCCGCCTGGACTAAAGCAGTTAAAATTGCCTGCCATCCATCTGCTTTTGAATGGTGATAAGTAAACACCATCAACCCCTCTGGCTTTAAAACCCGGTGACACTCAGAAAACACCCGTTGCAACCGTTCAGTAAAAATTGAGACATCCTCCGACTGAACTTCGTGAGGATGGCGCGTAGTTTCATTACAGGCAACCTTATCTGAGGCTAGATAACGCTGCCAAACGTAAAAGAAATCTGCTAGTTCCGAATAGCGAACGTTATCGAAAAACGGTGGGTCAGTTATAACCGCATCAATACTTTCTGTCGCGATATCTGTTACCGCTGAATCTCCACAGTCAAGGTAAATTGGTTTCAATTCGCTCAGTTTATCAAAAGAATCCGCTATTTCAAAATCAATAGCAGGCGATAACCCATAAACTTTTTGGGTTTCAACTTTTCCTTTTTTCTGGACTGGCTTAATTTCAAACGGTTGAGAACAGTAATCTATCGCTTTCAAAATTCGGCTTTCAAACAGCGTTGAAAACGAACCAGAACTTTTAGGGTTTCCCCAGAGATTCGCCTCTAATGGCGTGCGTTCTGGTTTTAGAATATGATGAGAAAACATATGACGCACGGCTCCTGTTCCTTCACCTTTGAACGAAGCGAACGTATTATTAAATTCGAGAGTCCCAGAAAAAAGGCAGATAAATAAATCCCGCAGTTCTATATTATCTATTTTTTTGATTTCTTCTGCTAATATGCTCAAACTCAATAACTGGCGTGAGTTAAACATTTCATGCCAATAGCGATAACAATAATTCAGTACCTGGTTGGTATTGTAACCCGGTTGTATTTCAACCACTGGGTAAGCATTTGAGCGGATGCTTAATTCCCCTAAAGCCTTTTCATACAGGTTTTGGTCATACAGGTTAATTGGTAAATACTGCTTGGAACCATCTTTCAGCAGCACTAACTTAGCGTACATTCGGTGTGCTGGCGGCTTGCCAACCTTCTGTACTGCCTTAACAATTGAAAAGGTATGGTTGCAATTATTGCAAGTTGCTTTCTGACCTTTAACAGCAGCCACTTGTGGGTTAAAAACAAACTGACAGCTAGTACAAGTGACGCTATGAGAAGCGTAATGAACTGCATTGATATTTCCGCATTCTGGACAGACAACTTGAGCCTGGGGGAATTTATTGGGGTAGGCGTGCTTTGAGAAGATATAGGATGAGAATAAATCAACTTCACGGTTGCACGCAGGACAGGGTAAGTATTTCACCCAGAAATAGTAAAGAACCGTAGCAGGTTCTCCATTGTCTAAAATGGTTGTGTAATAGGATTGAATGCGAGTAACTACAGCTTTTTTGATAGTTTCAAAGGTTTCTACAATCTGCTGCCGGTCTTTTTTAATTAAGGCATTTTTTACCAGGAAATAGGCTACAGGGTTAATATCGCGCCCAATTGCTGTTGCGCCAAGTTTGATGGCTTCCCCAATAGTGGTGCCACTCCCCATAAATGGGTCAAAAACTTTGGCTCCATTTAGATTTAATGGTTGATAAAATAAACTGAGGATATCGGAACCTTGAGGAGCGAATGTAGAAAGGATAATAGCGCGAAATACCGAACCAAGTCGTCTAGCCCACCATTTATGGATATAATAGATGGGTCGATTGATTTCCTTACGCCAGCTTTCTAATTCGGCGATTAGACTTAGTTGCTCAAAGGGAAAATTCTCATCTTCTATAGCCTTTCTTTCATCTGAGTTGTTTTCGGTTCTGGAGAGGACAGAATCGGAAACAATATCACTTAGAGTTGTTAATTTATTTTGTAAATATTTCATTGATTTTTTCAGCTAATTATTCTTGTGAATCGTCTTCTTCAGCTTGTTGCATTACTTGTTGTTGCTCAAGATTAGATTTGAGATTAACGGTTGAGCCTAAAGCATTGATACTTTCTAGAATTGCAGGGCGGTAAGCGATGAAATTATGCACAGTATTAGCTGAGGGATTTGGTACAAATTGAGGCACGATGGTGTTGGTTTGCATATCAAATGAATAACCCACTACCGCTTGCTCTACTTCAATTCTGCTAAATTGACCAACAGGAACTAACCGATTGTCAACTGGATAATCGGCTGGTATTATCAGCGTTACCTGGGCTTCCACGCCATTCAATAAGCCAAATGGTGTGGGTGCAACATACATTTTTCTATCTCTGATTAAGATATCTCCGTAGCTGCCAAAACCTCTAAAGCTTTTGTTTTTATGTATATAACTGCGGTCGGCATTTAGAAAATCACCGTGGCAGATTACTAAATCGTGGACTGGATATTGGGAATCGGCATTTTTTGGATATCTTCCAAAGACGTAAAATACTGTGATGCCATTGTGAAAGCCTCTTGGAACTTGACTATTGCTGTCGTAATCTTTATATCGACCTGGATATTCCAAGCCTTTAATTTCATAACCTTCAGGATTCTGGATTATTCTAAAGTCAGGATAGGTGTTTCTGCCTGGTTGCTCGAAGTTAAAGGAAATGGTGGCTTGTAAGCTGGTGAGTCTGGCACTAAACCAATCTTGAAAGTGGTATTCTTTGTCTCTTCTACTCTGGCGAGTTATTAAGATGCCGTTGAGAATGGCATTGTGGCAGGTTAAGAAGATATCAATGTAAAGCATTGGGCATGTCCTGCATCGCGAAAGATGGATTAGCCATAATTTTGAGATTTTAATAGTTGATAGTTATTTTACTATTTCAGTCTAAACGAACCTGACTAAATAGTCAAAAATTATTTGGTTATTAATTGTTCAACAGGGATATGCGAGGGTTAGGTTGCAAGAGATAAGCTGAACCACATCTAATTTTTCAGATCGAGCCAAGCCAGTCAAGAGGTTCAGCCGAAAAAATTTGCAAGTTAAATGTGTAACAGCTTATCTCTACCAAGCTTTAAAGAAGTAAATAGTCGATAGTCAATATTAGAGCGACTATCGACTATTTTATTACCAGATTGTCTGAACTGGTTCTCAGCTCAATAGTAGATAAATGGTTGACTATTGAGTGTCCAGTTGCAGGTCGGATGGAGCGCAAAAACGTTGTGTTTGTAATAAATTGACAGCAGCTGGATAGTGGCTGGGAGGAGAAGCCATTGTTACTGGCAATGCCAATATTGTGGTAAAATAACGACTGAAGTTCAGCGCCGGATCAAGTGCAGGGGCGATCCAGGTAACGTACAGTTTGCGGTGAATCCCGATGATTAAACCAGCTTGTGTTGAGACGGCAGCAACTGCTTCTACGTAGTCCCCATTCGCAAGGCTAGTGCCGAATTTTTGGAAGCGAATAAGAGTTGGGAGTTGCTCACCATCGGTAACAGTTCCTGACAGTTCAGGTTCGATAGCAATTCTAATTCTGGGTCCTTCGTCTGGGCAAGTAACCCAAATAGGTGGTACAAACCAATCAGATAATCTCATTTTTTTCAGGGTTGAGAGGTTTCAAAAGCGGGAGCATCGAAAACAACTTCAAACTTGGCTGTTGGCACGGAACGCCGCAAAAATCTGGCAGAATCCTCAGCATCTTGTCGATTACGAAATCGACCAATAATGCGGTTTTGAGCATTAGGTAAAGCCAGTACAATAGTCCAATTGCGAGAATTGAGATCGCTAACGGATGAATAGGTACTCTGGGAATTCATAAGGAAACAGGTGATGGGTTGTTTCGTAACTTGACACCCTACAGAACAACAGCTTCTAAAAGATAGAGACGTTGACCCTTGACTCAAATAGGGGTTATATGGTTTGATTTTCTCGATCGCTGTTCTCTTGCCTTGCAGGACAAAGTAAGTCGAGAAGGAAAGTTGGAATTTCTTCGTATCGCTCTAACAGGAAGTCCATTAAAGCTAAGTGATGCAAGTCGCAGATATGAGGAGCGCGATAGCTGCGACCTTTTGCAAACCAACGTCGGACAGTTGTAGGGTCGCGCCAACAGATGTAGCCAATTTGTTCGTAACTGACAGCCCATTTGGCATAAAAATCTTGGGGAGAAAGTTCGGGAAAGCAATTGGCGTAGAGGTTAATTAAGGCGAGTTCTCGTTCGCCAAGAGGATGAGGGTTGGTCATAATTAGATTGAATGCGCGTGTGGTGATTTGAACTGTTTGTGCGATATGCAAGCAATAAAAAACCGCCGGTTGCGGGTCAGCACAAATATTTTTGAGAAAATATACCTGGCATTCGTCAGGTATTTTTTTCCTTACTTATCTGCCCAAGAGTGACAAATTAAACTTGATTTTGGCTCACCCTCATCCACAGGAATACAATGGATAAATTGCCTCATAGCACAATGCATCAAACTTTGGATCGCAGCAGCCACATCTAGGGCATAATCGGAATTGGCGATCGCATCCACTTCATCATGCGCCATATTCCCAATGTGCGCTTGCCAACAAGGGTGTTGGTCAAAAATGGAGATAATATTGCCCAAAGCCATCTTAATAATGTCAGCTTCCGCCATTGTCCAATAGGCTGCTGTCGCGTCTGGGCTTTTTACTCCAAGTAACTTACGCTCTCCAACGAGTTGAGGATACTTAGGAAGAAACACACCACGCCCTGTGAGACTACGCACATAACCTAGTCCAAACTTTGTCCGTTGGGAAATTTCTGATATCCCCAAAACAGGAGGAAGAGTATCGTTAGCTGCTTTAATAATTTGGCGTTGAAATTTAGCTACACCCTTGTAGGTTTGCTTCCATCCTTCTTGGCTAGTTTTGGCTTCTCGATCTGTTAGGTTAATATTGCTTCCAGTTCTAATTGTCTTTTGAAGTGTTTTGAAACCCTGGAGATTTAGACAGCCATAATGGACATTCTTACTAACAGATCGTAGCAGAGCAGCAGTCTTGTGGTAAGGATGAAATTTGTCTACTATCCAGATGCGGATATTATCTTCCGTCCAGTCCGATCCAAGTTGTTGAATCTGTGCTATAGCGGCTGCAATAGTACAGAAGATTTCTTGGCTTTCTGAGTTTAATCGCTTGATTAACTCTGCATCCCCAGAAGCTTCACAAGCTATCCTGGTATGAGCTTTTGACAGGTCAGAAACAATCAACTTAGTACCAGGATGTGCCACAAATACCGCCCTGATAGGTGGCAAATTATAGACTTCTAGTTCGGGAGGAAAATTGCTCGGATTTGGTGGATTCTGAAGATTGGGATTTTGGCAACTACTCCGTCCAAAAGCAGCACGATTGATTTGAGTATAGCTGCCTCGCACATATCCATGTCTCAGTGCTTCTAGTAGATTATGCAAGTAATCCAAATAGGTTTTAGTAGTCTTAATCACCGAAATTAACCTGAGTTCTGACACCGCCCAATATTTACTTAAAGTTTCAGCATTAACTTGCTTAAGTTTGAGCTTGAATTTGGCATTAATTAGCTTTGGCAGTTCCTTGGTTGAATAGAGATGGGAAACAGCAAGCGGAAACGTTGCTCCCAATTTGTTCACCAAATCCTGATAAGCTGCTTTATACTGCTGGGTGACATCAATTAACACCATTTCATTCACAGGCATTCCATAATGAGCCATTTGTGCAAAAGCAGGACTGGCGGCACATTCTGCCATGTAGGTGTCCCAAACTCCAACTTCTTTAACTAAGGGTTCAAGGCGTTGATGCACAGTCAAGACAACTTCAGAGTCGTAAGCTGCATAATTAAGCTGATTGTTACTCAATTGTCCAGCACCAAAGTCTCCCCAACCCCATTCTGATTTCTGTTCGGTTTTGTCTATTTCAATGCCAAGACGCCAACAAACAGAAGCTAAAGAATGCGGTTTATTGTTGACTTTATCCAGCCAAGGATCTAAACCTGCCCAATATACCTGACTCATCAACTTAGTATCGCG
>DNGJ01000142.1 GCA_003486305.1 Cyanobacteria bacterium UBA11371
TTAACCATTAGCCATTAACCATTAGCCATTAGCCATTAACCATTAGCCATTAACCATTAGCCAATTTTATGAACTTTACAGATAGTTTGTGGCTCTCGATTGAAGAGATTTATAGCAAAATTTTGGCTCATCCCTTTGTCCAAGGATTAACCGATGGCTCGTTGGAGGAATCTGCTTTTCGCTTTTATGCCATCCAAGATGCTTTGTACTTACAAGACTTTGCTAGAGGGCTGGCAATTTTAGGCGCAAAAGCAGACAGAGACGATGATTTTTTGATGTTCTGCGACCATGCCAGTAATGCTATTTTAGTCGAACGTAGCCTGCACGATAGCTTTTTTAAAGCGTGGCAATTGACTTCAAAACAGGTATACAATACCGCGCCCGCTCCTAACTGTTTGCTCTATACTTCTTATCTGCTGCGGGTGGCGTTAGGACGGCCTTATTATGAAGCGGTGGGTGCGTTTTTACCTTGTTATTGGATTTATTGGCAAGTTGGTAAAGAATTAGTGCAAAAAGGGTCGGTCAATCCTTTATATCAGCAGTGGATTGATACCTATGCCAGCGATGAGTTTGAAGCGGTGGTTAAAGCTGTTTTGCATGTTATGGATAACTTGGCTCTTGGGTTAACAGAAACGCAAAAAGAAGCAGTAAAACACCATTTTATCATCACCTCAAAAATGGAATATTTGTTTTGGGATATGGGTTATCGTCAGCAAGAGTGGGAGGTTTAATACCAGAAAGAAAATAGCTAATAGCTAATTGCTCATTGCTAATTACTAATAGGTATTTTTTCCAGCTATACCATTAGCTATTAGCCATTAGCAATTAGCCATTAGCCTGTCTTCAGCCCTAAAAAGATAACTAGCAATTTACTTTCTTACAAAGATCGCATCGTCACTGGAACGCAGAAACCACCGCTACAATTTCTGACATTTAACGAACTGCTACGATTAGGCTGAATCCGAAAGACATCCGGATTGTAATTAGGATGGGGAGTTCTACTTCCTGGGTAAGTCGGTCTGCTACCGCGTAAAATAAAGCCATTAGAAGTAGGCGTCAGCGTCATCCGTTGTTGAGCCGAAATCAGTCGCCCATTCGGAAGACGAGCATTCACGACCATTGTGCCAAAATTACCATCCATAGATAGTCTAGCTCGATGAGTAATTCCGTTTGAGCGCCAAGACAAAGTCCAATCTCCATCTAGAGCAATATTGGGATCTACACTGTATGGTCTGATTTGTTGAGCTACAGCAGGGGGTGAAAACCCTGTGTTACTCATCATTGATAAGGATGTAGCTGCTAAAGCCATCAGACCGAATGTTGCTAATTTTTTCAAAGATGGTTGGGTAGTTTTCATAAAGTTCACCTTAGTAATTCAATCTTCTAATTAATACTTCCAAACTTATGCCTGGAAATCCGGATTATTTACTGTAAATTTTTCTAGAGAACCTTTGTTTAAGTTAATAGTCATTAAATATATTGCCTAAAGTAGGTTGGGTTTCCTACCTCAACCCAACCCAGGGAATCTGCTATTACCAATTACCAAAATTTTCACACAACTTCATAAACAAAACTCAGCGTCGCCCAAGCATTGACATCGATCGCCCAACTATCAGAAGAAATACCTAATGTTTCAGTTGTAACGGCGCTCGCTTGGTGCAAGTCTTGCAAAACTGCACGCGCAACATCTAGAGGATTCAACAAGGGTGCAATTCGCCTCTGATCTCCTCGTGGATGATTCATGCTATCCAAAGCGGCGATCGCGCCCCTAAAAGGCGCACGACTAAAAATCAGGTGGGTTTCTGCTAGTCCAGAGGGTTCAGAGACAATCCATTTGAAGGGATTGGAAACTTGGGGGATGATAATAGATTGTCCCGGAAGAATTTCCAGGTCAAAGCTTTCGGTTTTTTGGGGATATAATGCGATCGCATTCCCCCCACTATCCATTCCCACCAACATCGCGTACACTGGGTGCAAGCTCTCGTTCTCCAGTCGGTACTGAATCTGGCTTCCCATCGGTATCTTCAGTATTCCTGTATCGTTCTTAACACTCGACAACACCGCGTTACTGGGATTTTTCCTCGATGCTCGGCGGGTAACTTTGTGCATTAACATCTGTTCCCCTCGATCGATTGTTGATAGGGTCGCCTTTACAGCTAAGCGAGAAGATGCTTCATTTCCACTCAAGCGCAATAACTTCGCCGCTAGTTGTGTTTGCAACTTAAGTGTCAATCGATACACTGATGTTTTAATCGCTTCCCCGGGTTCGCCTGTGGTATTGGGAATCAGTTGTTTTCCTAAATTGAACAAACCATATTGAGCAATCGATGAAACAGCAGTATTTTCAACTCGACCAAATAAACAATCTGCGGGTTGTTCTCCAGCGATGACCGACGAAACTTGAGGCAAATTCGCAAATGCACTCGTCGCATCTACGCGCTCGATGCGCTCTAAACTGGCATCGAGCGCTACTGTTAAATTAATATTGCGGGGTAAAACTCGAATCGATTCTTGAACAAGTTGTCCTGGCTGTATTTTATCCGCATCAGCAGAAAGAATTCGCGCCCTAAATTTTAAACCTTCGCGAGAGCGAATTTGTAAGGCTGGTAAAGCCTCACCTATCCCCCCCTGCCCCCCTTCCCTGCTAGCGTTGGGGGGTGATAGCTCTGGCGCATTACTCTTGCCCCCCTCTCCTTGCAGGAGAGGGGTTAGGGGAGAGGTCAACGGGACTAAAGTTAAAACAGAATTAATCCCGTAGAATTCTAAAATTGTGGCGGGGAGTCCTGCGAGCCACAATAATGCAGTTTTTCCACTATCTTCTAGAGAAATGATTGCACCCTCTGCGCCTGCTTTCAAATCGGGTAAAAGGTAATAAGTTTGGGTTTGTTGTTCGCCGCGCGGACAGGTCAAGCTAGGCTGCTGTTGATGACCTGCAATTTGTGCAACGGTGCTGGAAACTCGACTGATGCCGATCTGAACCGTTGTTGCTTCTGTTACCTGCCATAAATGTTGGGTTAAGGCGTAGGTAAATAACCCGGCGCTGAAACCGTTCCACTCAACTTCTGTAGCGACGTGGTTAGAGTCAGAAGCGGCTAAAAGTTGTCCGGGGGGTTTATCAGTACCGAGTAATTTTTGAATCGTATTGGTTTTGATTTGGGTTTGGAGTTCTGCTTGAAACGCGAGTTCCTTGGCGGCGAGTTGATTTGCTGGGAGGGTCGGGCGCGATCGCATCCGCAAATTCCCCAGTAACGGTGGTATCAATCCCCTGGTGCTGGGGTCAGCGAAACTGGTATCTAAGATGGTGGCGATGCGATCGCTCGAAAGACTTCGCAACAACAACCACAGCGTCTCTTGAGCCAGCACATTCACCCCAGAAGTATCTTTACTTGAGAGCAATCCATCAACACCAATCAAACAATTTTGGATTTTTGGTAATGGGTCATTGGTAATGGGTAATTGGGTTGTATCTGTTTGTGGGATAAATTCTTGTGGGATCGGCGTCTCGCCTGTCACCGCCAGTTGGCTACCATAGCCGCTGAAGTGGAAAATTACCGCATCCCCCGGTTTTGCTTGTTTAACCAGATGCTCGACGAAAGCGGTTTCGATATTTTGCCGCGTTGCTTGGGAGTCGGTTAAAACCAGCACATCCTGCGCTTGGAAGCCAAACCGATAGAGCAAAAGTTCCCGTTGCAATTCCACATCGGTGAGGCAACCCGTAAGCGCGGGCAATTGGGGATACTGATTAATACCCACCAGTAGCGCCAACTTGCGCGAACTGGTTTGCGCTAACGCTTGGGAGTAGCGGGTAAAGCGCAATAACCCAGCCTCGCTAATACCCATAGCTGCTAGCGCTACACCAGCTCGTTGCAAAAAGGCCCGTCGCTTCATTGGATAAATCTTAGTTCGTTGTTAGCGTTAACCACTAAAATCTAGCAACTAACGGCTAACAACAAGTTAAACCTCGGTGGGAACTCGCATTGCCCTCGCTAGTTCTGCCGCAACTTCAGGGCGGGAAAACTCTGGGGGCGGTAGTTCTCCCCGTCTGAGCATCTCGCGCACCTTGGTTCCCGACAAGTGTATCCGCTGTTCCGGCGTGCTGGGACTCGTCTTCGTCGTCGCCATCCCGCCGGTAATCTTGCAGTAGAAGGCGTGTTCAAACATCATCGGCACGATGCCCATTTCCCCTGGCTCAAATTCATCAAAAATGTATTGAGCGTCGTAAGTACCGTAATAGTCGCCCACGCCCGCATGGTCGCGTCCCACGATAAAGTGGGTGCAGCCGTAATTTTTGCGGACGATCGCGTGGAAAATTGCCTCCCGCGGGCCAGCATAGCGCATCGCCGAAGGATTAATCGCCAGAATTACCCGGTCTTTAGGATAGTAGTGTTCCAGAATAATCTCGTAGCAGCGCATCCGCACATCTGCTGGAATATCATCATCCTTTGTCGCGCCGACCAACGGATGCAAGAATAACCCATCGACAATTTCCATCGCCGCTTTTTGGATATATTCGTGCGCTCTGTGAATGGGATTGCGCGTTTGGAAGCCGACAATCGTTTTCCATCCCTTTTCTTTAAACATCCGGCGCGACTCAATCGGGTCGATTTGATATTTGGGAAACTGGGGATGGGGATCGCGTTCTAAGAGCCAAATTGGTCCCGCTAAATTAATTGCCCCTTGGTTATAAACCACTTCCACGCCTGGGTGTTTGATATCGTCGGTGCGGTAGACATTAACCGCTTCGTGAGCTTTGTTGTAACGATATTTTTGGGTTAATTCTAAAACGCCGACAAATCGCCCAGTGGGATCGTCCAAACGTACCCAACTGCCTTCTTTTAAAGGTTCTGCCACTTCTTCCGACACCGAAAGAGTCACCGGAATTGACCAAGGCAGACCATTCATCAGGCGCATATCGGTGACGACTTGCTCGTAGTCTGGTTTCTCCATAAAGCCATGCAGCGGACTAAAACCGCCAATGGCAATCATCACCAAGTCAGAAAACGCCCTCTCGTCGAGTTGGACGCGGGGCAGCA
>DNGJ01000236.1:0-16903 GCA_003486305.1 Cyanobacteria bacterium UBA11371
GAAGCTTTTCCCACGCCGTGCCCCTACTGTATTGCACCCAATGGAAAACCGCTCTAACTATCTGACGACCTTATTGGAGGGTAAAAAACAATGTTTTGCCCAATGAAATTGGATTGTAAAACAATGACTGGGGTGATTTATAATTGCCCCAATTTGTCTGAATGCTTGCAGAATTCCACCCTAGACAGAATGGAAGCACTGCGACTTTATTTTCTCAATCAGGGTATCCCTCCGGAAGATATCAAAATAAATTGGCAGCATTCACCGATGCGCCCATATTTTCACACACCATTTGCTTACAACACCGATTATCAAACCAGAGATATGATTATCTTTGGGAATCCCGTGGAATGGGACGAGGATCTAAACGATATCAAACCTTTCTATCAATTGAGCCTCGCTCAATTGCAACAAATAATAGAGCAAGGATTTGCCGATCCAGCAGCACAACAAAATAATTCGCCTACGATTCAAGCATTCTTAGAATTTGCTCAAGCACAAGCAAGCAAGGGATTTCAATTCGTATTTGAAGGCTACGCCATTAGTCCTTTTCGCGAGGATTATCGCGTCAGCGTTGAAGGTATTATTTATCGGGGAAATTACCCGTATCAGATGCTTGTGGAGTTTTACGAATTTGTCGGAGAACCCGAGGAAATTGACGTTCAATCGCACTATCTGCGCGCCTGGTGGGATTGATCTGCGCCGACACCCTCAAGGGTGCGGCTGTGCTACGCCGACACCCTCAAGGGTGCGGCTATACAAACTAAGCCCGCCTGCGCGGGCTAAAGCTTTTAAAGCCTGCTACGCCTTGCTTTGTTTGTGTAGCGACACCCTTGAGGGTGTCCGCTGTCGCGGAGATTTTAAAGCCTGCTACGCCTTGCTTTGTTTGTGTAGCGACACGCTTGAGGGTGTCCGCTGTCGCGCAGATGTTAAATTGATGACAGCTTGACACCCAGCCACCCAGTAAAGTTTTGTTCCTGAACTTGGGAAGGTTTTTCTAGCGCTACCAGTTTATAACTATTGGGATGGGGAGGTGCGAGGGTAACGGGTAGAGTTCGCAACTCATCTTGATGGAAAACAGTTATTTGAATTGTATTACCAGCTTGGTAATCTTTTAAGCGATCGCTCAATCCCTCCGCCGTCACCCGAATTCCATCTATCGCCAGCAACTCATCCCCCGCATCCACACCCGCTAACTGCGCCGGGGAACCCACTTCAACAAACTTAATAACTTCGCGTCCGTTTTCTGCTTTCGCCGTCAAACCGAGGTGAGGCGGGTTATCATCTTCAAATTCGGCTTTTAGCCGCAAACCAAAAGGTTCTAGGTACTGATCAAACGGTAGTTCATCCGTTCCATCAATATACCGGGCAAAAAAGTCATCTAAATTTATCCCAGCTACCGACTCGATGACTTGCTTTAGCTGTTCTGGAGTATAACCGATTTCCCCTCGCCCGAATTGCTCCCAGAGAAGGCGCATCACATCGTCAAGCGATCGCTTATTTCCATGTCGTTCTCGAATCAACAAATCGAGCAAAAACGAAACCATTTCGCCTTTCAAATAATAGGAAATCTGACTATTATCGCTATTAGCATCCCGGCGATACAGCTTAATCCACGCATCAAAACTCGACTCGCTTACCGGCTGAACTTTGCGTCCCGGCTTCGTTTGCAACAGCGTAATTTCCTTACTTAAATCCTTCAAATACGCCTTCACATCGTAAATTCCAGCCCGATAAGGAATCAACAAATCGTAGTAACTTGTCGTTCCTTCACCAAACCACAAAGAAGGCGTATAATTTTCTCGCTCGTAATCAAAACTCTCCAAAGCTTTAGGCCGAATGCGCTTGATATTCCACAAATGGAAAAATTCGTGCGCCAGCAATTGTAGAAAGCCTTTGTACTTATCCTTAGCGCGAAAACCGAAGCGCGAATAAATTAACGAACAACATTCCTTGTGTTCCAGGCCGCCATAACCAGACCCAGATAGATGCAGCAAAAATACATAGCGATCGTAAGGCAGACCGCCAAACAAATCCGCCTCTACCTGAATAATTTTTTTGGCATCCCTAATTATGCTGTCTACCTGATAATTTCCTTCACCCCAAATAGCCAGTTCGTGGGATTTTCCCAATACTTCAAACTCAAATAACTCATGAGAGCCAATTTCAAACGGGCTATCGACTAAAGTGTCAAAATCTTTGGCAAAAAACGTATTCACCTGACCCTCTACCCCAGGTAAAGCCGTCGTCACGCGCCAGTCTGGTTTTGCTGGTGCGATCGCCACATAGATCGGCTGTTGCTCGAACCCAGGCAGATAAAAGAATAAAGCCGCGCCGTTAAAATAGCCGTGAGTCGCATCCAAGTGATTGGTTCGCACGGTCAATTCATTCGCGAAAATGCGGTATTTTACCACAATATCGGCAACATTTGCTGTATCAACTTGCCAATGATTTTTGCTTTGCTTGCACCACTTTAAAAAAAGCCCTTCTCCATCAGTAGCCGAAAAATCTTGTAAATGCTTGGCATATTCTCGCACCAGATAAGAACCTGGAGTCCAAACCGGCAGTTTTAAATCGAGTACAGACCCCTGCCAAGCCGTTACTTGCAAAGTCACCTCAAACAAGTGCGACTCTGGCTGTGGCATCGCGACTTGGTATTGAATATTAAGAGCAGTATTTTGCCAACTGCCGGGATGAACCGTTGTTGCTTGTGTCATTTTTCCTGAGTCATTGGACTGATGGAATTGCCAATTTTAGATCCCTGATTTAATTTAAATCTAAAATCTAAAATCTAAAATCTAAAATTGTTATACTCTTCCAGCGAGATGGTTCAGTTGTTTCATATTCACCAGATGAATAGTTTGACGTGGGGGGTCAATTCTGAGCCAGCCTTTGCTGTGTAGTTTTTCCATAATTTTGATCGTTTCATCTACACCGATTCCAGTAACTTGTGCTAAATCCTTAAAAGGAATGTTATAAATTTCCGTGCTGTTGCCATTCACCTGACCGTAGTTTTCTCCCAAGGAAACCAGCGTATTCGCTAGCTTAACCGCCGGAGGCTGCTGGCGCAGTTGAATGCGGATGTTAGTTTGGCGCAGTCGCCGTACCATCAATTGCAGCATCCGGTGGTGTAGTTGCGGGTCTTTAAACAAGGTTTGAATAAATCGCTGAGCCGAAATGCTCAGCAAACTCACCTCTGATAAAGCCACCACATCGGTAGAACGGGGAGATTCATCTAGAACCGCCATTTCTCCAAAAAAATCACCCCGTCCCAAAATTGCCAGCGTCGCCGCCTCCTCACCGGCGGTACGTCGGACTTTGACCCAGCCAGATACTACGAAGTAAACTGCGTTACCCCAAGAGTCTTCCATTAAAACCGCCCTGCCTGCTGGATATTCGTGATCGACAGCAACAGACAGCAGCCATTCCACGGTCTCTGGATTAGCAGCATTGAAGAGGGGGAAAAGTTCGCTAAAATCTTCAGTCTGCATGAAATATCTATAGAAGAATCAACCAAAACGGGCAGCGATCGCATCTTCTCCAGAAGATGGAGCAAAGATTAGCTTCTACCATCCTAGTCGAGTTGTATTCCTGCTATTACAAAATATAGCCGGAAGTTATATCGAGTCCCTTAGCATAGGGAGTCAACTGGAAGCATACAACCGGACATCATATCACCATTAGGCGACATCAGCAGCGCCTGTTTGCCGTGCTTAACTTGTGGTGGAATCGTCGAGGGGTGCGCTGGTAGTAATCTGCTTCATTGCTTGTAATTGTTGTTCTATGTTTTTAACTATCTGACTGAGCGCTGGTATCGCCTCTAGTTGTCCCCCTGTAAAGTTGGGATTTCTATAAGTGCGATCGCGAATTTCATAAACCTTACGCTGGAGTTGCTGAGCGATGTTGAGGGCGTCGCGACTGATATGTTCGATCTGTTGCTGTTGATAAAACTTTAAAGCAGCGCCTCTTAAAACTTGCAGCGTTGCTTCTTCTCCGTGAGTTGCAGGCATGACGCGCAAACGCAGTAGCAGACGGTTTTTTTGATAAAGTCTTTCAATTTCCACTTGTTTCGGTTTGTCCACCGTAATCAGGGACATGTGGGTTAAGCGTTTCAACTCATTTATCACCCCTTGGAAAATACCGGGGTCGAGTCCTTCGAGTACCGACTGTAAAACGCCATTCTGACTCCAGAGAATGCGACCTCGGTCTGGATGTCGCTCAAAATAAAGTCGCCCAATTCCTCCCATCAGGATTCGTCCCAGCAGTTCGTGGAGCAATTGTTGCGGCGGTAGCGTTGCCAAAACTTCGACTGCGCTTGATAGGTGCTGTGGCTGGATTTCTAAAACCGGCGGGGTAGAGGCGCCCGATGGAACTGGGACCGGGTGCGGCTCTGTTGCCAAAAAAGGCTTTTCTTTGATTTGAGGAGGTTCTGGAGCAGGCGGCTCCGCAGGCAGCGTTTCGATTGCCGGAGGGGTCGTGATTTTCCCTGGCGGCTGTTCTGGGGGGAGTTCCGATTCTTCTAACTCGTCTGGACTGTAGACGATGAGCGTGGTGCGGTCGTGTCTCCCAGATGGTTGCTCGTGCTTTTGGGAACTGCCTGCGGCTCCATTTGCTGGTGTTTTAGCTGCGAATTGCTTGTGTTGCCCGGTATGGTTTAAGTAAGCCGTTAAGGCGGCTTGATGTTTTTCCGCTGTAATTGGCTGGGGCATGAGAGAGCAATTCATGTATGCCAAAATCCGCCGCACGTAATCCAAGGCAGCGCTATCTTCTTGATTAACCATGCCCAGGTTTAGTTGGGTGCCTTTGAGGGACAAAGGTAAGACTTGATGATACAGGCAGGCTTCAAATGGCAGGATACTGTCAATTAATTGAAACATTTGTTCCGAATCTGCCTGAACCATAGATTTGCCTTGAGGAGAAGAAGATGCCTGCCGCTCGTTAGCGCGTTCGGGCTTAACTGGGTTGGTGGGTGAGAGCGCCATGATAAAATTTTTAACCATCTAGCATCCCCTCGCCTGCCAAAAGTTCTGTAGTGAGGGGTTTGAGTCAATCAGCAGAGCGTTCATCAAACCCGATTGCGGTCGTTTATCGCTCCTGCATCTAGGTTCGATGGTTTTACCAGCAAAATTGGCAGTGGCAATGCACGCCGAAGGATGCGAAGTTTACATTATCCTGTTTTTGATCCCACTTGTATTATGCGTCCGTTTTGCCTTTGTACTTCTTAGGTTTTTGGTAATAATCCTTACAAACAAACCTTCAGGATCGAGCCTTTAGTTTAGCAACCGATCCCAAGGCTTTCTTTCGGGCAGTTGAGAGGTGTTTAAGCTTCAGCCTCATGCCTCTGCCATTGCCCTGGAGAATTACTTGTGACTCGGTTTTACGCCGCCAACTTCGTACTAACTTAAGTATCCCTGTTTCAGGACTACGTACCAATTCTATTTTGGCTAAATTTTGGTACCTTTGTACAGTGTCCCGCCTCTACTCTTTTCCCTTTTCCAAGCAAAGGTATATATTTCTATATGCCCGATCGATTTCGCCCCATCGTTAAATAGCGATGGTCTATCGTGACTTTTAGCAAAATTTAAGAGTTTCAGCCAGAAAGTAAACAGGTATAAATTCAGTATTTGCACCCTTAACGATCAAAAGAATATCTATTTTTGATTGGTTTGTCTATGATACATTCAAAAGTTTAAACCAATCTTTTTTTATCAGTATATTTCCCTGCGAGAGCTTTTTACTTCCACAAGTTTTGCGCCCAATTGCTGAGGAGTTTGCCCTTGGGGGCGAAAAAATAGCGGTTAAGAAGCACTCCGGAGGTCAAGGGCGGCTAGGTAGAGCTTACTCCATTCCCCCATGACCTGATTGCTTTTCATCTTCAATGTGTTGGCGATCGCATCGAAGCTTTTCCCTGCTTTTCCCATTTCCAGTATTTGCTGCTGCACTGGGGTGAGCTTTTCCCAGTAATGCTGCCACTGGTGGGGAGTTAACCCCAGGTCATGTTCGCTCAACGAAGTTTCTAGCCAACTAGCGACTAATTCGGGCTGGATTTTGATCGCAAATACGCGGATGGCGTGGTAGCTAATTTTCTCGCGCAATCGGTAAACATCCTTAACCGGCTTGTTTAAAGCGCGGGCGATCGCTTCTTGGGATTTGCCTTGCAAGTACAGGTGCAGCCATCTGACTGCATCTGCGCCGAGATGTTCTTCCAGATACGTTTCAAACTTCTCTTTGACTTGGTTGCGCGCCGCCTGTTGTTCTTCTTGGGCTTGAGCTTCCAGGTACTGGGCGAGGGCTTGCGTATCCAGCAAGCTCACCGGGTTATCGGTATCATCCGGCACAACCTCTTCCGAAACCAGCCGCACGAGATCGCCCCCCGGAACTTGGGTAATGCCGCCGCGCCCAGAACGACGCAGGTAGTTAACAAAACGATAAAGGATTAAAGGTTGGTTGCGAATTGGTCGCAGGCAGTATTCTTCAGTCGCCGCCAACAGCAGCGCGTTCCAGAGGCGGGAGTTTTTGGTACATTGGGCGATCCAAGCGACTTGCTCTTGGAGGTAGCGATCGCTATTGAGCAATTCTTGGATAACTTCTTGCAAAACATCGACTACGGCACGCTGGCGATCGCGACTGAGGGCAACCCAAGTCCTGATTTTATTCCGCAACATTACCAAACTGCCCAGGCGAGTCATCAGATTGCGATAAGCTCGGTCTTGATTCACTCCCAAGTATCGCTGCCGTAAAATCCGATAGCGATAGTCCATCGCTTGCCAAGCAATTTCTAACTCGCTCTTAGTCAGCGAGTCATACCGGGCTAAATCTTTTCCCAACAGCCAGCGAACAATACTCTCGCGCGTTGCTGGGCTTTCATTTGGACAGTCTGCCACAAGGCGATCGCGCCATTTTTGTGCTAGTTCTTCAGCTAGTCTCATGAATTTGTCCTCCTGAACCCCCTACTAACAGAGTGTGCCCCAGAACGTATATCAAATCACTCACCCATCAGGGTTAGCGCATCGGCGTCAGGGAGGCGCGTTCCCTGCACCAAGCGTCCGATGCAGTAAAAGTACTGGATCTTTGGCGTTGTTTTTTGCTCAACTGATATCCGATCGAGGCCATGCGGTCTACACTCCTGATATCTTGCGCCTGCTACTTGAATATACGTCTGACCCGATTGCACTTATGCAGCATGGGGCAATAGGCGCTATTAAACTACTCATCTACTTCATATCCCATGTCCCATCAGCCAATAATGGTGTTTGAGATCACAATAAATTCGCGAGTCAACTCACCAGCCTGATATGTGACATTTTGTTAATTTGAAGCTAGTGTTCCCAAAATAGTTATCACCTTGCCTCTTGTGAAATTATGCCTCCACAGCCAATCGAGACGCACCTGCCAAAATTTAGGCAAGAGCCAGATCTAATCGCCAAAGGGCCCCAGTGGGCGCGAGCCAGCTTCGACCCGTCCGGGAGACTTTCGACCTTTAACGAAAGATTTTCTCAGCTTTGGGGACTTTCTGCCGATTGGCTCCTCTTAGCGCCCCATTGGGAAGAGGTATTTTCCCATTTGGTAAGGCAGGGCTATTGGGATGACGAGCTATTGACACAAATCGTCACAGCACTAGATTTGACGGAAAAAGAAACAGTTTCGTTCTGCATCCAGCAAAACAACGGCTGCTGCTATGAAGTGTACGTCGGGTTTACCGCCGAGGGAGGACGCCAGTTTGATTTTTGGGATATCAGCGGCTATCTGCGCCCGCAAGTAAGTAGTAACCCAGAGGTTCGCCGCCTCACCTTTTTGCTGGGACTGATGGAACGGCTACAACCTGCTTCTGATTTGCGAGAAATCGGGCAGTTTGCGCTCTCGTACTTGGTAGAGGCAATGGGTGCAGCGTTTGGCGATGTCAAGGTGATCGGCGGTAGTGGATCGGATCGCACTGCTGGAATGTTAATTAACCACATCTCTGGTCAATTTATTGCTACCCACGGCGAACTGGCGGTAGGGGAAATGCAGGCGGTGCTGAAACAGGGTATCCCCTACGGTCAAGGGTTACTCTGGGAAGTGGTGGAAACGGGAAAACCGCTGTTTGTGGAAGATTACAATAACCATCCCAAAGCAGTAGCGGGATTTCGCCATCCTGGGATTGGTCAATTGGGTATCTTTCCCATCCCCAGCGCTGACGGTAGGATTATCGGCGTGTTGACCCTGGAATGTCGCACCCACATGAAACTGCAAGAAGCACCTCAGCAAGATATGCTGATGGCGGCTTGCCGCATGTTGGGAGTGGCGATCGAACGCGCCCAAGCAGAAGAGCGTTTGCGACAGATTAACGAGGATTTAGAGCGGGCTTCCCAGCTAAAATCCGAGTTCCTCGCCTCGATGTCCCACGAACTCCGCACGCCGCTTAACAGCATTTTGGGATTTTCCGATTTGCTGAGCAGGCAAATTGGGGGGAGTTTGAGCGATCGCCAACTCGGCTATGTCCAGATTATCGAAAAAAGCGGTCACCATCTGTTGCAATTAATTAACGACATTCTGGATTTGTCCAAGATTGAAGCCGGTAAGGTAGAACTGGAACTCGCACCCATCTCGATTCAAAACCTTTGCACCGAATGCTTGAAAATGATCCAGCCCCGTGCGGATAAAAAGCACCTGGCGCTTTCGTTTGAACTCGATTACCGCCTACAGCAGGTCGTTTTGGACGAGCGTCGGGTTTGCCAGATGTTGATTAATTTACTCTCCAATGCGGTCAAGTTTACCCCGGAGGGTGGGTCTATCAAGCTCAGCGGTCGCATGGCTTATGGTGCCCAGTTGCTCAAACAATATCGCCCAGACCGCTCGCTGATCAATCCTAACACCCCTTACCTGTGTCTCGAAGTCAAAGACTCTGGTATCGGCATTCCTAAAGATAAGTGGCACTTGCTGTTTAGGTCGTTCCAGCAGATCGATGCCTCGTTAACTAGAAGTCACGAAGGCACTGGGTTAGGGTTAGCCTTAACCAAGCGATTGGCAGAACTCCACGGCGGTACTGTCTCCCTGGAATCTGAAGAAAACCAAGGCAGTAGTTTCCGCATTTGGTTACCGATGACCGAGATGCAAAAGCCGCCTGTTATCGGCACTCAGTGGTCAGGGGATGCGGGTAAAGCTCAATTGACCCTTGACAACAGACTGACCGCTCACAAACGGGTTTTGTTGGTAGAAGACCAGCCCTATAACCAACAACTCCTGACTGAGGTATTGCAGTTGGAAGGTTACGGAGTTGAGTTGGTGTGCGACGGGCGCGCGATGCTCGAGCGAATTGGCTCGCCTCAATCCCTGCCCAGCTTGATTTTGATGGATATCCAACTCCCCGGGGTAGATGGTTTTGAGCTGATCCGTCAGATTAAAGCTCACCCTTTGTGGCAGAAGATCCCCGCGATCGCTGTCACCGCAATGGCTATGGCTGGCGATCGCGATCGCTGTCTCAAAGCCGGTGCCGACGCCTACGTCAGCAAGCCCTTAAATATCGAGCAATTGCTTACTGCCATCCGTTCTTTTTCCGCGACGAGGGGATAAAGATGAGGGGCAAAAGTTGCCGAGGGGAATTTGAACGTACATTCATCCCCATCTCCCCATCTTTACAAGATGCCGTAAAAATTAATACTTGTTTGCCTTGATTCCCAATAGGGGCGCACTTTCACGGTAATCGCCCCTGTTTCTCAATCCCATCTCTCCCACAGGTCTGATTCTGATGGGGTTAAATTTGTGTTTTAATGATTATTGCCATAATTGTTGCGTTTTGTTAAAAACCTTTAAACCCCCAGCCAAAAAGTATAATTAGATACAGTCAACATGGCAATCGACGAGGATGAAGCGGGTGCATCTACTTTTAGCCGCTGGGCGATTAACTATACCGGGAGTAATTAAAAAAACCCGGTTTTTTGGAAAAACCGGGTTTTTGAGACAGTGCGTGAAAAGAGCCATTGACTGCTACCGGATCGTGGGAGAAAAATCCATCTGCCGCTTAAATTGAGACTCAGACTTATGCAAGACAACCCGCCGCGCATTCTACTTGTGGACGACGAGCCTGATAATCTCTACCTATTGCAAGAACTGTTAAAGTCACAAGGGTATATCACCCTGACGGCTGCTTCGGGAAGCGAAGCGCTGGCGATCGCAAGCAACGAGCTTCCCGACATGATATTACTAGATGTGATGATGCCGGGGCTAGATGGGTTTGAGGTTTGTCAGCAACTGCGGATGGATACGCGGCTGCAAACAGTGCCGGTAATATTTTTGACAGCGCTGCGGGACGATACATCCCGGATGCGAGGATTGGAGTTAATGGGAGACGACTATTTAACCAAGCCGATTAACCATAAATTGCTGCTAACGAAAATGGCTAGCCTGTTGCGATTGCAACAGATGCGATCGCAAAAAGTCCAGCAACAAATTAACCAACAGATAAACGAACAAAGCAAACCTCAGCTATCAGCGGCGGGGAATATTAATCAAATACTAGCGGAAAAATTGCGACTGTTCGTCCCGGAGCAACTATTGCAGCGCATAGCGCCGAAGGGTTTAGAATCAATTCAGTTAGGAAACGTCAAAGAAGAGGAACTCACGGTTTTATTCTGCGATATTCGGGGATTCACCGGCATTTCTGAATCTCAATCAGCGGGGGAAACTTTTAAATGGCTCAATGGTTTCTTTAGCCGGATGAATGCTTGCATTAATGCCAATAACGGTTTTATCGATAAATTTCTCGGCGACGCCCTTATGGCAATTTTCGATCGCGAGGGACACGCGCAAGATGCTTTAAGTGCGGCGGTCATGATGCAACAAAGCGTGAAGGAATTTAATAGTAATCTCGTCGATTACAAACTAACTCAACCGATTAAAATTGGCATTGGAATTGATACGGGAATTGCAGCTATCGGTGCATTAGGTGCGGAGGGACGCCTAGACTCGACTGCGATTGGGGATGTGGTGAATACGGCGGCGCGACTGCAAGAATTAACCAAGGATTACGGCTGTGGGATTATTGTCTCCAAGGCAACGATCGCTCGCTTGGATCGACCAGAGTTATTTTACCTGCGATCGCTCGGCTGCGTCGTGCCTCGCGGCAAGCAGCAGGGACAAGAACTCTACGAAGTGCAATCAATTGCAGCCACCCGCGCGATCGCCGAACCTATCATAGAGCCTGGGGTGCAAGCTTGGCACGCAGGAACAGTTTAGCTTTTATTTGCTAAAAGGCCAACCAGATCGCTTATCGTAGTTGGAAGCGATCGCCAATAACAACCCACCTAGTATAAAAATTGGCAATGGCGGCGACAAGTGTTTCGCCCACTCCAACAGTTGTCCCAACACGAACAGCAATAATACACTAGCCAGCCAGACTTTCATTTTTATACCTCGCCTCTACGCCAAAGCTCGCGCGATCGCTACATAGAATAGATTTTATCTCCTGTTCGGTTCTTAGGTTTCCAGTGGTACAGTGATACAAGGGAAAGTCGCGCTCTACTGGAGATTTTTACATGGACGTTACAGTTTCACCCGTTAAATTGAAATATGCGATCGCTCAATCTGTTGAAATCGATGGCGTCCATATTGCCTATACATATATCAAAGTTAAAGTTCAAAATCTAGAAGCACCCAAAACAGTAGAAATTCTTTATAAAAATCCAGCAGGATTGTGGCTAACCGCACCTATAGATTTAGCATCAAATTACGGAGATTATGACGTTTTTGAATCGATTAACGCTCCTTATGCCCCCGAATTTGCCATCAGATATACTGTAGATGGAGTTGACTACTGGGATAGTAACTACGGCAATAATTATAAATTAATCAGTAACAACGATAATACCATAGGCGCTAATCTAATTCTCAATAAAGCCACAGTTAAAACCGATATCAATTCTGGTTCATTATGCCTGGAAGGTGAAATTTACGTCAAAAAAATTTCTTTTAATAAGAGAATTGGTATAGTATTTTCAGGAGATGATGGTAAATCCTGGTCAGAAATAAACGCCAGCTACCAAGGGGTAGAAATAGAAGGCGCATATGACACCATCTTTAATCCCGCAATAGAAGTTTGGAAATTTAAAACACCAGAGCAAAATTATCCGGTTGAACCAGATTACTTTAGATTGGCTGTTTATTATAAAAATGATGAAACGGGCGAAGCGTATTGGGACAATAATTTTGGGCAGGATTATAAAGTAAGCAAAGCGAGCGGTTCCACGATTGAATAATTAAAGAAACCCGGTTTTTCTAAAAAACCGGGTTTCTGATGATTGCTAAAAGTTAAACTAGGAACAGCGCCTGAAGGGAGATTGATTTCGTGGGACAAGTAACGCCTGAAGTCGAACAGCGAGTTCAACAATTAAGGCAAAAACTCCAGGAAGCTAGCTATGCTTATTACGTCCTGGATGCTCCGATTATGGAGGATACTGTTTATGACAGGCTGTATCGGGAACTGCAACAGTTAGAAATTCAGTATCCCCAACTGATTTCTTTAGATAGTCCGACTCAGCGCGTGGGAGAAAGACCCGCAACCCAGTTTACCTCGGTGCGGCACAATATTCCCCTGTACAGTTTGGAAAATGCCTTCAATATCGAGGAATTTACCGCTTGGGAGTCACGCTGGCGGCGTCAAGCACCGGAAATTGATACGTTTGAATATGTGTGCGAACTGAAAATAGACGGAAATGCACTTGCTTTAACTTATGAAAATGGAGTTTTAGTCAGGGGTGCAACGCGGGGCGATGGAATAGCTGGGGAAGATATTACCCAGAATGTCAAAACTATTCGCGCCATTCCACTGCGATTGAATATGGAAACGCCGCCGCCAGTTGTAGAAGTGCGGGGAGAAGCGTTTTTGCCCATAGAAGTATTTGAACAAATTAATCAGGAACGACAGCAAGCAGGAGAACAGCTATTTGCTAACCCTCGCAACGCGGCGGCGGGTACGTTGCGTCAGTTAGATTCTAGAATTGTGGCGCGGCGAAAGTTGGATTTCTTTGCTTATACTTTGCACCTTCCAGCAGAGGAGCAGGGGACTCCAGGAGCAGGGGACTCCAGGAGCAGAGGACTCCAGGAGAATTACCAATTACCAATTACCAATTACCAATTACCAATTACCCAATGGCAATCTTTAGAATTACTGCAACAAATCGGTTTTCGAGTTAATCCCAATCGGAAAGTTTGTTCTTCGTTAGAGGAAGTGCGAGATTATTACAATTACTGGGATACTGAACGACGGAATTTACCCTACATGACAGATGGGGTGGTAGTAAAAATCAATTCCTTCGCGCTTCAAGAAAGATTGGGATTTACCCAAAGATTTCCTCGGTGGGCGGTGGCGTTAAAATATGCGGCAGAAGAAGCACCCACCCGCGTTGAATCTATTGCCGTACAAGTGGGAAGAACTGGGGCGCTAACGCCGGTGGCGGAATTAGATCCCGTACAATTAGCGGGGACAACTGTTTCGCGGGCGACGCTGCATAATAGTTCCCGCATCCAAGAACTAGATTTGCACGTTGGCGATACGGTAATAGTTCGCAAGGCGGGGGAAATTATTCCCGAAGTCGTGCGGGTATTGCCAGAATTACGCCCCCAAGATGCTCAACGCTTCCAAATGCCTAGCAATTGTCCCGTCTGCGGACAAACGGTAATTCGCCCCGCAGGCGAGGCAGTAACGCGCTGCATTAATACTTCTTGTGAAGCGATTTTAAAAGGTTCGCTGATTCACTGGGCAAGTCGCGATGCTTTGGATATTAACGGCATGGGGGAAAAATTAGTCCAGCAGTTAGTCGATAAAAAAGTAGTGCAGTCGGTGGCAGATTTGTACGATTTAACCGTCGAACAGCTAACATCTTTAGAGCGGATGGGGAAAAAGTCTGCTGAGAAATTGGTGGATGCGATCGCATCCTCAAAATCCCAACCTTGGGCGCGGGTACTCTACGCTTTGGGAATCCGTCACGTTGGTAGCGTCAATGCTCAAACTTTAACGCAGCAATTTCGTTCCGTTGACCAATTGGCAAAAGCATCGGCAGCTGCTATTGAAGGAGTTTACGGCATCGGCCCCGAAATTGCTCAATCTGTGTACCAATGGTTCACATTACCGGCAAATCAAACTTTAATTCAACGCCTCAAAACTGCTGGTTTACAATTTGCTACTGAGGACAGGCAGGATGCCTATCCCACAAGTGAGGGAAATTTACCTTTAAGTGGGAAAACTTTTGTCATAACGGGAACTTTGCCAACTCTCAAGCGGGATGAGGCGAAGGAGTTAATTCAAAAGGCAGGCGGGAAGGTGACTAATTCTGTTAGTTCTAAAACTGATTATTTAGTGGTTGGTGAAGATGCTGGTTCTAAACTGGAAAAGGCACAAGCGTTGGGAATCGCCCAGTTGGATGAAGCGCAATTGTTGGAAATGTTGAATAATTGAACCGCTCCAGGCGCAGAGAACGCAGAGAAGAAAAAGAAGAGGTTTTCAGTCGTTTTGCTTAGAATAAGTGTAGTTTAAAGAGTTGTTGATATGGTTACTCAAGCATCCACGCCTACGCCACAACAAGTGCAGGCTAACAATAAAGTGGTTTTGAATGGGGTTAGCTGGCAAACTTTTAAAATATTAATGTCTGAGGTGGGAGATAATCGCGCTTGGAGAATTACTTATGATCGAGGAGTGTTAGAAATCAGGATGCCAGTTTTAGAACATGAAGTGCCTAAAGGATTGATAGAGGATTTTATTACAGCTATCGCTGATGAGCTAGAAATTGAGCTTTTGAAAGCGGGTGCTTTAACTCTTGAACGAGAAGATTTAACCCGTGCTGTAGAGCCAGATAGCTGCTTCTATATCCAAAATGAGTCTACAGTTAGAGGATTGGAAGAAATTAATCTGCCTAACAATCCACCGCCTGATTTGGTAGTGGAGTCAGATAATACCAATTCTTCTCTGAATAAATTACCAATTTATGCCTCTATAGGAGTGGCAGAAATTTGGAGATACCGAAAGCAAACCTTACAAGTTTATCGACTCGTAGAGGGGGAATACGAACAAACAAATCAAAGTCTGGCTTTTCCTTTTTTACCTATTGCAGAAGTTCCGGGTTTTATTGAGCAAAGTAAAACAATAGGTCAGCGTTATGCTGTCAGGTTGTTTCGCCAGCGAATTAGAGAAATATTGCAAAATAAAAGTTAGCGATCGCTTTAAATCTGCCATCTCAAATCTACAATCTAAAATCAATTAATGCTTCATCAAAGTTCTGGTAAATGGCGTTTAGGACTAGCGTTATCTCTTGTAACTGTATTCTTATGGGGTGTTCTACCTATTGCCCTGTCGGTGACGCTGCAAGCGCTTGATGTGTATACGGTCACCTGGTTTCGCTTTTTAGTTTCATTTGGCATATTAGTCGTTTATTTAGCAGGAAGAAAGCAATTACCACCCCTTGACAAATTGCGTTCGATGCCCTTTGGGTTGCTCGCGATCGCAATTATATTTCTAGCTTTGAATTACATCCTTTATTTACAAGGATTAGCCCTGACAGCACCCGCTAATGCCCAAGTTCTGATTCAACTAGCACCTGTTTTAATGGGGTTGGGAGGTTTGGTAATTTTTAAGGAACGTTATACGCTGGGTCAATGGGTGGGAGTGGGCGTATTGACGCTGGGATTTGTTCTGTTTTTCAACGAAAGATTAAGCAATTTGATTGCAGCTAAAGGGCAATATTTGCTGGGCACCGCGATTATTGTAATCGCAGCAGCAGCCTGGGCAATTTATGCTTTGGCGCAAAAGCAATTGCTGCAAAAATTACCTTCTTCTAATATTATGCTGCTACTTTATGGCGGCTGCGCGTTATTATTTAGCCCGTTTGCTCAGCCCCAATCGCTACTAACAATGAGTCCGCTACATTGGGGAATGTTGATATTTTGCGCTTTGAATACCGTAGTCGCTTACGGATCTTTTGCGGAAGCTTTGGAACATTGGGAAGCTTCGCGGGTGAGTGCAGTATTGGCTTTGGCTCCGATTGTAACTTTAATATCGGTGTGGGCTGTAGGGTGGCTAATGCCAAATTTAATTGCACCGGAGAATATTACAATATTGGCAGTGTTTGGGGCGGTTTTGGTGGTAGGTGGATCGATAGCGATCGCTTTGGGTAAAAAATCGGTAAATCGTTGAATTACAACCAGGCGCAGGGGCACGGCATAGACAATATTTTTCACCAGCGCAAAGGTGTTCGATGCCGTGCCCCTACCGAAATCGATGTACGTAACGCAAGTTGCTAGTTATATTTTGAGAACGGCTAACAGCTAATGGCTAATTGCTAATTGCTAATTATCTAACTGTAAAATATTTTCATGAGCAATGAGCAATGAGCAATGAGCAATGCGAGCAACCCATTATGGTTGTAACTAGCAACTTGAGTTACGTAATATGTTTTACCAGCGCCAACAAGGTTGATGGGCACGGCATAGACAATATTTTTCATCACATCGAAGGTGATTTCCGCCGTGCCCCTACCAAAATCGATGTACGTAATATGTTTTACCAGCGCCAACGAGGTTGAGGGGCACGGCATAGACAATATTTTTCATCACATCGAAGGTGTTCGATGCCGTGCCCCTACCGAAATCGATGTACGTAATATGTTTCACCAGCGCCGACGAGGTTGATGTCTTGTCTGTGTTGGCAGTAGGGGCACGGCATAGACAATATGTTTCATCACATCGAAGGTGTTCGATGCCGTGCCCCTACCGAAATCGATGTACGTAATATGTTTTACCCGCGCCGACGAGGTTGATGGGCACGGCATAGACAATATTTTTCACCAGCGCAAAGGTGTTTTCCGCCGTGCCCCTACCGAAATCGATGTACGCAATATGTTTTACCAGCGCCAACGAGGTTGATGTCTTGTCTGTG
>DNGJ01000236.1:17114-26867 GCA_003486305.1 Cyanobacteria bacterium UBA11371
GCATAGACAATATTTTTCATCACCCCGGAAGGTGTTCGATGCCGTGCCCCTACCGAAATCGATGTACGCAATATGTTTCACCACCCCGGAAGCTGGTGGATGCCCTGCCCCTACCTAAATTGCTGCGATTGCTGAAACCTAGACGATTTGGCGAACGTCAGCCAGGATAGAAATAGGTTTGCCCTCCACACGCGCAAATTTAAACTTAACCAATAATCCGCGTTTGTATGGCTGAGTTTGCTGTAAAATCCACTAAGCCGCGTCAAATCAAGCATCCCACCAGCAAGCTACTCCACTGGATGGGCATAGTGACGGGAGTTTGGCTATTGCCTGCAATTGCTCCAACTCCGCCTGCCTTTGCGGCAGAGCGAATTCAAATTACATTTGAAATCTTTGAACGCTCGATTTCTGTTAACTCCCTGGAACTCTATGCTAGGCAAGGCAGAATCAACGACGACTTAGCCACCTACGCCCAGTATGTTCCCTCGGAACAAATGGCTAGGTTGCGCCAGATTCTGGTAACGCGCCTGCCAATTAGTCCGGTAGCGGTTTCCCAGTTTCTTTATACGCCTCAAGCCGAGTACTTGCTAGAGCGGTTAGGACAAGTGATTCAAACCGAAGCAGGGGTATCGGGTTCCCGCGCGATTCGGGCGGCTTTAATTAAGGCAGCAGCGGATAGAAATGGCTTGACGCTGCTAAACTTCCTGCGGAAGTTTCCCACTCCCAGCATCCGCATTGATTTGGTACGCAGCCTCCAAATCGCCGATGAACTATCAAAAATAGTAGAGCAAAATAATAGAGCGATCGCTGCCGTTACCTCTGCCTCTGGTACCGAAGCACAACCCCAGTCTGGGGTTTCTCTTTCCCAACTACCAGATTTACGACGCCCTGGTACGTTTACCTGGCGCAAGGAAACGCTTAGGCTCAACGATATCAGCCGCAATCGCGCTTTTGACGCAGATGTTTACCTGCCAATTTCCCCCATATTGCAACCTCGTCAAACACCTGCCCCGGTAATTGTGATTTCTCACGGCGTGGGTTCGGATCGCAACTCCTTTCTCTATTTAGCTAAGCAACTCGCTTCTTATGGGTTTGTCGTCGCCGTCCCGGAACATCCGGGGAGCAATGCCGAACAATTACAAAACTTACTCGCTGGTAGGGCTGTACAAGCGATTAAACCCGATGAATTTATCAATCGACCGTTGGATGTCAAGTTTTTGCTCGACGAACTCGAACGCCGCTCCCAATCTGACCTCACGTTTCAAGGTAAGATCGACCTGCAACAAGTTGGGGTCATCGGTCAATCGTTTGGCGGCTACACCGCGCTGGCACTGGCGGGTGCTACTTTAGACTTCGGACAACTGCAAAAAAACTGTCAAAACCTCGATCGCTCGTGGAATTTGTCCTTGTTGCTCCAGTGCGAGGTGCTAAAATTATCTCCCGTTCAGACCAATTTGCGCGATGAGAGAATTAAAGCAGCGATCGCAATCAACCCGCTCTCCAGCAGCGTTTTTGGCCCTGCTGGGATGAGTCAGATCAAAATTCCCGTTGCGATCGTCTCGGGTAGTGCCGATACGGTTACACCCCCCTTGGAAGAACAAATCCAGCCGTTTACCTGGCTCACGACTCCAGATAAATATTTGGTCACAATCGCAAATGCCACTCACTTTTCTACCCTAGAAGAATCAGGCCCAGGCGGTGGCGTTTGGCCCGTTCCGTTACCATTTGGCCCCGAACCTGCGACAGCGCGTCGTTATATCAGCGCTATGAGCGTCGCCTTCTTTCAAACTTATATCAGCGATCGCTCCGACTACCGTCCTTACTTAAGTGCGGAATACGCTAGATTTATCAGTCGGGAAGCGCTTCAACTCAGTCTCGTGCAATCTTTCTCAGATGCTCAGCTAACAGCAGCACTTCAGAGAGAGGGAACAGGGAGAGAAGCAGGTGAGCAGAGGCGCAGGTGAGCAGAGTTTACGCTGTGGGTTTTACCCGCAATGTGTGACTCGGACGAACCACAAAACTAAACCCGCCCCCATCCAAGCAGCAGAGGAAAATTACCAATTACCAACAACAAAACTAAACCCGTCCCCATCCAAGCAGCAGAGAAAATTAGCAATTAGCAAGCTTGCAATTAGCAATTACCAATTACCAATTATCAATTACCCATCTTCCCGTGCAAGGTTTTCTTAACTTAAACAAGCCATTTGGAATTACTTCCCACGACTGCGTTGCTAAGGTGCGACGACTCCTGCGCCTGAAGCGAGTAGGACATGGAGGAACTTTAGACCCTGCGGCGACTGGTGTTTTACCGATTGCTGTGGGAAAGGCGACGCGATTATTGCAGTATCTCAGAACGGATAAAGCTTATCGCGCCACAATTAGATTGGGAATAACAACTACAACGGATGATTTAGAAGGAGAAATTATTACTTCTAGATCGGTGACGGGGTTGAGTTTAGAGCGAGTAAAAGCAGCACTTGGACAATTTGAAGGAATTATTCAGCAAGTACCGCCGATTTACAGTGCGATTCAAGTACAGGGTAAACGCTTGTACGATTTAGCAAGGGCGGGGGAAACAGTTGAGGTTCCATCCCGGACTGTGGAAATTTATCGCATAGAAATATTGGATTGGCGTCCCGGAGAATTTCCCGAATTGGATGTAGCGATCGCTTGCGGTAGCGGTACTTATATTCGAGCGATCGCTCGCGATCTCGGCGTAGTCCTGCAAACTGGGGGAACCCTCGCCGCCCTCACCCGCACTAAGAGCAGTGGTTTCAATCTATCCGATAGTCTGACATTTGAACAATTGGAAGCCCAAATCCAACAAGCCACTTTTCACCCCATTCCTCCAGCAGAAGCATTGACGCATTTACCCGCCCTGACCCTATCTGCAAAAGATGCAAAAGCCTGGTGTAACGGACAGCGTCTTTCCTGGAATGACGAATTGCCAAAAAACCCGCCCCAATCCAAAATTTTATTGCGGGTTTATGGGGGAGAGGAACGCTTTTTAGGAATTGGTCAGCTATTTGATGCAGAAACTCAGAAGATGCTCATTCCCCAAATGGTTTTTGAGTCAATCTCATGAATCGAGCTTGGCAAATCTTCTGGGCTTTCATCCCCAACATTATTTATTTTTGTCAAATATTTTTCAGGGGATGATACTCGTCTCCAAGGCGACATTCATCTGATCGCATTCGCGGTGCTATGACGAGAGCCTTGTGTCGCAATTGGGTAACTTCGCTGAGAAACCGGCTCGTATTCTAAGGAAGTCACGGATGTTTGAGAATTGCTTGGAGCGCTTTCAAACCAGACTTGCTCTAGCTCATTCTCAGTGAAACTATAGCCGAGATCCGCCGCAAAACTGACAATTTTAGTTTTGTTCCAATGCCTATACCCGAAGAAACCTTGGCGACCGCACTGATTAAAGTATTGTTCGTAAAGTTTTCGCTCCGATGCCAAAACTTCGTAAAAAACTCTGACTTGTTCTAGTGCCATAAAATTTATCTCCTCCCACAGCGATCGCGTGCAGCCGTCAAACCGACTACCTACAGCGTTATCTTTGTTTGAAAAACTGTATCTTCCTTCATAGTATAACCCTTGAAAATCTAAAAATCGATGTTACAAATTGTTATTTTAGAAACAGAAATCTATCACTATAAAGGGTTTTTCCCGCCATCGCCACCTAGAAGATAATGGTAAAACAAAAGTCCTAGTTGCTTTACGGCGGGGCAAGATTCGATTCACAATGGGACAACAGAGGAAAGGAGTATTCCACCAATGCATCAAACTTTAACTCAATTTTCAACACAAGGGCGATCAAATATATGACACAAACCCAAGTGGCACCCTATGGTGCTTGGAAATCACCGATTACCTCGGATTTAATAGTCTCGGAAACAATTGGATTGGGTGCAGCCGTCATCGATAACGAGCATATTTACTGGGTGGAAATGCGACCGACTGAAGGTGGACGCAACGTCATTGTGCGACGTACCCCTGATGGAAAAATATCTGATGTCACGCCTTCTGGGTTCAACGTGCGTACCCGCGTCCACGAGTATGGTGGTGGTAGTTTTGTCATTGCAGATGGCATAATTTATTTTTCTAACTTTGCCGATCAACGCCTTTACAAACAATCTCTTAATACAGAACCAGAGGCGATTACACCCCCTTGGGAAGGAAATTTGCGCTATGCCGATAGCATTATTGACAAGCAGCGAGAACGGCTAATTTGTGTCAGAGAACACCATAGCGGTGACTCTCACGAACCAATTAACACTCTCGTCAGCATCAATCTCAAAAATAGTGCAGATATCCAAGTGTTAGTTGAAGGTAGTGATTTTTACTCATCGCCCCGCCTTTCGCCGGATGGTTGTAAACTGGCATGGCTGTGCTGGAACCATCCGAATATGCCTTGGGATGGTACTCAATTGTGGGTAGCTAATGTTAACGAAGATGGTTCGTTAGCTAAACCAGAACTTGTTGCTGGTGGGGATAGCGAATCTATATTTCAACCAGAATGGTCGCCCAATGGGGTACTGTATTTTGTCAGCGATCGCACCAACTGGTGGAACCTCTACCGCTGTTCACCCCCCTTATTGACGGGGGAGATCGAACCTCTGTGCAATATGCCAGCTGAATTTGGTCAACCCCAATGGGTTTTCGGCATGTCCACCTATACATTTGAGTCGGAAAATTCCATCATTTGCACCTACACCCAAAACGGCATTTGGCATCTCGCCCGCCTCGACACTTCCACCGGCAAATTAGTACAAATCGATACTCCATACACAGATATTTCTTCCCCCCACGCAGCTGGAGGTAGATTAGTATTTTCTGCTGGATCGCCTACAGAACCAACTTCTGTAGTTTTGATGGATTTAGCAACGACCGAAATGCAGGTGCTGCGCCGCGCAACTGTTGTAGCAATTGATAGCGGTTATCTTTCCGTGCCGCAACCGATTGAATTTCCCACCGAAAATAATCTGACGGCACATGGTTTTTTCTATCCACCCAAAAATCGCGACTACACCGCACCAGAGCGAGAAAAACCGCCGTTGCTGGTGAGAAGTCACGGTGGCCCAACGGCGGCGACTTCGAGTAGTTTTAACTTGAAGATTCAATATTGGACGAGTCGCGGCTTTGCGGTTTTGGATGTAAATTATGGTGGCAGTACCGGCTACGGGCGAGAATATCGGCAGCGCTTGGATGGTACTTGGGGGATTGTCGATGTAGACGACTGCGCCAACGGTGCTAAGTATCTGGCAGCAAAAGGTTTGGTAGATGGGAACCGGATGGCGATCGCAGGCGGTAGCGCCGGTGGTTATACTACCCTGTGCGCCCTCACTTTCCGCGATACGTTTAAAGCAGGTGCGAGTTATTACGGCGTCAGCGACTTAGAAGCTTTGGCAAAAGATACCCACAAGTTTGAATCCCGGTATCTCGATCGGTTAATCGGCCCTTATCCAGAACGGCGAGATATTTACATCGAGCGATCGCCCGTTCATTATACCGAACGCCTCTCCTGTCCGGTAATTTTCTTCCAAGGGTTAGAAGATAAAGTCGTTCCCCCCAATCAAGCGGAAATGATGGTAGAAGTACTCAAGAAGAAAGGTTTGCCCGTCGCCTATGTCCCCTTCGAGGGCGAACAACACGGTTTCCGCCGCGCCGAGAATATCAAGCGCTGTCTCGATGGCGAGTTTTACTTCTACTCCCGCGTCTTTGGGTTTGAACCAGCAGAAGCGATCGCAAAAGTAGCTATTGCCAATCTTACCTGATAGTGCTGGGGAAACCTAACCCCCCCTACCCCCCTTCCCTACCAGGGAAGGGGGGAATAATTATACCCCTCGGCCTGCTTGCGGTCGAGAGGCAAGGGGGAGAGGGCAACCCCTGGTTAAATAACTATTAACTAGAGATTAGTAGTTTTATCGAGAATTATAAAATTTCAGTAAATTTTTTGTGAATTGTTTGCGTATTTTCACTGAAGGCAGATTAAACGCGCGACAATGATTTCTATTAAATTGCATCTACCGCTCAGGAGCAACTTAATGGCTAGCATACGAAGGCGAGTACTCGCCACAGGATTTTTTGTCTTATCAGTTCTATTTCCGGCTAAAACTTTTGCAGCCACCTTCAGCGGCATCTACGTCTTTGGAGATAGTCTCTCCGATCCGGGTAACGTCTACAATGCCAGCAAACAAGTTAATAGTCAAAATCCGGCATTTCCCATCATTCCCCCAAGTCCACCTTACTTTAACGGACGTTTTTCCAATGGTCTAAACTGGGTGGACTATCTCTCGAAGGATTTGGGATTATACCCTACTTCAGTCACCAGTTTACAAACCGGCGGCAACCCCAGCCAAGGTATCAATTTTGCCTATGGCGGTGCGACCACGGGAACCGCTAACACGATATTTCCCACTTTACCGGGATTGCAGCAGCAAATAGGGCAATTTACATCGCAGTTTCCACAGAGTACTGCTGACCCGAACGCGCTTTATATTGTATGGGCTGGCGGCAACGATTACTTACCTACCGGGAGTGGTTTTCTGCCTTTTGACAAGCCAGATACACCACTGAAGAATATATCGACAGCGGTGACAAATCTTGCCGCAGTCGGGGCTAAAAATATCATGGTGGTGAATTTACCAGATCTGGGTCAAGTTCCCCTGACGAGAGGGATGCCGTTTTCCCAACCTCTAGACGCTTTGACCGAAGCGCATAACGCGGGTTTGTCTCAAATTCTCGATCTTTTGAGCCAGAATTTGGGTTTTGGGGTTAACCTGATTCCGCTGGATGTCAATACTCTAGCGGATCAAGTCAGGGCTAATCCCGCCCAATTCAATTTGACAAACGTTACTGACGCTTGTGTGCCAGATATTTTAAAGCCGACGCCGATTTGTCCTAACCCGGACGAGTATTTATTCTGGGATCCCAACCATCTGACTGATGCCGGTAATAGATTAGTGGGAAATTTAGCATATTCTGTGCTAACGTCCAAACCATCAGAAAGAGTTCCCGAACCAAGTTCGGCGGTGGCGATATTCGCCTTCGGGGTTTTAGGGACGGTTTCGGTGCTAAAGCGCAAACGCCACAAAGCTAATTTGGTTACCCGGTAAGTATCACCGCATAATTTGGGCGATCGCATCTAACCAAAGAGGACGCGGCGACGGCGGGAATGCGTTTCAAGAATTCTCCCCGTTGCCGCGTCTCGCATTCGACCCGTCTTTTTCAAATACTTGCTGGGTTTCCTTGCTAACTTGGAAGCAGATCGAAATCACTCACCCAGAGGCACAAACATGAGCAGCGAGGATGGATCTGCGATCGCCCGCGAATTGAAAACCCACGTCACGATCTTAGGTGGCATTATCGCCTTGATGTGGTTGGTGGAAATTGTCGATACTTCCCTTGGAGGAGCGCTCGATATTTATGGCATTATCCCCCACAACGAGATCGGACTGCGCGGGATTCTATTCGCTCCTTTTCTGCACGGCAACTTTGTTCACCTAGCCGCCAATACTATCCCTTTCCTCACCCTTGGCTGGTTAATTATGCTGCGCGAAACCAGCGATTTTTTTATCGTCAGCGGTATAACCATGCTCGTCAGCGGTGCAGGTGTCTGGCTAACTGGCGCACCAGATTCGATCCATATCGGTGCCAGCGGTGTTATTTTCGGTTATCTAGGTTTTCTACTGTTTCGCGGTTATTTTGAACGCAGCGCCGTCTCGCTGTTCGTATCTTTATTCGTCGGCTTTTCTTACGGCAGCATGATCTGGGGGATTTTGCCCACGCTGCCGGGGGTATCTTGGCAGGGACACTTGTTTGGTTTTATTGGGGGTGCGATCGCTGCACGCTTTTTGGCTCAACAAAAACATCGGGGCTAGGGACTAGAGCTAGACATCTCCAAAAAATAATCTCAAGCTCTTTGATCTATGTAGGGGTGAAGCATTTGGGCGACAATTTATATTTAAAACCCTAGATTTCATCTCCAAATGCTTCACCCCCCCGGATCTCTGAACACGCGCTATACGATAGTTTATTTTTTGGAGAAGTCCAATGAATATCAATGAATATATTGACTCAAAACGAAAAGCTGCTCAGCGGATTCCTTCAGAAATTCGGGAAAGATGGAATAACCGCATTGTGAAATCCTCTTAGCATTTGATGGGGATTGCAGGAGCCGTTGAATATCTGGAAAATTATGGTCGTGGGATTGGCGTTAGCAAAGTTGTCAGCTTGGCGATATGTGCTGAATCTGAAGGATATCCTGAAATAGCGCTAGGGTTTTGGCAGAAGGCATTTGAATTAGAAACAGGGGAAAAAACGCTAACAAAACCAGTCAAACAATCGTCAGTAAAAAGCGTTTCCCCAACAACTTCAACTGCTTCTTTGATAGCATCTGCAACAAACCTGAAAGCACCAACTCTTGTTGCTGATTTACCACCCCATTTGCAGCCAGGAAGCATTGTGACAATGCAGCCAGTAGATGCATCAATGGATCGTTCTTATTATATTGATTCACCTGACTATTGGGGACAGCCAAAACGTGATGGTAGTAGAAGAGTTATCATTGCTACGAAAGAGACAATTTACTATCAATCGCGTTCAACAAAACCGAAGTCAAAACCGACGACAGAAATTAACCAGGCGTTACTCGAAGCAGCAAATCAAATAGGAACGTTTGTTTTAGATGGCGAAGTCTATTATCGTTCCGTCACAGGTAGCGAACATCGTACAGCACCCCAAGCAGCGACTGCGAATGCAACTGCGGGAGTAGAAAATACTTCGGTTGTGACAGTTTATGCAATTTTCAAAGCTTTATATTACTCAGGGCGCGATTTGACAACTGCAACAGAAGCCGAAAGGATAGAAGCTGGGGAACAGATTGGTCAATATTTACCCCATAATTTATTTGAGGTTTTGCCGACTGCAAGGACTAGAGAGGAAAAACTAGCATTAGCGACAAAACAGCAATCTGAAGGCAGAGAAGGGGAAATTTGGCTGTTACACAATTGTAGTTATATCGGTGGTAAGGATATCCGCAAGCAGACCATTGTCAGGACAAAATATGCCTTAGAATTAGACTTGTTTATTGTAGGTTTATCTTATACTAAAGCCGAAGGCAGACCCTTTGGTGCGATCGCAGTAGCGCAAGAGATTAACGGTAAATTAGTCCCAATTGGGTCAGTGGGAACCGGATTTTCCCAAGCATATATGGCAGAAATTACCCGTCGTCATCAGATGAATCCGGGCGGAGTGAAAATTACAGTTCGCTGCCAAGGGTTAACAGAAACTGGTAAGTTGTGGCATGGTCGATTTGTTGGTTTGTGCGATGAAAGTTAACAGTTTTTGCCGAAATTGACGCAAAAACCGCTCAAATTTGAGTTTTCATTTTTCTTGGCGACTGAGGACGGCAGGGAGTCCCCCAGCAAACCTGTCCTGGGGGTAAACTGCGGAAAACGCTGCTGCGCGCTCCTACAACGGTATTAGCGCCGATTTGCACCCCTGGAGCAATAAAACAATCGGTTGCTACCCAAGCGCCGTTACCGATGGCAATGGGAGCGACTTTCAAACCAAAAGCGCGGTCAGAGGCGTCGTGACTGCCGGTACAGAGGTAGGATTTTTGGGAAATAACGCAGTGTTTGCCAATCTGAATTTGATCGAGGCTATAAAAAACCACGTCATCGCCAATCCAACTGTAATCGCCGATTTCGACTTTCCAGGGATAGGTAAAACGGGCGGTGGGACGAATGA
>DNGJ01000470.1:0-7610 GCA_003486305.1 Cyanobacteria bacterium UBA11371
TGTTTCTGTGTCAAGTTTAACATTCGCATCCGATCGATACTCTGCTGTACAGAAAAGTCTTCCCCGTACTACAGATCTGATGGATGGACGAACTATTACTGTTCCGTTAACTTGGTATCCAAGATTACTTAACGCTACAGAACAACGAGCCAAGTGGGTTCTCTGTGGTGGAGGTTATGGCATTCATTGGGAAGAGATAGATGAAGATCTCAGTACAGAAGGAATGCTCAGAGGCGCACCTGCTCCCAGAGCTTTTGTCTCAACTTGAGATTGTGATGGAAATGCGATCGCATTTCATCCGATTGACTCCAAGAACTAGCTAGCATCATTTGTGAAATGGTATAACGCATTCTACTAGCTATTTTGTTATCTTTGTAAAAAACCATGCCGTGTAGGAAGCTATGACATTTTCACGCCGACAGGGTTACGATCCCAACCAACCGAAAGACCCAATTCTTGAGGATGCGCCTGAGTGGCTGCGTATATATTACATCAAAAAGGTCTTAAATCATCTCACCTTCGTGGATGATGACTTCCGGTACAGGAATTCTGATCGTCGCCCTCTTGGGATCAAGTCTTTGCACGAAAACTTCTGTGTACTAATACGTGAGGACACAAAGGGAACCTATGATGATTCATCATACTGCTGGGAAGAGCTAACCTCTCATCTTCGACAATGCCCGTGGTATCAATTCTACGATTTTGTTGAGCTTGCAGGGCGTGAGGTGAAAGAAGCAGAACAAAGCAATGAATTTGAAGATGAATGGATTGCTCGTTTTGGGTTTGAAGCATATCGCCAGAGTATAAATCAACTCTTTGCTGAGAATCAGGTTGGTTGGCGTCTTGATAAAGAAAGCCAGCTAGGGCGTCCTGTACCTGAAGTTCTCATAAAGAATCTTGAGAAAGCTGAATCAGATTTGAAAGATGATTTTGAACCAGCTCGAAATCATTATAAAAAAGCATATCGCTACCTTTATGAACATCCTCTCGATCCAGAAAATTCAATTAAGGAAATTGTGAGCGCGGTTGAGAGCGTAGCTAAAACTATGTTTCCAAAAGCAAAAACTTTAGGTGATGGAATAAAGGAGATGCGAAGCCATAAATTTTACTCTTCTATGCTCCTATCAATGATAGATAAAATGATAGAGAAATTTTACGGCTCCGCAAGTTCTGAACCTGGTGTAAGACATGGTGCATCAGTTAGCTCTCGTGTAGATAGAATCGATGCCGAGTTATGGTTTCACACGGGCGTCGCAATTATCAGGTACTTAATTGACCGTCGCAATATGAGTAACGAAGAAAGTAATAACTGAATTACTGGTAATCTAACAGATCAATTATTGGGAATTATACCACCCAAAGGAGTGTTTTACCCGATTTGCTTATGGCAAAATCCCAACCACGTCGCTTGCTAGGTCTAGCCCGAACCGCGTAGATCGAGCAAAAATACAACTAATGGCTAACCGAACCACAATTAGCCATTAGCCATTAGCAATTAGCTATTTACTACGCAGTCCGAAAACGCGCTAATTCCTCCCCAGTTTTTGCATCATGAGCGTGAACGGTACACACCAAACAAGAATCAAAAGATCGCGCGACATGTCCAACTTCCACCGGATCGGTTGCATCTTGAATTGGCGTCCCAATTAATGCTTCTTCAATTGGCCCTTTTGCACCTTCGCCGTCGCGGGGGCCGACGTTCCAAGTTGTGGGGGCAATCATTTGGTAATTCTTAATTTTGCCGCCTTCAATCTCCACCCAATGACACAAAGAACCCCGCGCCGCTTCAGTTGCACCCCATCCCCGACCATCTTTTTCTGTTGGTTTAATATACCAAGGATCGTTGAGTTTAAATTCGCGCAAGCAGCGTTCTGCTTCTCGATATAACTTGACAATTTCGTGAACTCGTGCTAATTGTCTCAGGTGAATATTTGCCCCACCCATTTGTTTGAAAGCATCGAGAATAAACCCATCATAATGTTGCCAAGATTCCCCATGTTTTCCACCGGCAACTAATTGACGCGCCAACGCACCTGCTTCTAATCTGCCTAAATCTTGGTGACGCACCGCACTTGACCAAGAATAAGCACCCTCGAAATCTTTGGTATTTTTCTGAATTGGTTTAGTTGTCCGATCGAAGGGATGAACGTCTGCATTGCCTTCTTCATACCAAGCGTGGGCGGTATTTTCGCGGGCAAAGGTATGATCCATTAATCGGTGAGTGTCGGTGAAACTGTCGTAGACGCCACTCTTCATAATTACGGCAGAATTACGACTTTCAATGGTCGGTTTTTGATATCGATCTTCGTGGGGTAAATATCCCCAAGTTACGTATTTACCCACGCCTGCGCCGTATTTATCTAAACCGATATCTAACCCCATGCGCCAATAGAAACCTAAGTCGGAATTGGCATGATTGGGATTTTCGTCAATCCACGCCATGAAGTCGTCATAGGTTTTGATTTCTTCGTAGCGTTCTAAGGAACATCCCAGCCAAACTGGTTCTAACCAATTGGTTTTGAAATATTCCAAAATCGACCAGGCGCGGGTAATATCTGTTAACGTCGGGGCGCACATGACGCCGCCGGGAACCATGTAACTTGAATGAGGCCATTGACCGCCTAATAATGCGTAAATTTCGACTGGTTTGGCGGAAATTGTCACGCCTAATTCGTAAGATTTTCCGGTGAAGGCAGCGAAGCGTTTGACGGCTTCGTCGTAAAATGGACTGTGCTGGTATTTTTTATGGGTCAAGTCAATCGCAAATAACCCGTAAAAATAGCGGGGAATGCTTTGAATCGTTTCGGCTAATTGACCTAAGTTTCTGGCTAAAATTGCGTTGCGGGGAACTTCGGTACCCCAGGCTGTATCTAATGCCCAGGATGCACAAGTTAAGTGAGAACCGCCGCAAATTCCGCAAGCGCGAGGGGTGACAATTAATCCGGCTTGGGGGTCTTTTCCGCGTAAGATAATTTCAAATCCTCGGAACAGTTCGGCGTGCGTCCAAGCGTTAGTGACGTATCCATCTTCGATTTCCACCCGGACATCTAAATCGCCTTCTACTCTCCCAACTGGGGAAATGTCTAATGTTTGTACTGGCATAGTTGATAGTTGATAGTTGATAGTTGATAGTTGATAGTTAATGGCTAATTGCTAATTGTTCAAGCCATTAGCAATTAGCGATTAGCCATTAGCTACACTGTGAAAATATCCTCTTCTGCCCATTTTGGCGTTGCATCTTTTGCCACGATGGTGAGGAGGGCGTAGTCTTTTTTGTTCATGCCTACTGGCAATTCTTTGGGCACTCCTAAGACGGTTTGGGTCTTAAAAACGGTTCCCGGTTTGAGGTCGTGGAAGGGGAATTCTGGTTCGGTGCAACCTAAGCATGGCATCCCGGCGCGGGTTTTGGAAGAAACTCGGTTCCACAATATCCGGTTGCAGGATGAATGGGTCATCGGCCCGCGACAACCCAAGTCGTAAAATAGGCAACCTTTCCTCTGTCCAAATTCGGCGGTGGATGCTTTGTAAGCAAAGTGTACGTTGCGGGTACATCCTGTTTGGGTGAAACTCTTGAAAAAGGTTTGGGGTCGATTTAATTCGTCGAGGGCAATGTCGCTAATTCTTCCGGTTGCTATGGCAACTAATATCTGAGTTATCCAGTCTGGATGCGCCGGACATCCGGGGATATTAATGACAGGTAATCCAGCTTTTGAACGGTATTCTGTGCCTAAAAATCCCCCTTCTTTGCGTTTGAGAAATTGCAATCCTGTCGAGTCGCTGGGGTTGGGTTCCATTGCGGGAATTCCGCCCCAAGTGGCGCAGTCTCCCACCGCAACGACGAAACTAGCAACTTGGGAAAGGTCGGTTAACCAGTCTTTCATCGGACGATCGGCGAAACGGTTCCAAGTTCCGGTGCCGTTGGGCGCTTGGACGACGCTGCCTTCAAAAACTAGAATATCCAGGGGAATTTTGCCGTTTATGCAATCCCACAAGAGCTTTTGCAAGTTTGCGCCTAATTCCAATCCCAAGGATGGATGCCAAAGCACGTTGATACCAAAATCTGCAATTAAGTCGCAGACGGTGGGTTCTTCGGCGTTGAGAAATGACATGGTGTTACCCGAACAGGCAGCACCTTGCAGCCACAGTACGTTTACCATAAGCTAAATTTTTTCTATTGTTTCCAATGCCAAATCACGGTGACGATTTCTCTGCCCCCCGCAGGGAATCGCCACTCGCTTCTACACTCTTATTTCTCAATATCTGGCAATTTTCGATTTAAGACTATTGGGTTTAATAAAATTTTATAATTTGCTGAATCACCAAATATAAAGAAAGCCTAAAAAAGTAGTTTTAACAACAATTTTTTAGTTTAAAACTGGGGATTTATATAGGTCAGCTTAGTGCTACGATGTCGAATTACCACGTCTATTTTAGGCTTGAAAGCCTTGTAAGTAAAGGTTTTAGCGATCGATAAGTATCTATACTTAGCTAGATTTAAACAACTAATTCTTTGTTTAAATCTAGTTGATAAAAAATTTCAATATAATCTATATCAGGCATTCAGTGCTTGAGGAAAGCTGGCATTTTTTGAGAAAAATAAAAGGGTTTTAAAAAAATGGATCGGATTGTAAACATTTGAAAATGAAGTCTAGATTTTTAGAATAATGGTGCTTTATAGTACTGAATTATTAAAGGCGGGAAGTGGGCGGTTAATCATTAGCTAGTTAAAGGAGGGTGGTGGTGACACCTAGCATCACCGATGCGGCGGTGAAGGCAGCGATCGCAGCGATCGAATCAGAATCAGCAACAACTCAAGAAAAAATCGAAATGCTGATCGAGATGGCGCTGGGTTTTCAGAAAAAGCCCAAAAGTGCTAAGGAGTTGCAAGATGCGGTGACTTTGTTAACCCTTGCGATCGCTTTGTGCAATGACGAGTATCCCCTACTGAAAGCGAGGGCGACGGCGGGAATGGCGACGGCGTTACGCACAATCTTGGCTCCAGGGGCAGATTTGCTATTGCAAGCGAAGGCGGGGTATGAAGCAGCGATGCCGGTGTTGCAAGAATTCGCCTCGCCGGAGGAAGTGGCGGAAGCGCAGATGAATTTGGGATTGGTGTTGCAATCGCTGGTGCCGTTTAATTTGGCGAAGGTGGCGGATGCGATTTCTGCGTATCAGCGGGCGTTGCGGGTGTTTACCGCAGCGGCGTATCCCCAGGAATTTGCGATTTTGCACAATAATATTGCGATCGCATACCTTTCGATGCCGTTAACAGCGGCGGGGGAAGAATTGCGTCAGGGGTTAGCTGTGCAATCGTTTGAGGAGGCGCTAAAGCACATTAACCCGATCGATCATCCTAGCGAATATGCGATGTTGCAGAATAATTTGGGCAACGCTTTGCAATACTTGCCGAGTTCTCATCCGGTAGAGAATAATATGCGAGCGATCGCGGCATACGACGAAGCGTTAAAAGTGAGGACAAGTCAAGACACGCCCTTAGAATACGCCAACACAATTTCTAACAAAGCCAACGCCCTATCTAACTTACCCGACGACTGGGAAACACCAGAAGCGGGAAATCCCAAAAATCTCGCCCAAGCAAGTAATTACTATCAAGAAGCGTTGGAAATATTCACCCAATACGGACAGATAGAACAAGCGCAAACCGTAGCCCAAGCATTGCAGGAAATGGCTAATGGCTAATGGCTAATAGCTAATGAAAATAAATTCCCAATTAGCAATTAGCAATTAGCAATTAGCAATTAGCAATTAGCAATTAGCAATTGAGAGGAGAACACACAATGGATGAAATTTTGACAAGCCCGACATTGAAAGACTTTCTCACCAGCTTGGCGGCTGGTGATATAAATCTGGTGACGGGATTAGTGTGGTTAGTGTTAGCAGCCGCTTTATCGGTAATCGGCGGTGCAATCGGCGGAGTGTTGGTGGCAGGGAAAGATTTAGGCAATCAGTTGGCTGCTATGATTGGCGGATTATTTGGCCCAGCAGGCGTAATTCCCGCCGTATTAATCGGCCTAGTTATCCTCAGATTCATAGGATAAAACTTCCCCAATTACCAATTACCCATTACCAATTACCAATTAGGAGGAATCATGTTAGAAGTCGGCTGGTTTTCTACAAAGTTACTTCTCAAAGGAAAGCTGCTACGAAACCCCGGATATTTTTATCGGCAAACTGCGATTGGTGCGGGGATTGGTTCGCTGTTATTGGTATCCTTAGCACAAACTGAAGTTCCTTTCTGGTTTCCAGTAATCGTCTCCAGTTTAGCAACAGGCGCAATCATGCCATTTCTACTTAAAGATGTCAAAATGAAGTAAAAAATAGGGATGAGGAATATAATAATTTCTCATCCCTATTTATACCAATTTCCCTCGATAGTGCTACACATCAACATGTGGGAATTGTAGGGGCGGGTTTTACCAGTTACTTTTGATAAAAACAAACAATTGAACTAAACCCGCCCCAACCCAAGTGTGTTTCACATTCATGGGAAAACGATATTATATTATGTCCGTTGAATTGCCCATAATAAAAAAACATCACTCTGTCGTTGCGTAGGGAAACGGCATCATATATATTTCGGACAAACAGATAGTTTTGATCGTGCCGTGTCCCGGCTGCCGATCGTGGGTAATCGACCGGACATGATATTAGCCATTAGCCATTAGCCATTAGCAATTTCTTATGACCATCGCCAAAGATAAACCAACCGTTGAAGAAAAATATACTTTAGAAGAATTAGTCGCAGAAATCGGTCGCTTTGAGGCGATTATTTCCGAGTGGGATGAAGGTCAGCGCTGTGTAGTTGTGGGATTAAAAAGAGCGATTGAAGATTTACATAAAGAAGCGCTAACCCGGTTAATTCGCACCGTTAAGCAAGAATCTTTGGAAGCATTGCGCCATGCGGTTGAAGACGAGGTTGTCTACGGAATTTTGCGCTATCACGAATTAGTAAAACCGCCGCAAGCACCTTTAGAACAGCGAATTCAGACAGCATTAGAAGCCGTCCGCCCCAGCTTGAAAAGCCATGACGGGGATGTGGAATTAGTGGCAGTTAAATTACCGGATACGGTAGAAATCAGGTTAATCGGAAATTGCAGCCATTGCGTCGCCTCCAGCCTGACTTTAACTGAAGGAATAGAACAGACAATCAAGGCTTATTGTCCGGAAATTAACCATGTAGTTGCAGTTAATAAAACCCAGGATGCAGAGCAGAGTTTAACCAGTTTCTTTGAGCGTACAATGGAATATAGATGGGTCGAAGTCACAACGGTTGAAAAAATTCCAGAATGGGATGTTTTAGCAGCAGACGTTGATGGGCAAAGGTTGATTTTATGGCGTAAAGGTGACTTAATTACCTGTTACCGCAATGCTTGCACTCACCTCGCCTATCCTATAAATATGGGTCAGGTTAGTAACGGCATCATTACTTGTCCTTTTCACCGATTTAAGTACAAATTAGAGACTGGTCAATGCTTGACTGCGCCAGAACTTCCCCTAGAGTCTTATCCCGTGCGAGTGGATGGAGATAAGGTGTTTGTGCAGGTGGAGAAGTAATATTATGTCCGTTTGTAGGGGCGGGTTTTACGAGA
>DNGJ01000470.1:7877-9546 GCA_003486305.1 Cyanobacteria bacterium UBA11371
GGGTTTTACCAATCAATTCCTGGAGGGCACGAGATATTTCGTTAAACCCGCCCCGACGCGCAGGTATCGATGCAACCGGACATGATATAACGAGTTATTTACAGGGTAAACCAATTTGGGAATAGATTCGCTAGCATTATTTTAGGAGAGTTGATTAAAAACAAGAGTTCGCACCTGTATCATTAACCCGCCCGGAGATTAAAATCCCTGGCTAATAGCGAAAGTCCTCTCAAGAGGACTGGGTATGAGATTTTTCAGTTCACTACTCCCCTTAGAAATTAATTTCCGGGCAGGCTTTGAAGCTAGGCGAGAATCGGACAAAATTTCAATCGAAACCGATTAAAAAAATGGATACCCGAATTAAGCTTATTACCCCAACACCACTTAACTCAGAAGTGACAAAGCAAGCCCAACCTTTGCCTCTTTTATCTCAAGGTGCTGAGGTAATTTTAGGTAAAAGTCCCGCACAGGGTGAATTAGCAATTCCCGTTGAACCTACTGCTACTACTTTATTTGGCGCTCGCGGTGCTTGTTTGGTGTCAGAAACAGGCGCTTTGTGGGTGTCGGATACGGGACATCATCGATTATTAGGATGGCGAAATCGACCTCAACAAGATGGACAACCTGCTGATTGGGTTATCGGACAACCAAACTTTAATTCTGAAGGACAAAATGCTAAAAAAACGCCAGGAAAAGCAACGTTAAGCGTACCGACTGGCGTTTGCGTTTGTGGGGAAGGATTGGCGGTGGCGGATGCTTGGAATCACCGCGTTTTGATTTGGAAAAGTCTGCCGGAAGATAGTAATGTTCCAGCAGATTTGGTGTTGGGACAAGCGGATTTTACCCACAACGAATCGAATCGGGGAAGCTTGGATGCAGATGCGAATACCTTACACTGGCCTTATGGGGTTTTGTACCATCAAGGGCGATTGTTTGTTACCGATACGGGCAATCGGCGGGTGTTGATTTGGAATGAATTACCGCAAGAAAACGGTCAACCTGCGGATGTGGTTTTGGGACAACCGGATATGGTTTCTCGTAACGAAAATGGCGGCGGTTCTCCTACTGCTTCGAGTATGAGATGGCCTCATAGCATCACCTTTTGGGAAGATAATCTAGTCCTCATCGATGCGGGAAATAACCGCGCGATGATTTGGGAAGGAATTCCCACAGAAAATAACACTCCTTGTGCTGTTGTTTTAGGGCAAAAGAATTTTGAATCGGTGGAAATGAATCAAGGGGTTTATTGTCCGACTCCTAGTAGTTTGAGTCTGCCTTATGGTCTTGGCACTTGGGGCGATTGGTTATTCGTTGCCGATACAGCGAATTCCCGATTATTGGGATGGAAAAAGCCACTATCAATTTTATCTTTACAGGGGGCTGATGCAGATGGAATCACCGGACAAAGAGATTTTCAAAGTAAAGGCGAAAATCGCGATTTTGGACTAGCGATGCGAGATACTTTTTGTTGGCCTTATGGTATCCAAATTTGCGGGAATACAGCAGTTATTGCCGATGCGGGGAATAATCGAGTTTTATTATGGGATTTAACACCTGACGCTTATTAGGTCATAGCCGGGGCGGGTTTATGTAGATTATTTGTGGTCATCATTAATTGTCTGTAAAACCCGCCCCTACAAACCGTTAAACGCCGGGGCGGGTTTATGTA
>DNGJ01000470.1:9940-10511 GCA_003486305.1 Cyanobacteria bacterium UBA11371
GTCTGTAAAACCCGCCCCTACTTAAACGCTTAGCTTAGGATATAGCCAGACTTGATATCAATTAGCAATTAGCAATTAGCAATTAGCAATTAGCAATGACTCAAGAACAAATCAGGGTATGCGGCACAGTTCAAGGCGTAGGGTTTCGCCCTACGGTGTATCGCCTTGCTAAAGCTTGCGGGTTAAAAGGAGATGTTTGCAACGACGGGGAAGGCGTTTTAATCCGCGCCTCCGGTACTGATGAATCTATCGATGAATTTGTCCGCAGGTTGCAGGAAGAATGCCCGCCTTTAGCCAAAATTGAAACGATTATTCGCACGGGTTATGAAGGCAATTTAGATGAGTTAAATGATTTCGCGATCGCGCCAAGTATTAGCAGTAAAGTCCGCACTAAAATTGCCGCCGATGCTGCTACTTGTCCGCAATGCAAAACCGAAACACTCGACCCGTTTAGTCGCTGGTATCGCTATCCTTTTACTAATTGCACTCATTGCGGGCCTCGTTTAAGTATTATTCGGGCAATTCCTTATGACCGGCGCAACACCAGCATGGCGAATTTTCCCATGTGTCC
>DNGJ01000073.1 GCA_003486305.1 Cyanobacteria bacterium UBA11371
GCTAGTCGTTCAACTCGATGATAAACTTCATCTGGTAAGGTGATAGTGATTTGGGTACTCATAGATGAAAGGCGAACGCACATTTTTTTCTATTCTGACACATGAGGCTTAGAGAGCGATCGCATACCTGAAAAATACACGGCGCGATCGCCTTGAATTAACTTTTATAATTGCTCCGAATTAATCTAGATGAGGAAGATGAAAAGAAGCAAAGCAACAAATGCTTCTCCCTTACAATTGCGCCTCATCTCCTATCGAATCATCTAGATACAACCGGATAAACTCTTCTGCTGCTGCTGGGTCGATTTTTTGGAGTCCTTTTCTAATCTCTAGAATGGCATCACCGCTTGGATCTCTGTTTTCATTCACCCAGCGGTTAATACTGGAACGCCCAATTCCCATCGCCGTTGCTAATTTATTTTGGCTGATGCCATAGGTTTCTAACACTTGCTTTAACACTGTTCCTGCTTTTCCCATGCTTTTGATTGTGTCAAAGGCTCATGACCCCGTAAATGTTGACAAAGTTCAACAGATGGGTCAAACTCAGGATGTTGACAAAGTTCAACACAGATACCGAGTAGAAAAGCAGGTAAATCTCCATGACAGAAGACTTTATTCCCGACTCTTCCCAAGCTTCCAATCCCGAAACGCCTGTTCCCAATACTCCGTCCTCGGAACCTCAGCGACACTCCGTTAAAGTCGCCATCTTCAGTTCTCCCGAAGGCGTCACCAGCACCATTCACAATTTCTATCGAATGGGTTACGCTCATGTCAGCGAATGGAGCAAGCCACAGCCGACCAAAAAACCTGGCGAAGTGGTGAGTATTCTTAGCCGCAGCATTCGTATCGAGTAGAACTGCATAGCGATCGCCTACCTGAAAAATAAACTGTGCGATCGCTACTCTGTTAAAATTAAATGCGATCGCAGTTATTGCTCGCTTGGAGAACTTGTCATCAAACAGTTGCCGAATGACAAAGAACTGGATGAATTGGTCGAAATGGGCAGACTGCTTGAAGAAAAAGCCAAAAAATTTAGTAATTTAGCAGATAGGTTTGTAAAGAAATATAAAAAGCGGTTGCGAGATCGCACGAAAGCTGAAGCAAAAAAACAGGAAATTAAGTAGGAGTTAAGATATCGCTGTTTATCTAAACATATTGTTTTAAGCGATCGCTACTCGGTTAAAATTAAATGCGATCGCTCTTGTCTTATTATACTTCTTGCATAAATGCCGTGAAATAAATTTCACGCTAAAAGCTAAAACCCGTTAAAACGGGTTGAAAATTATTAAGGGTTCGTTTCAACGGACTTCAGTAGAGACCTTACATGTAACGTCTCTACTGCCCGAAATTTATTTGGGGGTTGACTTTTGCCAGAGGTTTAATGAATAGCGATCGCGTTGTACCCATTCCTACATTTGTTGAAATTGAGTTAATAGCCAAGTTCCTACTTGTGCCTGATCTGGCTGTCTGCTGCGTTCTAATGCTTCTTCTAACAAGGAAATAGCTAACCCTGGTAATGCCTGAGATTGATAAATCCGCCGACTTCCACCATCGGCTAAAATTTCAAATGCCAAAATTTCGGCTTTTTGTACGTCTACCACCCAATATTCATCTACTTTTAATTCTTCGTATAGTAAACGTTTCTCACCTTTATGATCGGATACAATTGTGTCCGCAATTTCAATCGCTAAATTAGGCGGTGAGGCTTGAGCGAGTGCGACAATAGAAGTACCCGTAGGTGCCGATTGAACTTTTTCACCTAAATAATAAGATGTATCTGGCTGAGCTTCCAGCACGCCCGTTCGTCGATAGCTACAGTTAACCAGTCCGCGATGAGGAATGTTTTTGAGGGTGCAGAATAGATTGATAGCAAATGTCATTATTCCATGCTGGCTGGCGCGATCGCACCCAACTGGCATAGTTTCAATCTTCATTTTTCCGTTGTAATAGTAGCCTTTAGCTTTTTGGTATGCGGGGTTTTCAATAATTTGGATAAATTCATCCCAATTTGCTGTAACCCATGTATCTGTTGTTACTTTATTTTTTTCAGATGCTTGCTCATCACGTTGTGTAAATGTCACTTGTGGAGATTGAAAACTCTCTGCACAGACGCTAACTTTACCAATTTTTATGAAACCTTTACCAAAATTTGAGATATTAGAGACGCGAATCCTCTCCATTGTGGCTCGAAAATTATTTTTACTAACATTTTCCCCTAATACATCTGATATTGTCTTCCACAATTGCGAGCCAACATCCCTAACGTGACCCGGAGTACAACCAAATTCCCGCGCTATTTCCGAGTACCTCTGACCTTGACAAACGCCCCGCACTATACGCTGTTGCAGATCGTCCAGATGGTTTCCAGTCTTTGCAAAAACTAAGCGGTCGGCTAGTTTTAAGACTTGTTCCACGTTCATGGATTTGGTAGATATGGTAATTTTACCTATTATAATCTAACATTTTCCTACTTTTTCCTATTTAACCGACATTTTCCTACTTTTTCCGACATAGTTATTTCCTGGTTAAATATTCAACTTTTTCCGAGTTTTTGCGAATGGACAAAAATTAAATTATGTAAAACAATGTTTATATAGCTAAGCTAGGAGACGAAACTAACTTATGGCTGACAAACCAAAACAAAAATTAAAACTCGAATGTCCGTTATCAAAAGAGCAAAGGGAGACGGTTAAAGAATGTGCTGAGGTAGTTGAGAAGCATAGAAAAATTTTAAAAAAGTTTACGGGTTAACAACCTGTATTTACTCGCGTTACCAGTATCAACTGGTAACGCCAATAATACTACACAGAATAAACGGATGATAATTATGATCGCTTTGCTCCAAGACATATTAGCAGATCTAACAAAAAGAAAAGATTCAAATACAATTTTGGGTGTTACGGCTCTTATAATAGCCCTGTCAGTACTACTTTTTGGGGTATCCCGTATCGCTATTGTTAATTTCATAATGATTATAAACCTTGCATTAGTTGGTTGGATTTTTCGCTCAGGGTGGAGCGCTCGACAGAAGGGTGAAAAGCCTAAGTTATTGCTTATTGCTGGTATTGCACTAGGAATGTGCATTTTGCAAGCTTGGCAATTAAGTGTTGCTTTAGCACAGCTAGCTGAATTTGCAGATAAAGTAAAAGATTTTCAACGTCTTATCGAAAAATAGAATAAATTTTGTTTTATTAGCATGTGGAGCTAATAAAAATTTAGACAAACACACTTTGAACGAAAATCATTAAATCAGCAGGAGCCAGTATGAGGAATGATTTAAGTTGGCTGGAAACAGTCAGGTTGTTTTTGGAAATACTTTTTCAGTTAATAGACTAAAAAGCCAAAGGAAGCAATACTAATATGAGAATTCAGCCCAAATGTATGCGTTTACCTATTTCCTTATTTTGCGGGAATAGCTTAGTGACTATACTCGTTTTAATGTCACTTTCTGTATTGAGTTTGAGAATAACCTCTTCTGCTGCTACTACAGTAGATCCTAAAAATACCGAAAAATCTGAAGAAATTCACATAGCCCAGGCAGCAGAAATTGTTAATTGCGAAGTAAGCAACATTAGAACTGGTCAACTGGCGCTTCGCTTTAGCCCCAATGGAAGATCGAGAGCTGGTCTTGATAATGGAAACCTTGTGCGATTTATTGATCGACGGGGAATTTGGTTTTATGTCCGCGTACTCGAAGGGCCAAATCCGAGAGTAAACGGATTAGAAGGCTGGGTAAACTCAAATTACCTTGAATGTTTTTGGGATTAGTTTTTTCCGATATACATAAGGCGCTGGCAGCTAAATCCCAGTAGGGAGTGCGATCGCTTCTGGTTCAATCTGTGCTAAAATCTATCACCTTATGAGGTAGCGATCGCTCTTCTAATTTGCTTATCCCGACTACTCAAACTCAGACTGGTGAAAGACTCTAATTTAACCAGCATTGCAATTTATCTAAGCGGCAACAATTCTTCTTCTCTCGCCAGTGCAGCAGCATAAGCGATCGCTGCTAAAACATTTGCTAAAGTCAAAGGTGGATATTCTGCCACTATTTCTTCCGGCGTCAGTCCTTCTGCTAAGTTATCAAGGATAACTGAAACCATGATGCGCGTTCCTTTAATGCAAGGTTTCCCGTGACAAACCTTGGGGTCAATGCTAATACTTTCTTGCCAGGGTTCCATTTTACTCACCGTCAAGTTTCTCCAAGTCTATCCTATTCGTGTTAATCTAAGCACTTATTCAACACCTCGAATACAGTTAACAGACTAGAAGAAGTTTTAGGCAAAGGGAATTCTTCTAAATAGAGTTCTGTTCCTTCTTTGAGATTAGCGATCGCTTCTTCAATCGTTTCTCCCTGGCTTGCCGTCCCAACTTCAGGACATTCTGCCACATATACATCTTCTTCCCAATAAACGATTGCTGTAAAAGTTCGAGGCATTCTTAACAATATTGATTTGATTTTTTCCTGTTCTTAGTTTAACACATCCCCTTCACCATGACGAAGTAGCAAGGTGCGATCGCATAGCTAGCCGCAAGGCAATATCGCTTCGGGTTCAATCGCCTTTGATCGGTTCATCAGTTGCTATGGTGATAGCGATCGCTTTTTACCATCTATCAATTAAGAGAGCGAGCGCTGTCTTATTTTTGTTATGCGATCGCTTTTTACCATCTAACAATTAAGAGTGCGATCGCGCAGCGTGCCGGAGGCATATCGCTACCACTCCCTCACTCACCAAAAAAGTTTAACTCAGAGTGAACCAAGGCTGCAAACTGTGGTGCTTGAGCGGCAATATCATCTAAAACCTCTGCCAATGTTTTTGCTGGTTTCCTCAGTGATGCTGCTTGTTGGATAACAATTTGCACCATCTTCTCTGGAGCCTTATCAAACAGAAGCATCAAAAACTCATCTGGCGATTTCACCTGAATTTGGAAAGGTTCTAAAGATTGAGCAGGATAATCTTTGCGGTTGCTCGTTACAATTATATGTACTCCAGCTTTTACCCCAGCTGCCACAACGTGCCGATCCTTCTCATCATTTGTCATAGCAGGGATAAGCAACTCAAAATCTCTCACTGTCGCAGCGGAGAAAGCTTGACGCATTGCTGCTAAAAGTCGCTGTGCTTGCTCTGGACTCATTGTGCCACTTTCTATTAAATTGCGACTCGCTTCTTCTAAAATAATGTCACTCCAATAAACTTCATAAATCCTCTGTTCAGCCGCACGAAGCAAAGTATCTCTTAGAGTTGCCCGAAAAATAACGCAGGCATCTAAGATAGCTTTTAATGGTGATTGTAACACTGAAGAAAATTCCTTTTGCTGACGCTATTCAGTTGGCTGATTAACTAGCTTATCAGCTTGAGCGCGCTGCATCGAGTACAAGCCTGATTCTTCACTAATTCGGATTATTTCAGTTAAAGCCTCTTGTCGCAACTGCTCTTGTTTCTGCTGGTAAGCCATTACATCTTCAAACTGAATTCTGCGGAATTTTCCTACCGGGGTAAAGGGTATTTCCCCTTTGTCGAGAAGTTGCTCTAAATCTTGCCATCTGATATTGAGAAAACCTGCCGCTTCCCAGATTGTCAATGGCTGGTGAAAAGTTTCAATTATTATGCCATTTCCCTTAGCTAACTGATGCACAGCTTGAACTATCAAGCGAAATACCGGCTCAGGCAATTCAATTTGTTCACCTGTTTTGCTTGCAAGTATCGGCATTTCTTCTGTGAATACGTTCAAGAAATGCTCTAATTTTGCTAACTCTAATTGTTGTTGCTTTGAAGCAACTATTGGCTCTACTTTTAAGTCGTTGGCTGTCATGGATATCTTTTCCTGAAATTGCTTGTTAGTTTACTACTAGCATAACCGTTTTTGTCAGGAAGCGTGCGATCGCGCAAGCGTTGCGGAGGCATATCGCGTAGCATACCCGTAGGGTAATTTCTTTTTCCCATCTATCAATTAAGAGTGCGATCGCTATCTTCTTTTTGTTATGCGATCGCACTCCTGTAAAAAATGATTTATGATTCAGCAGACACATTCTCAGTGCCTGCTGTTTTCTTTTTAGTAGCTAATCTATATCGACGCAAACTCTGCCGACGAGCAGAATTTTTTAGTAACATCTGGTGCAGTTTTCTTGATTTTTGTGCTGCACCTCTAGCCAGTTCAAGAATTTCTAATAGTTCGGCTTCAGTTGGGACTCGTTTCACAGTAATTCCTCCAATCGAGAGAGCAGCCTTTCCACTTGCATTTTTATTTCTAATGTCATTCCCAACGATGCTGACAAATCTTCTCCAAGCTGCTGAATCTCTGCATTCGTTACATCAGAACCGGAAAGACTCTCAACATCGCTAGCGATAACACTTCTAGAGTCATCTACAAACTGTCTGACATCATTGAGATAGTCAAGCGTTTGTCTAAGCATAACATTTTCCGGTAGGCGAGACAGTGCCGTTCTAACTAAGTTTTGTGCTGCGTTTGCTTGCCGTTCAATCTCATCTAATTCTT
>DNGJ01000107.1:0-1085 GCA_003486305.1 Cyanobacteria bacterium UBA11371
GCGAAATCGAAGTTTTGGGAATGTTAGCAGAAGGAATGGGAAATAAAACCATCGCGCGACAACTGGGAATATCCGAACATACGGTTAAATTCCACGTTGCTTCGATTTTGAGCAAACTCAATGCTTCCAGTCGCACCGAAGCAGTTACCCTGGGTGCGCGACTCGGTTTAATTATGCTCTAATATCAAGTCCCTTCCTATCGAACTCAATTGGTTAATCGCGTTGTAGGGGCGGGTTTTACCAGATACCTTTGCTCGAAAGCCAATTGTGTTGATAAACCCGCCCCCCCGCGCGATGCTTCCAAACCGCAGATGAATCGGGATATTTTACCCCCTTCATCTGCGTTCATCTGTGTTTTAATTTACAAATTTATAATTTTTAACAGTTAGCGCAACCTTTTAACTTTAAAAGCATCTATTCCTCTAGCTTATCTTAAAATAACCTAATTTTATTTACAAAGATAGACCTAGCTAGCAATTATTCTATTTCTTTAGTCCCAGATAATAAAACATTTATTTCTCGCCTGAGATTGAGGATAGTTTGTGTTGTGAATCGATAAATTAGAAACAACAGAAACAAGAAAACAAAGGAAAAGACAATTATGAACTTGACCAAAATTGCTAAAGCTAGCCTTGTAGCCGCCGCTCTAGCCGTTGCACCTTTAAGTTTACCCGCAGAAGCTCAAACCAACACTACCCAAAGAGATACTTACACGACTGCTCCTCGCCAAGACGTTGAGAATGTTAACGATGATAACGATTTTAATTGGGGTTGGCTAGGTTTACTGGGTTTAGCTGGTTTGGCTGGTTTAGCAGGACGCAAACATGAAGAACCCACACGTTACCGCGAACCCGATGAAGTAGGTTCTTCTTATACCACCAGACGCTAGATACCTCTATTCCTAACGTCATATCTCCCCGGTTAACGCAAAGGCGTTCACTGGGGAGATTTGCCATATTACATCATGTCCGGTTGTATCGGTAACGTAAGCTAAGGAAGGGTTTATTTATGCTTTGCGCTGCTTGCAGGGGCGGGTTTAACGAGATATCTCTTGGTTCCACAAATTGATTGGTAAACCCCGCCCC
>DNGJ01000107.1:1310-5915 GCA_003486305.1 Cyanobacteria bacterium UBA11371
AAAATTATACACTACCATTGCTAGCGGACATGATATTACATCGGATTTCAATCGTTGTGAGGTACAGCCTAAAAGGCTTTATTTGTCTAGCGGCACCGTGCGCGGGTGCCGCTACACTGTAAAACTCAACTTAAGATAGTTTTTTGCTCCAGAGTAGTTGATATACGCTATAAAGCCTTGTAAAACTGAGGAAAACTAACAAATGTCCGCTCCCTTACTCATCGTTGACGTACAAATTGGTTTTATCAACGACTTTACCCATCATATCCCGGAAAGGGTGGGCAAATTAATCGGCTCTGGCGAGTACGATCCGATATTATTTACTCGGTTTATCAACGTACCGGATGGCCCTTACAGTCGCTTTCTCAATTGGGACGGCTGCAACTGCGAACCGGAATCAAATATTGTTCCAGAACTGGCAACTTTTGCTACACCAGATCGAGTATTTTCTAAGTCGGGGCTTTGCGGTTTGCCAAACGAATTAACTGATTACCTACTCAAACAGGGTATAGAAAAAGTTTACGTCCTCGGTATCGATACTGATATGTGCGTGTTAAAAATTGCGATGGATCTGTTCGATATCGGCATTGAACCGATTGTACTCACCGATTGCTGTGCCAGTACGGCAGGCTTGCAAGCACATTTGGCGGGACTGGCGGTACTCAGCCGCAATATCGGTGCAACTCGATTGTTAGAAGCTGGAGTTGGCGATCGCATGTTGGCTGCGCCAGTCAAGCCCAGCAAGAATTAATTGATACAAGTTGCCAGCTATCTTTTTAGGGCTGCTAATAGCTAATCGCTAATAGCTAATGGCTAATGGTACAACGCTTGACTCGTACAGTTAATAGTTTTGTAGGGGCGGGTTTTACCAGCTATCTTTGATCTGTGAATCATTGTATTGATAAACCCGTCCCCCGCGTGCGATGCCGAAGCTATTGACACAAGATCTACATATCTGTGAAATAAACCTGACAAACATCAGGCTTAAAGTAACAACATATTAGAGATTGCTAATAGAGTTTGGTAATACTTGCCCGCTCTAGCATTCGCTATTAGCCATTAGCTATTAGCTATTAGCATTTCTTCTGTTTCTAGTGTACGCTCCTGAGAAATCCTTGCTAGCCCCTTCCACGCGACTGGAAGGGGTATTCTTGTTGGGGGTAGTATAGATTGAATAGCCCCTACTGATATCATGTCCGGTGGCATCGGTAGTGTCAGCTAAGGAAGGGTTTATTTATCCTTTGCGCTGCCTTCCAATATCTCTCGTAAAACCCGCCCCTACACAATCAAAAACACTTGCTCTTGCCTTTGCTCAAGAACATGATATGACTTATGACCAATAAAGTAATCGTTTTCGGTAGCATCAATATGGACTTAGTAGTAAAAACACCCCGGTTACCGATTCCGGGAGAAACGCTACTAGGTGATGATTTTTTTACCGCACCGGGGGGAAAAGGTGCAAACCAGGCGGTAGCAGTAGCAAAATTGGGTATCCCAACTTATATGGTGGGAAGGGTGGGAAAAGATGCCGAAGGTAAATCCCTTCTCGCCAGTCTCCAAACCTATGGCGTATCTACAGATTATGTCTTAACCGATACCGAAGCTCATTCCGGCGTCGCAATTATCGCCGTAGAAGATAGCGGACAAAATAATATTATCGTCGTTCCCGGTGCCAATGGTCGTGTAAATACTGAAGATGTGGAAAGATTGAGCAATCTTTTTAACAATGCATCCGCTTTGTTATTGCAATTTGAGATCCCTTTATCGGCGGTAATTTTAGCTGCAAAAGCCGCGCAAAAAGCAGGAATAAGAGTCATTTTAGATCCAGCACCCGCGCAGAAAGATATCCCTGAAGCACTTTATAAACTGGTAGATATTATTACCCCAAATGAAATCGAAGCGAGTCAATTAGTTGGGTTTCCCGTTAATAATCCGGAAACGGCATTGGAAGCTGCTGCGGTATTGCGTCAGCGGGGGGTGAAAACGGCGATTGTCAAATTAGGGGCATTGGGTGTTTGCTGTGCTACTGCGGATGAGAGTTTCTTCGTGCCAGCATTTCGCGTAGAAGCGGTGGATACAACTGCTGCTGGGGATGCATTTAATGGGGGTTTGGTAGCAGGTTTAACCGAAGGGCAGTCTTTGCGACAGGCAGTGGTATGGGGTGCGGCGGCGGGTGCGATCGCTACTACCCTTCCCGGTGCAATGCCTTCGATGCCTTCCCGCGATACATTTGATCGGTTTGTCCAACAACATTTGTAACTGATTATTTGACTGCGATCGCACCCAAATTTCTTCTCGGCAAATATTATTACCAACGAAATCCACGTACCAGTATGATTTATTACCATCGACCCGGTTGCATGTGGATTTTGAGGTAACAGCCGTTCTGGCTAAAGTCTTCTAGGATAGAAGTAGCCGCATAGAGTCCGGTAAGGCTACGATATAGCTCAGCCTTAAATTCCGGGCGACTTTTGCGTCTCGACCTGAAGTTGCTACCTCTCCCCCAACCTACGCGGACGGGATAAGCTGGGAGATTTCACTGACAATTAACGTTCAACTGGTATAAAAACCACCCATGATTGCAACTACCACCGTCACCGATAACCCGTTATTAAGAGGCAAAGGGTTGCCCCCGTTTGATGCCATTAAGCCTGAGCATGTGGTACCTGCAATAACCCAGCTACTGGCTGAACTAGACTCAGAGCTTGCCAGATTGGAGGCCAGCGTAACACCAAGTTGGAGCGGCTTGGTTGAACCTTTAGATAGATTGACAGAGCGCTTAAATTGGAGTTGGGGTGTAGTAAATCATTTGATGGGTGTGAAAAATAGCCCCGAACTGCGCGCTGCCCACGAAACGGTACAGCCAGAGGTTGTACAATTTTGGAACAAGCTCAGCCAAAGCAAACCGATCTACGAGGCGTTTAAGGCACTGCAAACTGGTGATACTTGGGAAAGTTTAGAATCGGCACAACAGCGCATTGTAGAAGCGGCGATCCGAGATGCGGAACTTTCGGGTGTAGGATTTGAAGGAGAAAAGCGAGACGAATTCAACAAGATTAAACTCGAACTGGCAGAACTTTCTACCAAATTCTCGAACCACGTGCTAGACGCTACTAAAGCTTTTAGTCTCACCTTAACTAACTTTGACGAAGTTGACGGCTTACCGCCCAGCTTACTCAGTTTAGCTGCTTCTTCTGCCCGCGCCGCAGGAGAAGAAAACGCCACTCCAGAAAATGGCCCTTGGCGCATCACTTTGGACTTCCCCAGTTACGTCCCCTTCTTGCAGCACAGCACTAGACGCGACTTGCGGGAAAAACTATACAAAGCTTATATCAGTCGCGCTGCTAGCGGCGATTTAGATAATAATCCCCTGGTTGAACGCATATTAGAACTGCGTCAAAAACAGGCGCAGCTACTCGGCTTTAATAGCTATGCCGAATTAAGTTTAGCCAGTAAAATGGCTCCCAACGTTGATGCAGTAGAAGCGCTGCTAGAAGAACTGCGTCGCGTTAGTTACGATGCAGCTAACAAGGAATTAGAAGAACTCAAAGCTTTTGCGGCATCGAAAGGTGCTGAGGAAGCGGGAGACTTGAAACACTGGGATATCGCATTTTGGTCGGAAAGACAGCGGGAAGAAAAATTTGCCTTTAGTGGGGAAGAGTTGCGCCCTTATTTCCCCTTACCGCAAGTGCTAGATGGTTTGTTTGGTTTAGCCAAGCGGTTGTTTGGTATTACCATAACTGCTGCCGATAGTCAAGCACCAGTATGGCACGAGGATGTACGATATTTCCAAGTGGCGGACGAAACGGGGAATGCGATCGCATACTTCTATTTAGATCCATACAGTCGTCCCGCAGAAAAGCGCGGCGGTGCTTGGATGGATGAGTGCATCGTGCGCGCCAAAATTATCGAAGCGGGGACGCATCAAACCAGGTTACCCGTAGCGTATTTAGTCTGCAATCAAAGTCCCCCAGTCGATGGTAAACCCAGCTTGATGACCTTTGCCGAAGTGGAAACTTTATTCCACGAATTCGGACACGGTTTGCAACACATGCTGACCAAGGTAGATTATCCCAAAGCATCGGGCATCAATAACGTTGAGTGGGATGCGGTAGAACTGCCGAGTCAGTTTATGGAAAACTGGTGTTACGAACGACCCACTTTGATGGGAATGGCGAAACATTACGAAACAGGGGAACCCCTACCAGAGCATTATTACCAAAAACTATTGGCGGCGCGCACTTATATGAGTGGTAGTGCGATGCTGCGCCAGTTGCACTTTAGCTTGGTGGATTTAGAATTGCACCACCGCTATCAACCCGGTGGCGAGGAAAAGCCAAGCGATGTGCGTCGTCGCCTCGCCAAAACTACCACGGTTTTGTCACCTTTACCCGAAGATGGCTTTTTATGCAGCTTCGGACATATCTTCGCAGGCGGTTATGCGGCGGGTTATTACAGCTACAAATGGGCTGAAGTATTGAGTGCGGATGCGTTTGCGGCGTTTGAAGAAGCTGGTTTAGATCGGGAAGAAGCGATCGCCACCACCGGATCTCGCTTCCGCAATACCGTCCTCGCTTTAGGTGGAAGTTTACACCCAATGGAAGT
>DNGJ01000038.1 GCA_003486305.1 Cyanobacteria bacterium UBA11371
CCCTCAATTACCACAAGTAATAACACGGTTTTAATCGCGCTTTTCCAGTAGCGAAATGAAAGATAAATTATAGGTAAAATAGCTATTAAACCAATTAGCAGTTTCACTCAATTGCCCTCTCAAATTATACAGTTTGCTTCAGGCACTTTTCTAGTTTTGTTACATTATCATATCCAAACAAAGCAGCACGAGCATTCTCAAAACAGTTTGGAGTTAACTCATACTTACAAAGCTGTTCGATAGCTGCAGTCAAGTCAGATGTAGTCAAGCGATCGCATATCACCCCCAGCTGATACTTGCTGACAACTGTTGCTACCGTACTGTCGCTGGGTGTATGTGCAAATATAGGTCTTTGAGCCTGTATATATGTGGTTAACTTTGTTGCTAAGCTTGTTTGTCGAAAAACTGCTGAAGAACGGGAAAAAGGATACATTGCATATACAAAATTGCAGCGAGAAAGTTGAGCGATCGCTGCGGTTTCCGTCAGTTGAGGGATATCATGAATCAGTTGCGGAAACTCGTTAATTATGCTAATATATTCTCTTGCTAAACCGATGGTAATTAGCTTAGCATTTAGACCTTTTGCTTTAGCATATTCCTGCAATGCCTGACAAAACAAACGGAATTCAGCCAAAGAGTAAACCGTGCCAATATGCCCGACAGTTAAGCTATTAACATCGAAAGTTACTGAATCGAATTGTGGTAAAGAAGGCAGATAGCGATGAATGACAGCTGAATTTATCCCGAATATTTTCTGATAGTAATCGCGCATCCCATCGCTGATGACATCCACACCACAGGCGGAATGCATTGCTTCTGCAAAACGCTTTTGCGCTATTCCTGAAAGCCATCGATAGCGACGCGAGCGAGCAAATACACCGTAAGGGACATCATCGTGTACTGTAAAATGTATGGGAGTATCTGTCATGGGAGCTAGTTCGCGAGCCAGCAATACTCCTTCGTTATGCGCTTCAATCCAGTAAATGTCTGCTTTAACCGCAACAATTCTCTCTAAAATTTGGTTGATTGCTTTTGTTTTTATTCCTATCCACAGCAGTAAATTATTTTTTATGTCTTTTCCTAAAGAGCCTCCCATTAATGGCTCTCCTATCCAAACGCAACCATTTCTTTCTATATCTTTATCATTTAAATAAATCCACTCTACGTCGATCTCTTTCTCTTTCAGAGCCGGAATCAGGCTATTGATAATTACCGCTCCACCCCCAATATTGGGGGCAAAACTTGTAATCAGGGCGACTTTCTTCATAACTAGGTTTTTATCTGGTACAGTCGCTTTCGCTTTAGGCACGATAACGATTATACCAGATAAACTTCTTTTATCCGAGTTTCAAATTATCTGCTACACCTCTAACAATTGGCTTTTTGTATGAGCAAGCACAATGTATCGCCGTTATTTTCTTCCGGCAAAAGCACTTTTAGGAAAGCGGATATGATTTGTGTAAACTTGCGCGTAGCCAGGGAGCCTTTAGCCGGATAACCCCATTTATTGACAATTTTCAGCGAATGGTGTGGCAGAATTCTATACAAAGACGTTAGCAAGACAGGATAAATATGAGTTGGATCGCCTTTGTAGTCAAATGATTTAAGTCTTTCAGTGAGGAGAAATTTGAACCTACAGTCAACCGCATGAATATTTGGTGTAGTTAGTAACAGATATCCGTTTTCATCTAAATGTTTAGATACATGATGATAAAAGCGTCCGGGATTTTCTAAATGTTCTAAAATTTCAATTGCCGTGATTAAACCAAATTTTTTGTCATCTAAACCTAGATTATCGTCCCAATCTATGTCAGATGCCCAGCAAGTGGCTTTTTTTGTGCCAATTTGTTCCGTATTTTTATCTATGCCGTATAAGTTAGTAAACCCTGCGTTAGCCAAACGTTCTAGCCAAGCACCCGTACCACAGCCAATATCAAGTATCGGTGTATCGTAGCTAATTTCAGGGAGATCCTCTAGAAGTGACTGATGCAAACCTGGGATGGTACGTTCGAGCAGCTGGATTTGTGGCATTTTTACTTCCCTTGACCTAATAAAAAAATTATTGTACCGCTGGAAAAGCACTTCCTTGGTTAGCTGATTTTTGTATTTTTTACCGCCGCGATGCCCTCATAGAGGAGGAATCGAGTCGGTTAATTGTGCCGCAAATACCTTAGCTTGTATCGATAAATTATGGCTATGATACCAGGCGTAGGCATTGTCAGCGATCGCTTGTCCTGCGGCTAAACTGAGACTTTGCGTTAGACGATCTGCTAAGCAATAATGTTTACCTGCTTGCAGCCCATCTTCCTGCAATTCACTGGAGGATGTACCGACAGGAATTAGCCGATGGGCGCAGTAGGCAGCAAAAATGGTGGATTTAGCCAGATAGTCTATATCGTAGTTAAAGAAACCGGCTACAGAAGTTGATAAAATTTTACTAATCTCTGCTACGGGTTTCTCCCCCATAACTACAACTGGTACGCGATCAATTTCGGAAAATTCCAACCCGGTGGCTGGCCCGATATCGACTATTTCTTCAATTAAAAGATCTTGGCAAGTACGCTTCAATGCTGCTAAGGATCTCTGATAAACTCGTCGCCGAGTGGGAGCTGCCCCAAACACCACTAGCCGTCGGGCACGCTCTGCAAGTGGTGGCGCTTGTGCTGGCTCTCCAATAGTGGAAAAGACTGGTATTGCAGGGATTTGGGTATGTTTGCCCAGACTTAATTCCCTGATAATTTTACCATAGCCTTGTTTGCTGGTGAGAGAGCGATCGCTCAGTCGAGCCAAACGAGCTAGCAGGTTTTTTTGCACCTGGGATAACCAAAAAGCACTCGTCCAAGGTGGGCCAAAGGCATAAGTTTCGTGAAACATAGTCACCAAAGAGCGATTGCTACTGCCACTTCGCCACTGCTGTAAGCCATTTATTAACCAAAAAGGGCAGCCCCGCAAGGCATAGCCGTAGCAGACGTAGTGTAAAAGAATAGTAGATGGCTGACCATTACCGTTCAGCAGGGATAGCAAGTTAGCTACAGAGCGATCGCCCACCTTGCTGACAGTAAATCCTTCGATTTCGGCTGCTCCAACCCATTTGGGATTGCCAATAATAAAATGAGTTTCTATGGCGAAGTCTTTACGAAGTTGCCTAGCAAGATTGAGTGCATAATCTCCTACACCATCAATAGCAGGAGGAAGACCGGAAACAATAGAAATTATTTGCATTATACTCACTACTTCTCGACTCAGCAGTTTGTAATATTTAAAATTTTACTTGACTTTTTTTCCGGCTATCATTGGCTCAACTACAAACATCAAATTACCCAAAAATATTACTAACTATGTCTTTATATTTATGAATCCATTCATAAATGTCAGTTAAGGTATTTTCAGCATTTCTTTTAGGTTTCCATCCTGTAGTTTCTGTAATCTTTCGAGAGTCTGTAATAAAAATCGGCACATCGCCAGATCGCGTTTCGTAAACTGGGGTAATAGGTATCTGATCCCCGGTAATTTTTTGGCAAAGCTGGGTTGTTTCATACAGGGAAAGTGTATTTTGCACCCCACCACCGACATTAAAAGTTTTCCCTTTTAATTCTTCAAACCTTTCAATTTGGATATCTATCAAGTCCAATAAATCTGCAATATGTAGAAAGTCTCTTACTTGCTTACCTGTCCCTCCATAGCCGATATATTTTAGCGACTTCTGAAAATAATGAAATGCCATCCATAAAGCAAATACGCCTTGATCAACTTTCCCCATTTGCCAGGGGCCAGTCAGCACGCCACAGCGATTAATTAAAGTTTTCATTCCATAGGCATCAGCGTATTCAGCTATCAGTAATTCCGCAGCTAATTTGGTTGCACCGTAAAGGGATCTAGCTCCATCTAGGGGAAATTCTTCGGAAATTCCCTGACTCGATACACCAGGTAAAGATTGATCATCTAAAAGTTGAAAACGAGTTTCTGTTTCGGTAAATTTCAAATTACTCAAATGGGCGATCGGATAAACTCTACTTGTAGACAAAAAGATAAAATCTGCCTGAGTTTGTCTAGCTAATTCCAGGCAATTTACGGTTCCTACCAAGTTTGTTTGTAGAACATAACCGGGAGAATTGTAGCCTGCCAATACAGATGGTTCAGCCGAACATTCTAAAATTAAACTTGGTTGCAATGCTACTGGATCGAGGTCTTCTATATTTCTGACATCACCATGAATAAATTCAATTCCTGCCTGCTTTAATCGTGGTAAATTTAACTCTGAACCCCGTCGCTTTAAATTATCTAAAGCTATAATTTTCCAGTCAGGATAGCGATGTGCTAATCCTATGCCTAATGAACTGCCTACAAAACCTGCTCCCCCTGTAATTAAAACTCGTTGATTCATCATATTTTGCTCCGAACTTGTTGCTGAGGATATTTGCGAACATAATCTCCTCTAGAAAGCCATTTTTCCAGAAAAATATAGAGAACAATAAACAAGTATCTACTCCCCATTTCTTTGATTTTTAACTTAGAAATTCCTGTTTTGCGATTGCGCCAACTAATCGGTATTGTTGTATGAGAATAACCTCTAACAATCGCTTTAAGAGGAATTTCTACTGTTAAGTTAAAGTGGTGAGATAAAAGCGGTGATACTCCTTCAATTACTTCTCTTCGGTAGGCTTTAAAGGCATTAGTGGTATCATTAAAATTTAATCCAAATAATACTTGAACAAACAAGTTAGCAAGGCGATTGATGATTAACTTATGAACTGGATAGTCAATTACTTTGCCACCTTTAATGAATCGCGAACCGAAAACACAATCCCAGCCTTGTTGCAGCTGGTAATAGTAATCAACTAAATTTT
>DNGJ01000389.1 GCA_003486305.1 Cyanobacteria bacterium UBA11371
CCGCCTCCCGTCGCTAAATTGTTCTCGCTGTATCTGCTATTTGCGATTGGGTTTAAAGGCGGCGTCGAACTGGTAAAAAGCGGCATTAGTCAAGAGGTGATTCTAACAATTTTGGCGGCGATGTTGATGTCGGCATTTGTTCCGGTCTATACATTCTTTATTTTAAAGATCAAGCTAGACCCGTATAATGCTGCTGCGATCGCATCGACTTACGGTTCGATTAGTGCCGTCACCTTCATCACCGCTGGGTCTTTCCTCAATCAACTGGGAATTAACTTTGATGGTTACATGGTAGCAGCTTTAGCCTTAATGGAATCTCCCGCGATTATTGTCGGTTTAATTTTAGTCAATTTGTTCGCGACAGATGGGGATAAGCGAGAGTTTGCTTGGTCTGATGTGTTAAAAGAAGCCTTTTTCAACAGTTCGGTATTTCTGTTAGTTGGTAGTCTGATTATGGGCGTCCTCACGGGTGAAAGTGGTTGGCACAAATTGTCACCTTTTACCCAAGATCTGTTTTACGGCGTTCTCACCTTTTTTTTGTTAGATATGGGACTGGTAGCAGCCAAAAGAATAAAAGATTTGGAAAAAACCGGGGCTTTCCTCATTTCCTTTGCCATACTAATTCCAGTAGTTAATGCTACCATTGGTTTGCTGATTGCCAAAGTCATCGGCATGTCGCCAGGAGATAGTTTATTATTTTCCGTTTTGTGTGCGAGTGCTTCTTATATTGCGGTTCCCGCAGCGATGCGGCTAACGGTTCCCGAAGCGAATCCGAGTTTATACGTTTCTACTGCTTTAGCGGTAACGTTTCCTTTTAATATCACCGTCGGCATTCCGCTGTATTTGTACGGCATCAATCTGTTTTGGAGTTAACCTGATGAACGCAGTCAAACGCATCGAAATTATTGCCAATTACATCGAATTGGAAAGGATTTTAAAAGGGTTAGATCAAGCTGGCGTACCGGGTTATACAGTAATTCGGGATGTGGCGGGAAAAAGTACTAGAGGCGATGGTAAGCACGATTTAGCAATGACGATGCTGGATAATGTTTATATCGTCGCTTTCTTTCCCCCTGAAAAACTCGATGCAGTGGTGGCAAATATTAGAGCCATTTTGAATAAATTTGGCGGGTCTTGTTTTATTTCCGATGCAATGGAAATGCGAACTACTAAGTGCGTTGGATAGTAACTAATTCAAGTTCCTAGTTACATCACTAGACACTGGTAATAGGTAATGGGTAATGGGTAAGAGTTTTGAGTTCTAAGTTTTGAGTTTTGAGTTAAAAGACACTCACTCACAAGGGTGGAATCGGCTCCACTAACCTCTTCAATTCAAAACTCAAAATTCAAAACTATTACCAATTACCAATTACCAATTACCAATTACCGTTTCACCCGCCTCATTAAGCGAAATTCACCTAATTCTGTGGTGAAATCCCATTGCTTGTAAAACTGAATCATTTCTGGCAAACAGCAGAGGTCGATATGTTCTACTTGTTGTAAATCTGGATGTTCTACTACGGTATCGATTAGCAGTTTGCCTAATCCTTGACCGCGATAATCTGGATGTATAATTACATCAAAAAGAATGGCTCGATAGACGAAATCGGTGAGAACGCGGCAGAATCCGATTAATTTGCCCTGGTTCGACTCTATTCCCACAATCATATTAGTATTATCCAACATTTTATCAACATCAGCACGTACTCTTTGATGCGACCAAAACGCATTATGATAAAGTTCCATCAAATCATTTTTTTGTGCTTCGTTTAACTGGAAAATAACGTTAAATTCCATGAGGTAAAGCGCGGGGAGATGAAGCGATCGCATTATAGCGCGTCTGGCGTCGGGGTTGGGTGCTTGCTCTAATGCAACCTAGAGTGTAAGAATATAAAACAATTGTGCATCCATTGGAAAACGGGCAAAATGAACGGTATTCAATTGTTTGAATTCCCCGACAATGCCAAACTATTTGGACTCCGCCCTGAAGTCGGCAGGTGGTTGTTTATTCCCTTGGGTCTAATTGTATTGCTCTGTTTGGGAACTGTCTATTCCTGGAGTATTTTCAGCGGCCCTTTTGAAGCCGCACTGCAAACCAAACCGGGTACAATTTTATTGCCTTTTTTGGTACTGGGAGTGACGTTTACCTTAATAATGCCGATTAGCGGATTGTATATGAATCGCTGCAATCCAACTATCCTCACGGCTACGGGTGGAATTATTGTCGGAATTGGCTATTTACTATCAAGTATTGCCCCGAATTTGCCTTGTTTAATCCTTAGCTACGGTGTCATTACTGGCATCGGCGTGGGCATGGCTTATGGGGTGCCTTTGGCAATTTCTGCCCGTTGGTTTCCCGACCGCAAAGGCTTTGCAGTAGGCATGACGGTGGTAGGTTTTGGTCTTTCGCCGTTAGTAACAGCACCTTTGGCATTTGCGCTAATTAAAGCATTTGGCGTTCGTTCGACGTTTGTCATTTTAGGGATTGCATTTACCTTGATTATTCTGGCTATTTCAACAGTTTTAAGAATGCCGCCTCCTCGTTGGAAACCTCCAGGTTGGCATCCAAAAGAAGAGATAATAGCCGACAATACAGATAGGGATTCTTCTGCCCAATTGCCGATGGTGCAGACGCAAACTTTTTATGGATTGTGGCTGTGCTATATTGTGGGAACGTTTGTGGGATTGACTGCGATCGCAACAACTGCCCAAGTCGGTCGAGAACTCGTCGGACTGCAACCAGAAAATCTCACTTTCGCCGTGCCTTTATTTGCTGCATTCAACGGGATTGGGCGTCCTTTATTCGGTTGGTTAAACGACCGCATCAAACCCAAACTTACAATCGTCGCGATTAACGTACTGATTCTAATTGCGTCGATTTTGATGTTAAATACCAGTCAGGGTCAGTTGGTAAACTTTTTAGTAGCTTTTTCCATATTCTGGTTTTGTTTGGGTGCTTGGTTAGCCGTCGCACCTGCTGCTACGTTGAGCTTTTTTTCAATTGATAATTACCCTAGTAACTACGGGTTGCTGTTTACTTCCTTTGGGATTGGAGGTTTATCGGGGATTTTTACAGCAGGTGGAATTCGCGGAATTTTTGGTAGCTTCGCACCGTTTTTTTATATCACAGGAATACTGGCGATCGCAGCGATCATCGTCGCAACATTTTTCCTCAATCGTCCCCGCAAGACAGCGATCGCAGACTTCCTTTATCAATGGGTAATTAGCCCCATTATTCCCCTGCTTTGGTCGTTGGTGGAATTCCTGCTAGCGCTGGCGACACCGAAAAAAATGCGATCCCAATAAATACTAACCCAAGTTGCTAGTTATCTCTCAAACAAGGGCTAATGGCTAATGGCTAATAACTAATGTCAATAAAAACCCTTTATTAGCAATTAGCAATTAGCAATTAGCAACGCCGAAGTTGATCGCTAGCAACTGACGTTAAATACTATAATTCTGCTAATGTCCGCCAACCTACACATATCAGGGATGAACGCACAATGGGCAACTACAATTTTAGCGATCGCGAACGCTTTGAGATGACGGGACTGATCGACTATTCCGCCTTACAGTCGCTTCCCGCAATTTGGGAAACCACTTCCCAAATGTTCCCAGATGTGCTGGCGTTACTCGACCCCCACGCCAAACCCAGCGTATCTCTAACTTACGCCCAGCTATACGCAGAAATCCAGGAATTCGCTGCGGGAATCCAGGCATTAGGCGTAGAATTAGACCCAAAAGCCCCCTTTCCACCCCGCGTCGCTTTATTTGCCGATAACAGCGCCCGGTGGATGATTGCAGATCAAGGGATAATGCTGGCGGGGGCGGCGAATGCTGTGCGTTCTTCTGCCGCCGAAAGGGAAGAATTGCTGTATATTTTGGAACACAGCGGTAGTACGGGTTTGGTGGTCGAAAATATCAAAACCCTCAACAAATTGATGCCAGAATTATTTGATTTGCCCGTACAGTGGGTAGTGTTGCTATCAGATGAAACGCTGGAAATAATCAAAGGATTGAAAGCGATCAATTTCGGACAATTGATGAAAATCGCAGCAAATTATACACTAAAAACCGCGAATCAAAATCCCCAAACTTTGGCAACTTTAATTTACACCTCGGGGACAACGGGGAAACCCAAAGGCGTAATGTTAACCCATGCAAATTTTATCCATCAACTCGTTGCACTGACATCAGTTATACAACCTTCCGTAGGCGATCGCACGCTGAGCATCCTGCCAACATGGCACAGTTTTGGACGAATTGGAGAATACTTTACCCTTTCTCAAGGTTGCAGTCAAATTTATACAAATCGTCGCTATCTGAAACAAGATTTGCAAACTTATACACCGCAATACGTTGTCGGCGTACCGCGTTTGTGGGAATCGATTTACGAAGGAATGCAAAAATCTTTCCGCGAAAAATCGCCCCGGATGCAGAAATTTATCCAGTCATTTTTAACCGTGAGTCAAAGTTATATTAAAGCCGTTCGGACTTGGAAACGAATGGATTTGGAGAATCTTACGCCTTCGCGATCGCAACTCTTCCAAGCATGGGTAAAAACCATCATCCTCGCCCCCCTGCATTACCTCGGAGAAATGCTGCTATACAAAAAAATTCAGCAAGCAACGGGGGGTAAATTAAAACAATTAATCTGCGGCGGCGGTTCTTTAGCGCAACATTTAGAAGACTTCTTTGAAATTATCGGCATAGATATTTTAGTCGGATATGGACTAACAGAAACCGCACCCGTTTTAACAGTGCGGCGTTACTGGCGAAACCTGCGCGGTTCTTCGGGTTTTCCCATTGCAAATACTGAAATAAAAATAGTCGATTTAGAAACGCACCAACCATTACCCACAGGTCAAAAAGGTTTAGTCATGGCGCGGGGTTCCCAAGTCATGCAGGGATATTTTCTCAACCCAGAAGCGACAAAAAAAGCAATCGATTCAGAAGGTTGGTTTGATACAGGCGATATTGGTTGGTTAACGCCAGACAATCAAATTGTTCTCACGGGTCGCGCCAAAGATACAATTGTTTTAACCAATGGAGAAAATATCGAACCTCAACCAATTGAAGATGCTTGTTTGCGGAGTCATTACATTGACCAAATTATGTTAGTGGGTCAAGACCGGAAATCTTTAGGGGCTATAATTGTAGTCAATTTAGAAGCTTTAGAACAGTGGGTAGAAAAGAGCGGTAAAGCTGGAGAAATTAACCTCAATAGTAAAGAAATTCGCGACTTATTTCGCGCTGAACTCAAACGGGAAGTGCGAAATCGCCCTGGGTATCGTCGGGATGATGAAATTATTGCTTTTGAGCTAATTAAAGAACCTTTTACAATCGAAAATGGACTGTTGACGCAAACATTGAAAATTCGCCGCAACGTTGTAGCAGAAAGGTATCGCGATTTAATTAATTGGATGTTTGCATGAGATTGCTAATTGCTGATTGCTAATTGCTGATTGCTAATTGCTAATACAGCATTTTTCCTGATACTAGCCAGGTCGATTACCCATAATCAGGAGCCGGGAACATTTTCATATCTATGATGTTCCCTACGCAACAACAGAGTGATGTTTTTTTATTATGGGCAATTCAACGAACATCATATGATGCCGTGTCCCTACGCAACGGCGGGGTAAGGTTATTTTATTATGGGCAATTCAAAGGACATGATATAACTAGCAATTAGCTTTTCTTGCAATTAGCAATTAGCCAACTGTTGCCAATTCCGGATATTCATCATCCATCGAAGTGCGGAAGAAGAACATACAGCCGCCGTTGGTGTGGGGTGCATGAGCTGAACCACCAAGGGAGCGAATATAATCTCCCGCACCATAAACTTCATTTTCTATGACTAAATCTCCTTGGAGCATGTAAATTTCCTCGCCAGTAGCGTGAATGTGGAAAGGATAGCGAACCCCTGGTTCTGCACGCAGCAAAGCGACAATTTCGCGCTTAATTGGATCGATATGAAGGCGCGCAATTGAAACACCGGCAACTTTGGAATGGGGACGCCAGTTGACATCTTGCGATCGCACGCTAAAAAATAACGATGGCGGCGTTGTTTCTTCGACGGTAACGGGACTATCCAACCCCAAGCGATCGAACAACCGATCTTTTAAATCTGCTTTCATTTCAACAGCGGGACTACTGTAGGGAATTGTCGCCACCGCCGTCTGATATTCGGCTAATTCTTGTGCCAATTCTGGACATTCAATTAATTGCTGCTCCACCCAGGATCGCTCTTCTTCGCTCAGCAGATCGAGGGCATAAAGTGGAGCCAGTTCGCAAAAGCAGTAATTCTCAGTATTCATTGGATCGATTTGCCTTGAATTTCATTCCTCAACCTTGAGTCTTTACCAGTTATCTTCAGTAGCGACAATAGACTTTAACTTATTCAAGCCTAACCTAATTCTGGTTTTGATTGTTCCCAACGAGATCCCGGTTTGAGCGGCAATCTGACTGTGACTTAGCCCCTGATAATACGCCAGTTCAAGCACGAAGCGCTGCTCATCCGGTAGCGTTTTCATCGCCGCCATCATTCGACTGCGACGTTCTGCAATAAACGCCTCCTCTAATAGATCTACGCTATCCGCTTGAGGTTGGATCTCTACAGCATCGATAGAAAAAGTCGTCGCCCGATGAGTGCGCTGGAGTTTACGCACGCGGTCTAAAATGCGACTGCGGGCGATGGTAAACACCCAGGTATCGACTCTGCCTTTTTGGGCATCGTAGCGATCGCCTATCCGCCAAACCTGAGCAAACACATCCATGACCACTTCTTCGCTTTCTTCCACCGATCTTAAACTTTTAAACGCGAAAGCGTAGATAATTTTGGCATAGCGATCGTACAGAGCAGACAAAGCAGCTTGATCGCCCTGGGAAATTCTCGTTAACAGCGAAACATCATCAGGATTGGGAGGAATCTGCATTCAGAGGCTTTACGATCCAATCGGGCTATAACTGCGAAGTATAACTACCCTTTGACATTTTTCCAACCGTAGAGGCTGGTAATATCCGATTAAACCCGCTTTTACCTCGCTCGAATCCGATCGCTCTTACCAACAGTTGGATCGCTCGTTGCGATAGCATCTCGGTTTCTGGGAACGATAAAGTTGATTCTGGGTAAAGCAACGTGAAAAATAGTTGCTCGCCCAAACTAGCTACTCCCACCACTGTTTCGCTTTCAATTCCTCCCAATACCCCAGGGCCATAAATCGCTTGCAGTCTCAGGTTAGCAAACTGTTGCGACAGATTTAATTGTCCTAAATTTGTCACCATCAGGTCGTAGCCTTGATGTTTTACAAACGCTTGTTGCACCATTTGCGGACTGGGATTTACAGACATCAATCTATCGCATTTCACCGCCTTTTCCCGCAAACTATCAACAGTCATTTGCGCCATCAACTGAGATTTAAGCGATCGCGCCAGTTCCCACAGATTCATCTCGGCTGAAATAGCATGAATTGTTAGCCCTGTCAAAATGTAAAGACCGCAGTCATTTGCGACGTTACCAGTGAAGTAAGGGCGAAGGTTAATTGGAGATAAGCACTTGAGCGCTTGCGGTTGATTCTCACCTTTTTGATTGGCGATAGCTAGCAGAAATGCCGCACAAATCGCACCGTGAACCGTTGTTTTTTCCTCTCGACACTGCCTTTTCAGTGCGGTTAAAATCTCCGCTGATAATGCACCCGAATGCAAGCGATGGCGATGGGAGAAAGGGGAAGAATTTGGTTGACTTATCAACTGTTTTATGCTGTATAAAGCTCCAACTAGCCAGAGCAGCGATCGCCTGCGAAGCTTCTGATAGAAAGACTCGCGACGACGATCCCAATCTGGTAATAGCTTTTCTTGTGCAGGTGGAACAGATAATTGCTCAAGAGCAGCATCGGGATTGGTGAGGCTTTGCAACAAATCCTGAATTAAATTAACCGCAGACAAACCATCAGCGATCGCATGATCGCAGGTAATAATTAGTTCAGAAATTGTTGCAGAGCGAACCCATACAACCCGCATCAAAGGCGCGGCATTTGAGCGAAAAGGCATTGCCAATTCTGCCTCGACTTCTCGCTCCCATTGATTCGATGCTTGACGATCTACAATCCGGACTGGAATTGGAGCGTAATCTTCTACAAAACAAGGATGCTTAGCAGAATCGAGGGCAATTCTCACTCGCAGCAGGGGATGTCGTTCTTGCAGGCGAGCGAGTGCGAATTGCAGCGATTCAGGAGCAATCTCTCCGATGATTTGGGCAGTTAGGGAAAAATGCATGGGGTAGATGCGATCGCGCAGCCAAATTGCCCGTTCCGTTGCCCCAAGACGACGAATTATTTTCATTATGCAACTTCCAATAATTCTGCTAACATTGCCGCCGGATTCCAATACGCGCGCAAAGATTGAATCTTCCCTTGTGCATTGAACTCGAATAAATCGATGCCTTCAAACGTAACAGCACGACCATTTTTCCCCACGCCTCGACCTGTCCATTTAACAGCAGCTTCATTGCCGTTAATCGAGATAAAATCTTCGGTTAGTTCTACCTCAGCAAATAAATCCGCAATACCTTGAAAAAACTGACGCAATCCGGCATGACCGTGCAGCGCAGGCCCTCCCACCGGGTCGTAACTCGTGGTATTTTCGGCAAAACAGGCGACCATGCTTTCCACCTTATCAGCAGAGCGAGTCGCTGCAAAGTATTGCTGGACAAGGGTTTGAATCGTTTCAGGCGATAAAGTAAGTTGCGTAGACATTCGCAGTCCTCAGTGATGATTTGAATAGGTATACGCCGATTGTTGCTGCTTGGATCTGCGAACGGGGATTTGGCGATCGCTCCCACCCTACAGATTAGGAGTAGAAGTTTTAAAGCCCCAACTTTGCTTTCATCGCCTCCTCTTTGTCTCGAAAACCTACCAACACAGCTTTTCCATCCTTAACGACAAGAGGACGCTTAAGCAGCATCGCATCTTGAGCAAACGCCTCAATCCATTGCGCGTCCGTCCAAGTCTTCTTAGATTCACCCAACGCCCGGTAAGATTGACCAGAGGTATTTCGCATCGGTTGAGAACCTAAAGACTCCACCCAATTTTGGATCGTCTCGCGAGTTGGTGGATCTTCTTTCGTGTTAATAAACTCATACTCAACACCGTTATCTTCCAGCCACTTGAACGCTTTTTTACAAGTGCCGCAATTCGGAATTCCGTAGACTTGAATCGACATAGTAATGGTTACTCAACATCAACACCAATGCCCCTAATATTCTTTACCATATTGCGTCCCCGCGATCAATAAATTAATTTCTTCTTTTCCCCTATCTCTGCGTTCTGGAGTGCCTCGAGTGGTTAGTTAATTAAGTATGCTTCTAGTTTGAAGGGCTTCAACCGTAAAGATTGCGATAATTTTGCTTAGGAATAGCAAGCGCGAACGCATCCGCTTCATCTGCATTTATATCAGCATCATAGATTGCTCTAAAACTTCCCTTAAAATCTTGCCTCCCCATTTCGCACCCCAATAATACAACTCCGGACTCAAGCGAACACAGAAGCGATCGCACCGTCAGTTTACCTCACAAAAGCCTACTTCCGTGTATTTAAGGATAGAAATAATTTTTTTTATCTATTCTTCATCAATTAATTGATAAAAAAATAGCGAATATTACCGAAGACAATCTATCATGTTTTTTCCTAAATTTTAGCTACCTTGCTACATTATCCGAACAACGAGGTATTTCAAAATGAAAGAAGTTTTGGCATTTATTCAGAATAAAAAACATGAATTTGCCGAATTGGCATTATTTGAATATCTGCAAGATCAAAGCATAGATCCCAGACAAAGGCTGGCTTTTGCTCCCTGTCTTTCTCCTTTAGTTATGGGTTTTGCCGATCTGTGGAAAGATATTTTTAGACAAGAGCCAACGAATAACAAAATCCAGGCATTAATCAATCAACACACTTATGAAGAGCAATACCACTGGCATTGGCTGCTAGAAGATATGCAAAAACTGGAACTTAACCAATCGCTTACTTTCAACGATGCTTTAAGATTTCTTTGGGGGGAAGAAACCCAGAAAACCCGCCAGGTTTGCCCTAAAATTGATCGGTGTATTTTTAGAGCAGAACCGCTGCAAAAATTGGTAGCGCTGGAAGTTTCAGAAGCAACGGCAAATGTTTTCTTTTCCATGACCCAAAAAGCTGCGAATGAACTGCAAGGAATAACCAAAAAACAATACCGATATTTTGGAGGACATCATTTAGGACAGGAAAATAACCACAATATAAATACACATGATGTCCTGCGAGTTTTTGAAGAAATACCACTAACAGACGAGCAGCGTCAAGAGTATTTTGAATTAGTTAATCAATTGTTTGAAGCATTCGCAGAATCGATGGACGAGCTTTTAGCTTATGCAAAAACCCATAAAATTGAGCAACCGCTACTCGTGTAACAGATGCAACTGGGTATGAGTCTGGAGGGGACTGGTCTGTTAGATTTTGTTAGGATGAGGGAATTATGCATTGTCAGGGTTACGAGATTCACCAGCCAACCAGCATAGCTATGTATAATTCCAGCGCGATCGCACTCCCAGGTTATCGCATTATTGAGCAAATCTACAGCAGCACCAGAACCCTAGTCTATCGAGGACAGCGAATTAAAGACCAAACACCCGTTGTCATCAAACTGCTGCGGAGTGATTATCCTAGCTTCCACGAACTGGTGCAATTTCGCAACCAATACACAATTGCCAAAAACCTCGACCTTCCCGGCATCCTCAAAACATACAGTCTAGAAAACTTCCGCAACGGTTATGCCCTAGTCATGGAAGATATGGGCGGTATTTCCCTCAAACAATATACCGCCTCTCATAACCTCAGTTTGGCAGAATTTCTGGCGATCGCGATTCAAATTGTCTCAACTTTAGAAGGATTGTATCGCAATCGGGTAATTCACAAAGACATCAAACCCGCCAACATCCTAATTAACCCCACCACCCTAGAAGTAAAACTGATTGACTTCAGCATCGCTTCCCTCCTTCCCAGAGAAGCGCAAGTTCTTACCAATCCCAACGTTCTCGAAGGCACTCTTCCCTACTTATCTCCCGAACAAACCGGGCGAATGAACCGGGGAATTGACTACCGCACCGACTTCTATTCTTTAGGCATTACCTTCTACGAACTCCTCACCAAACAGTTACCCTGTTCCGCCACAGATCCGATGGAATTGGTTTACTGTCACCTTGCTAAGCAACCTGTTTCAGTCCACAGTATTAACCCCAGTATTCCTCCCATTTTGTCTGATATCATCGGCAAACTAATGGCAAAAAATGCCGAAGACCGCTATCAAAGTGCCTTGGGGTTAAAACACGACCTAGAAACCTGCTTGCATCAGTGTAACAACTTGGGAGAAATCGCCCCCTTTGAGTTAGGAAAAAGAGATATATCAGACCGCTTCATCATTCCCGAAAAACTCTACGGACGCCACAAGGAAGTAGAAACCTTACTCGCCGCCTTTGACCGAGTAGCGCGGGGAAAAACCGAAATGATGTTAGTAGCAGGTTTTTCCGGTATTGGCAAAACTGCCGTTGTCAACGAAGTCCACAAACCCATCGTGCGACAGCGGGGTTACTTCATCAAAGGCAAATTTGACCAATTCCAGCGCAACATTCCCTTCTCGGCATTCGTGCAAGCATTCCGAGATTTAATGGGGCAAATACTAAGTGAAAGCGATGCTCAAATTGAACAATGGAAAACCAAAATTCTCTCAGCTTTAAGAGAGAACGCTCAAGTCATCATTGATGTCATTCCGGAACTAGAAAAAATTATTGGCAAACAGCCTTCTGTCCCAGAATTATCTGGCAGTGCTGCCCAAAATCGCTTTAACTTGCTGTTTGAAAAATTCATCCAGGTCTTCACTACAAAAGAACATCCCCTCGTGATGTTTCTCGATGACTTGCAATGGGCAGATTCGGCTTCTTTAAAATTGATGCAATTATTAATGAGCGAGACGGATAGCTGCTATCTGTTACTCATTGGTGCCTATCGGGATAACGAAGTTTCTCCAGCCCATCCGCTGATGTTAACTTTAGAAGAGATTAGGAAAACCCTGGCAACCGTTAATACCATTACTCTAGCTCCCCTCAAGCAATCCGATTTAAACCATCTGATTGCCGATACTCTTGATTGTCCCGCAAACCTTGCCTTTCCTCTGACTCAACTAATTTATCAAAAAACAAAAGGGAATCCTTTCTTTGCCAATCAATTCCTCAAAGCTTTATATGAAGATAAACTCATTAGTTTTAACTTTGAAGCGGGTTATTGGCAGTGCGATATCGTTCGCGTCAGGACGTTAGCGCTAACAAATGATGTGGTGGAATTTATGGCACTTCAGTTACAGAAGTTGCCAGCATCAACTCAAGCTGTATTGCAGCTAGCTGCCTGCATCGGCAACCAATTTGACCTGGAAACCCTGGCAATCGTGCAAGAAAAATCCCCAGCCGAGACGGCAGCAGATTTGTGGAAAGCCTTGCAAGAAGGCTTAATTTTACCTCAAAATGAAATTTACAAATTTTTCCAAGATTCCAGTAATAAAGAAGAAGCAAACCAATTACCAATTACCAATTACCAATTACCAACTTATAAATTTTTGCATGACCGAGTTCAGCAAGCAGCTTACTCTTTAATTCCGGAGAAACAGAAAAAATCTACACACTTAAGAATTGGTAAATTGCTGTTAAATAACACTCGGGAAACCGAACGAGAAGAGAGAATTTTTGAGGTTGTCAACCAGTTGAATTATGGGGTAGAGTTGCTTGCCGAACCAAGCGATCGCTATCAACTTGCCGAATTGAATTTAATTGCCGGACGTAAAGCAAAGGCTTCAACTGCTTATGCCGCTGCTGTCGGGTATTTCAGCGTAGGAAGACAACTTTTAGCAATCAATAGTTGGCAGACACAGTACGAACAAACCCTGGCGTTATATGTAGCAGCAACTGAGGCAGCCTACCTCAATACTGACTTCGAGCAGATGGATAAATTAGCTGAAGTAGTGTTGCAACAAGCCAAGACGCTGATAGACAAAGTGAAAGTTTATGAAATCCAAATTCAAGCATGTATCGCACAAAACAACCTACTAGAAGCAGTTAATACAGCGCTAAAAGTTTTAAACTTGTTGGGGGTAGAGTTTCCCCAGAATCCCAATCAGTTGGATATTCAGCGAGGACTAGAAGAAACAACTTCAAATTTAACCAATCGGCGCATCGAAGATTTAATCAATCTGCCAGAAATGACTGACCAACAAAAGCTGGCAGCCATGCGTATTTTATTGCGGGTCACTGCTGCTGCATTTATTGCCACCCCTGTATTGTACCCGCTAATGGTATTCAAATTAGTTAATTTATCCCTGACCTACGGAAATGGGCCTATATCTTCTATAGCCTATGCCAATTACGGGATAATTCTTTGCGGTGTAGTAGGAGATATTGAATCCGGCTATAAATTTGCTCAACTCGCCCTTAGCGTCCTCAACAAATTCAATGCCAAAGACATCAAAGCTCAGGTATTGTGTTTAGTTAATGCATTTACCTTACATTGGAAACAGCACGCCAAAGAACCTTTAAAAAATTTCCAGGAAGCTTATCAAACTGGGCTGGAAACAGGAGATTTAGAACATGCAGCTTGGGCGGCTGGATTTCACTCATCTTACTTCTCATATTTTATCGGTAAGGAATTGGGCGAGCTTGAACGAGAAATGGTGACCTACGGGTCACAGATCGCTCAATTTAAGCAAAAAACCGCACTGAATTACAATGCAATCTTTAAGCAGGCAGTTTTTAACTTGTTGGGTCGTTCCGCAGACGCTTGTTGTTTAATTGGTGAATCCTGCGACGAGCAAACTTTGTTGCCAATTTATCAGCAAGTGAACGACATACTAGGAATCAATTTGTTATATACCAACAAAGCCATCCTTTGCTATTTGTTTGGTGAGTACGCTCAAGCTGTTGAAAACTCAGCCTTGGCAGAAAAGTATTTAGATGGGGTAACGGCGATGCTAGTTGTTCCCGTATTCCATTTTTACGATTCTTTGGCACGGCTAGCAGTTTATCCTCATGCGCTTGAGTCAGAGGCAAATTCCATTCTCAGTAAGGTAACAGCTAATCAGCAAAAAATGAAGCAATGGGCGGATTGCGCCCCCAAGAATCACCTGCATAAATTTTATTTGGTAGAGGCAGAGCGGCATCGGGTTTTGGAGCAAAAAATTGATGCGATCAACTGTTATAATCAAGCTATAGCATCAGCCAAAGAAAACGAATACATCCAAGAAGAAGCACTTGCTAACGAACTGACTGCAAAGTTTTATTTGGGATGGGGGAGAGAAAAAATCGCTCAAGTCTATTTAACAGATGCCTACTACGCTTATGCTCGTTGGGGAGCCAAAGCAAAAGTTGAGGATTTAGAAAAACGCTATCCCCAATTACTCGCACCCATCCTCCAGCGGGAAATAATTCGTTCTCATAGCAACGAAACACTTGCTGCCCTATCTATTCATAGTACAGAGACAACTCTTAGTTCTAGCAGCACCAAGATTTTAGCCGAGTTAGACTTGGCAAGCGTTATCAAAGCTTCTCAAACTTTGTCTAGTGAAATTCAACTTGATAAGTTGATTGCGACTTTGATGCAAGTCGTGCTGGAGAACGCCGGAGCGCAGAAATGCGTGCTGGTTTTACCCCAAGGAGATAATTTGGTGATAGAAGCGATCGCACAACTAGATCAAGCTCAATCCTCTGCTAAACTGACTGTACTGCGATCGCAACCCGTCGAGGAAAGCCAAGAAATTCCCCAAAGCGCGATTAATTATGTCAAACGTACTTTGGAAACCTTGGTAATTCAGGACGCAACGGCTAAAACGGATTGGGCAGCTGACCCTTACATGCACAAACAGCAACCCAAAAGTATTTTATGTGGCCCAATTCTCAATCAAGGCAAGTTGATTGGGATTCTGTACCTGGAAAATAATTTGATCCTGGGAGCATTTACAAGCTCGCGCATCGAAATCCTCAACCTTCTTTGCGCCCAAGCTGCCATTTCTCTGGAAAATGCCCGTCTTTATCAAACATCGCAACAACTTTATCACCAATCCCAAAATTACGCCCAGAAGTTAGAAAAATCCCTGCAAGAATTACAACAAACGCAACTGCAACTGATTCAAAGCGAAAAAATGTCTGCCCTGGGTAATTTAGTCGCGGGGGTGGCGCACGAAATAAATAACCCGGTTGGGTTTATTTCCGGGAATATTGATGAAGCGATCGCAGGAATTAAAGACATCACAGAGTACCTGGAATTATACCATGAAAAATCCCCGAATCCTGGGGAAGAAATTGCGAAAAAAGCTGAAGAAATTGATTTGGAATATCTGCTAGAAGATTTACCCAAAATGCTGTCATCGATGAAAGTGGGATGCGATCGCATCCGCAACATCAGCACCTCGCTCCGCACTTTTTCCCGCGCTGACAGCAGTTCCAAGGTGGCTGTCAATCTCCACGAGGGCATCGACAGCACGCTGATGATTTTACGGCATCGCCTCAAAGCCAACGACTCGCGCCCAGAAATTCAGACAATTAAAGACTATGGAAACATTCCCCCCGTCAAATGCTATCCGGGACAACTGAATCAGGTATTTATGAATATTCTGGCAAATGCCATCGATGCGTTGGAAGAATCGAATTCGGGGCGCAGTTTTGCGGAAATTCAGGTTAATCCGAATCAAATTACCATCAAAACTGAAGTAACGGCGGATAATCAACAGGTGGCGATTAAGATTCAAGATAATGGTTTGGGGATGTCAGAGGAAGTAAAAGCTCGCATCTTTGACCATTTATTTACAACCAAATCCCTGGGGAAAGGTACGGGTCTGGGATTATCGATTAGCGGTCAAATTGTCCAGGAGACTCACGGGGGCAGTTTGACTTGTGAGTCGGTGCTAGGAGAAGGGACAGAGTTTGCCATTTGGCTTCCCATCGAGTAGGCCATCCCTTAATCGAAACGTGAACCAATCTCCCCCGCAATTTGATACCCTAGCTTAAATAGTCAGTCTTGGGAACGAGTACGAGCGTGGACATTGAAATTGGGCGAGGGAAGACGGCTCGCCGAGCCTATGGTATCGACGAGATTGCGTTAGTCCCGGGGACTAGAACGCTAGATCCCAGTTTGGCAGATACTCGCTGGCGCATTGGTGGCATCGAACGGGAGATCCCCATTATTGCTAGTGCTATGGACGGGGTGGTGGATGTCCGCATGGCAGTCCGACTATCCGAGTTAGGGGCCTTGGGCGTCCTCAACTTAGAGGGCATCCAAACTCGTTATGCCGACCCCGAACCGATTTTAGACCGCATTGCTGCCGTTGGCACCACAGAGTTTGTGCCCCTAATGCAAGAACTCTATGCCGAGCCAATTAAGCCGGAATTAATCGAGCAACGCATACAAGAAATCAAAAGTCAAGGGGGTATTGCGGCGGTCAGCGCCACTCCCGTCGGGGCGACTAAGTATGGTGAGGTCGTGGCGAAAGCTGGTGCAGATTTATTTTTTGTGCAGGCAACTGTAGTATCGACCGCTCACCTATCGCCTGAGTCGGTAACGCCTTTGGATCTGGCTCAGTTTTGCGCTGACATGCCCATGCCGGTGATTTTAGGCAATTGCGTCACCTACGAAGTCGCTTTGAACCTGATGAAAGCTGGAGCCAAAGGGGTGCTGGTGGGAATTGGCCCTGGTGCTGCTTGTACCTCCAGAGGCGTGCTGGGCGTCGGTATCCCCCAAGTTACAGCCGTTGCCGACTGTGCCGCCGCGCGGGATGATTACTTTAAAGAAACCGGCAACTACGTCCCAGTGATTGCCGATGGCGGTCTAGTCACTGGGGGCGATATCTGCAAGTGCATCGCCTGCGGTGCCGATGGCGTCATGATTGGTTCTCCTTTTGCCAGAGCCAAAGAAGCCCCCGGACGCGGTTATCACTGGGGAATGGCAACGCCAAGTCCCGTCCTGCCTCGCGGTACTCGCATTCGCGTCGGTACTACGGGCAGTTTAGAGCAAATCCTGCGCGGGCCAGCCCAACTCGACGATGGCACTCACAATTTCCTGGGAGCCTTAAAAACCAGCATGGGTACTCTAGGCGCTAAGGATCTCAAGGAAATGCAGCAAGTTGAAGTGGTAATTGCCCCCTCGCTGTTGACCGAAGGCAAAGTGTATCAAAAAGCCCAGCAATTGGGCATGGGCAAGTAAGAAGATAGGGACTGGGGAAGAAATAGCTTGCATCTTCAGCTAAGTCAAAAATTCTTCTGATTACCCTTTTCTGTTTCGTTTTCTTCCTATCCCCTAACCCCTAGCCCCTTGTTCGGTCAATTGAGAAAATTTCCAACCGGGGTCGGGTAACCGCGCTCAAATCAGTTGCTGTCGCATACAATAGAGATAGCGGAGACGCATGTTTCCGTTCACTCCTCACACCACACTCCGCCCGGACTACTGTTCGGGCGGTTCCTTATTGTTGGGCGGTTATTGGGCGGGTGCAGCCGAGTTAGACTAATTAAGAGAAGTTAAGTATGGCTGCATAAACTTGAAAAAGCAAAATCACCTATTGTGGTTATGATAGAATTCCGATGT
>DNGJ01000206.1 GCA_003486305.1 Cyanobacteria bacterium UBA11371
TGATTTTGGTTGCAAATTTTGACTATTTGTGCTACTTGTTCTGTCGTTTTGGGTAGCACGACTGCTGCTGGTCTTTGTCGGTAGCTAGTCAGTCCGTCGCATTCGTAGGTTAGCAATTCTTCGCGACGTTGAACGACGCTGTTTTTACCGACTACGGCTTCAAATTGTTTGAGGATGGGTTGCCAGTTTTGCTGTTGTTTTTCTTGTACGATCATGGGTGGTTTGTTGAGGGTTGCGTCTGAAAAGTAATTTAAGATAGATACGGTGTTAGCGTTTTAATTTTCCGAGCAGTCGCTTGCGGTTTTCGATGGCTTCGGTATTGGCGGGCCAAATTTGAATGGCTTTGTCGTAGGCTGCGATCGCTTCGTCATATTTTCTCATTTTCTCTAACACCGCACCCCGCCGATACCAAGCTTGAGAGTAGTCTGGCTTAATCTGCGCCGCTCTGTCAAATGCGCTTATTGCTTCCTCATACCGCCGCATCTGTTCTAAAATTATCCCTCGGTTATACCAAGCATCGGCGTAGTCTTGTTTAATCCCAACGGCTTTGTCTAAGGCGGCTAGTGCTTCATCGTACCGTTTCAACTGTCCCAGCATGTGACCTCTTTCGCCCCAAGCATAAGGCGAGTTGGGATCGAGTTGTAGCGCTTTATCTAACGATGCTACTGCTTCCTCATATCTCTGCAATTCTCGAAGCACTTTGCCTTTTTCTGTCCATGCTTCTGGATATGCTGGCTTTTGTTGAACTGCTTCCCCAAGGGATATTAAAGCGTCATCGTACCGCTGTAGTTTATTTAACACCGCGCCTCGCATATACCACGCTTGGGCGTCATCTGGTTTAATTTGAACGGCTTTATTTAAAGCTGCTATGGCTTCTTCATGGCGTTGCAGTTTATCGAGTACTTCGCCTTGAAAGTACCACGCCGTGGCGTCATCGGGTTGAATTTCGAGTGCTTTATTTAAAGCTGCTAATACTTCTTCATGGCGTTGTAATTTATCTAACACTTTGGCTCGACCATACCAAGCGGGTGCATAATCTGACTTGAGTTTAAGCGCTTCATCAAACGCTTTGAGCGCTTCGTCATTTTTTTGCAATTTTAACAGTGCCTCGCCGCGTTTTACCCAAGCTTGGGGGTAGTTTGGCTGAAGTTGCAAGACTTTATCTATGAGCGCGATCGCTTCATCATACCGCCGCAATTCCACTAAGGTAGTGCCAGTATTAAATAATTCAACAGCTTCGGGTACGGCAGGTGTTGGCGTGGAATTATTGACAGTGGCGGGGAAAATCGACTGTTCGTCTTTTGGTGTAGAGTGTAATAGCTGCGATAATCCCAAGGTGACCATAACGGTTACCAAAACAATCAACAACTGGGGTGACTTGACAATTTGCTGCTGGCGCAATCTTGATAGGACAAAGTATTGCGTTTGAGCTGCGGTAAAGTTTTGTAAGGAACGCAAATCGTTGAGTACTTCGCTGGCTGATTGGTAGCGATCGCGAAAGTGCGATCGCACCATCCGGTCTAAAATTGCTGCAAGGACTTCGCTAACTTGGACAGATTGACGCCAGATAATTTCCCCCGTTTGCGGATCTTCTGGGAATTTCTCTGGTACTATTCCCGTCAATCCTTGTATCGCTGTTATTCCCAAGCCGTAGATATCGCTGTTAAAACGCGGTTTTCCTCCCTGCTGTTCGTTTGGCATATAACCAGGGGAGCCTACCAAAATCGTACAACTTGTTTCCCCCTCGGGATTCGCTATCAGCGTATTAATTTCTTTCACCGCGCCAAAGTCAATTAAAATTAACTTACCATCAACGCGGCGGCGGATTAAATTTGATGGTTTAATATCGCGGTGAATTACATTTTGCTGGTGGACAAAAACCAAGGTTTCTAGCACATCCTGTAGGAGTGCGATCGCTTCTGCTTCTCTGAGACACCCCTCGCCGCTGGTAAAATTGGCGAATTCGACGCCGAGATCGTCGCCATCGATGAATTCTTGGACTAAATAAAATTCGTGGTTTTGCTCAAAGTGAGCAAACAGTTGGGGAATGCGATCGTGGTTCCCCAAACGGTACAAGACTTGGGCTTCTCTGTCAAATAAACGCCTCGCTGTCTGCAATACCGAAGGATCTGCATCTTTCGGTTTGAGTTGCTTAACGACGCAGAGGGGGTTACCGGGGAGATCTCTATCTTCAGCTAGATACGTCTCGCCAAACCCGCCACTTTTGAGCTGCCCAATGATATGGTAGCGATCGCGCAGTGTTTGTCCGAGCATGAACTTGGTGCGATATAGCAAAGCATATTGCTCACCGCATGATAACTGATTACTCGAAACGATGCACAGATCTTTCTAATTTTGCCTGTGTTGCGCTTGCACAACTTGTTGATAAAAAGCTTCGAGTGCTTTTACACAAGCTTTGTCGTCATAAAGATAATCGTGACCTGCTTTTATTCGTTCTGCTATGTCGCGTCGCTTTATTGGATCTAAACCCAATTTAACGGCAATATCTATATACTCAGCTTCGTTTTGAGCAATTGTATCGGTGACGCCTAATCTCCTGAGAATGCCATCAGAGTGACGACCTCGCATAAATTCTCCAGGATAGGTGACAACGGGTAAACTACAAGCAACAGCATCTAGGGTTGTATTGCCACCAGACCAGTTTAAAGTATCCAAATAAATATCTGAAAGTAAATTCAGCATTAAATACTCAGACCGAGGTAAAACGGGTAAAGACAAGCAATAATCTTGACTGTTTAAACCAACTGCTGCAAACGCACGTTGCAAACGTCTTTCGGGAATGCCAGCACGAAGAAAGACAAACTGAGCTTGCGGAACTTTAAGGGCAATTTCGGCGAAAATATAGTCATGTTGTGGTAAGTATTTATAGGGGGCTTGAGTAGTTAAATAAACTACAGCATCTTCACGCAATTGTAAGTCCGATCGCTTTTTGGTGAGTTGCGGAACCTCTGGTTTGGGATATGCCACTCCTATATTCGGGAGACGAATTAGGGTTTCTGAGTAATGGTTTTGATTGTTTGGAGGTTCCATCAATTCGCTGGATAAAAAATAATCAACTGTTGGTAACCCAGAAGTGACTGGTTGTCCCCAGGCTACGCATTGTATGGGAGCAAGGCGTAAACTGGCAATTTGCATTGTTTGAGCATCCATTCCCAGTTCGGGAAATACGAGAATGTGTAAGCGATCGCGCAATACTTGCTGACAAACTGCTTCTATATCGTTAGCAATATGGTGAAAGAAATCGCTATGAGCTTGGAAGTGCTGGGTAATTAAATCGGGATTGTTTCCAATGTAATAACTGTAGATTTCAAAATTTTCTTTATTGCAGTGACGCAGCCATCCCAAGGATAAAAATGTACCGCTCCAACTATGCAAAAAAGCCGACAGATAACCGACTCTAATTTTTTGATTTTTTTGGATAGGAGGTATCGATATAGGCTGCACCCATTGGGGATAGTTTGCTCGCATCACCCGATGAAGTAGATTACCATACTGCGTTTGTAAATCTAGATCGTTTTCACCCTGATACGGCAAATAAAAGTTTGTAATACAACCAAATCCTTTCAGCGCCTTAGTCTTCTCTTCAGGAGTATCCAGCTTTATTTGTTCAATTAAATCTTGTAACCCTTGGCTAAATCTCTGACGAAAAAAGCTAATTTCATCTAAACTATCGTAAATAGGCGGTAGCATTAAATTGTGGAAAAGTTTAAACACGTATTCATCGGGTAAAAGTTGCATTGCTTCTTTGGCAGATGCAATTGCTTCTTGCATCCTTCCATCTGTTTGTAATAGGGTTATCAACGCAAAGTGAAGCTCACCAGCCTTTGGGTAAAAACTAATACCTCGTCGCAGCGTCTCGATCGCTTCTTGGGTTCGATTCAGATATTTAAAACCATCGCTTACCAACAAATAAGTATCAGTATTTACTCTTTTGGACTCTAAAAATTCTTGCCAATATTTTATGGCTATTTCATAATTATCTTCTCTCAGCAACTTTTGCAAAAAATTTTCCAGGAACTGCTCTGGATTATTTTGAGCGTTTAAGACTATTTCCAGATTATTTAATAAATCGGGATGTTCTGGATGTAATGCTAACGCTGTCTGATAAGATTCAATTGCTTGGGGTATTTTGTTCTGAATTAGCAAAATGTTTCCCAAGTTCAGGTAACTACCGACGCAATTGGGGTCTGCTGTAATAGCTTGACGATAAATGTTTTCAGCTTGAGTTATTTCTCCTATTTGAGTTAAAGCATTTGCTAAATTGATATAGGCATCGATTAAGTTGGAATCTAGTGCGATCGCATCTTGGTAAGCTAATATTGCTTCTTTGGTTTTATGGGATTTTTCAAAGCACGATCCTAACACGTAATAGGCTCTCGCATTAAATGAATCGAGAGCTAAAGATTCAAAAATTGCTTCTAGGGCGTTTTGATAGGCTTGAGTTTGATAATAAAGAATGCCTAAATTGAGCCATGCTTCGGCGCGATCGCTCTGAATGTGTAAATATTCTAGATATTTTTGCTCGGCGGCATCAAATAGATGTTGCTGATGCAAGGCTAAGGCTTCTTGGTAAAGTGTATCCACGGCATTTTCCGATTGCATAAAACTATGGAATACTCGCGGTAAATTCTTGGATTCGATTCCACACTTTTTCTAACAAATCTGGCTGGTCGGCATCAAACCATTCAATTTCAGGATAAGCTTTAAACCAGGTGCGCTGTCGTTTGGCGAATTGCCTTGTGTGCAAAACCGTCAAATCTTTTGCTTGCGCTAGGGAGATTTTTCCCGCCAGATATTGTTTAATTTCCCCATATCCGAGTGTATCTAGTAAGGGTAAATCGGTTCCATATTTTTGGCAGAGAGTTTCTACCTCAGCTACCAAACCATAAGCTAGCATTTTTTCGGTTCGTTGTTCAATGCGTTTCTGGATGTGAGACGCATCGCAATCCAAGCCAATTTGTAAAATAGGATAAGCGGGTGGATTTTCACCTTGCTGCTGGGAAATGGGAATCCCTGTGACATAATATACCTCCAATGCGCGTAATGTCCTTACTGGATCGTTGGGATGAATTTTCTGAGCGGCGACGGGATCGACTTGTTGCAGCAAGGCGTAAAGTTGAGACTGACCGAGAAATTCTAGTTGCGATCGCAATTCTTTCTGCGGCGCTACCCTGGGAATTTTCATCCCCCGCACGACTGATTTAATATATAAACCAGTCCCTCCCACTAATAAAGGTATGCCACCCCTTTCGTGAAACTGGGAAATTAATTCTTGAGCTTGCTGCTGATAATCTGCAACCGTTAAAGTTTCCCTTGGATCGTAAATATCAATTAAATAGTGGGATACTCTTTGTTGCTCGGCAAGTGTTGGCTTCGCCGTACCAATATCAAACTCCCGATAAACCTGTCGCGAATCAGCACTGATGATAGCAGAATTCAGTCTTTGAGCAATATCCAAAGCCAGCCCCGACTTCCCCGTCGCCGTAGCACCGCAGATAACTATAAGTGGGTAATATGTCATAGCTCATGAAGTTTAGCAGGTGAGCAGGGGAAAGGGGGAAAGGGGAAAGGGGGAAGGGGGGAAAGGGAAAAGCTAAAGCTTAAGACCTCTGGCAAAAAAGCTATATCAAATCAAGTTTCTGGCTTTTTACTTTTTTTACTAATTTCGTCAGTCCTCATCACCTTTCCCCTTTCCCCCTTTCCCCCTTGAAAAGGGTACATCCCCCAGATAAACAATCATCTATAATGCCCTAGAGTCGCCTGTAAGCCTTTTGTGTTACAATTTTGGAGTGTTTTTTCCTTA
>DNGJ01000125.1:0-497 GCA_003486305.1 Cyanobacteria bacterium UBA11371
ATTATTGCTTTATGGGCGATCGCTCCGTAAGAAAAGCTATAGAAGTTATAAATGCCAAAATTTTACTGACTATAAAAGTTGGGTTCGCTTTTGATATCGCAAGGTTTGAAGTTTTATTAGGTATTTGGTAACGATCGGCGACAATAGAAGCCTCAACGCAAACTGCCGCTACTTTCTCTGGAACCTGGAATGGACATCAAGTACCTGCTGTCAGAAGACAAAATGCCCACCGCCTGGTATAATATTCAGGCAGATTTGTCCGCGCCTCTACCCCCTGTTCTCCATCCCGGCACCGGGCAACCGATTACTCCCGATGATTTGGCTCCCCTCTTTCCCACGAGCCTAATTGAACAGGAAGTCAGCCAAGAGCGTTGGATAGAGATTCCTGATGAAGTTCAGTCCATCTACCGTCAATGGCGACCAACACCGCTATATCGCGCACGCCGACTGGAGAAAGCCCTCGATACCCCTGCCAAGATTTACTACAAATACGAAGG
>DNGJ01000125.1:651-60719 GCA_003486305.1 Cyanobacteria bacterium UBA11371
ATTTACTACAAATACGAAGGCGTTAGCCCTGCCGGAAGCCACAAACCCAATACAGCCGTTGCCCAGGCGTACTATAACAAGCAAGCAGGTGTAAAGCGACTGACCACCGAAACTGGAGCCGGACAGTGGGGTTCCTCACTCGCGTTTGCTGGGGCATTGTTTGGTCTGGAAGTATTGGTTTACATGGTGAAAGTCAGCTATAACCAAAAGCCTTACCGTCGAGCATTGATGGAAGCCTATGGCGCTAGAGTCATTGCCAGTCCCAGCGAAGAAACCCAAGCGGGGCGCTCAATTCTAGCCGCAAATCCCCACAGTACAGGTAGCCTGGGTATCGCTATCAGTGAAGCGGTAGAAGTTGCTGCCTCTGATGAGGGGAGCAAGTACGCTTTGGGTAGCGTTCTCAATCACGTTTTGCTGCACCAGACGGTAATTGGACAAGAAGCCTTAGCACAGATGGAAATGGCAGGAGATTATCCTGATATCGTAGTTGGTTGTACGGGTGGGGGCAGCAACTTTGCCGGAATTACCTTTCCGTTTCTGGGTGCAAAGCTGCGAGGTGAGCGAGAGGTTGAGATTATTGCTGTAGAACCTGCTGCCTGTCCTTCCCTGACTCGTGGCAAGTATGCCTATGATTTCGGCGATACGGCTCACTTGACGCCGCTGGTAAAGATGCACACTTTGGGCAGTACTTTTGTACCGGAGGGCATTCATGCCGGTGGCTTGCGGTATCACGGTATGGCTCCCCTGGTTAGCCATGTGGTTAACTTGGGACTGGCACAACCTCGTTCGGAATATCAGTTGGGTTGTTTTGCTGCTGGATTGACTTTTGCTCGCGTCGAAGGGATTATTCCCGCTCCAGAAGCTAATCATGCGGTTAAGGCGGCGATTGATGAGGCATTAAAATGCAAAGAGTCTGGAGAGAGTAAGGTAATTTTGTTTAATCTGTGCGGTCATGGGCATTTTGATATGCAGGCGTATATGGATTATCAGGCAGGAAAACTGGTAGATACCGAGTACAGTGCAGAGGAAGTGGCGATGGCTTTGGCAGGGTTACCTGTTGTCGGTTAGAGCGAATGAAAGCTGATTTTCTGCCGCCTTCAGTTGTTAATATTCGAGAAGAAGATGCGATCGCTCTTCTTCAACAGCTTCAGCGTCGGGTGGTTGAGGTTCCCTTTGAGCAGGGCACAACCGCGATCGCAACTGCCTACGTTCGTTATTGTCCCGATCGCTCGGCTTCGCAATCCAACGCTGCACCAATTCTGTTGCTAGCGGGATTTGACAGTTCCCTGCTGGAGTTCCGGCGTTTGCTCCCTTTATTATGGAGTCAGCACGAGACTTGGGCAGTGGATCTGTTTGGCTTCGGATTTACTGAATATGTTCCCACTATTGCTGTCAATCCTCAAAACATTCGGCTACACCTCCTCAGCGTTTTAGAGAACTGGATTGGGCAACCTGTGATACTAATTGGGGCATCTTTAGGGGGTGCAATAGCAATCGACTTTGCTTTAAATTATCCTAACTGGGTGCGTAAGCTCGTTTTGATTGACAGTGTTGGCTTTTCTGGCAGCTTTCCGGTTGGGCAATTTCTGCCGCATCCTCTGATTGAATTGGGAGCGAATTGGCTGCACTTCCGCAAACAAGCTGCCCTCACTGCCGCTTTAACGTTGCCAATAATTGACCCAATGTTAGTCGATGTGCTTCGTTGTTCTTTGCTGCATCAAGAGATGCCAGGATGGAAAGTGGCGATCGCATCGTTCACCCAAAGTGGAGGATATGCTTATTTGAGATCGCGCATCACGATGGTGAACCACCCCACCCTGATTTTGTGGGGAGAAGCAGATGATGTATTGGGAACGGACGATGCAACCAAGTTTGAACAGGCAATTTCAGGTAGTCAACTGATTTGGATTCGAGAAGCTGGTCATGTGCCTCACTTCGATCGACCTCAATCTGTTGCAGCGCATGTGCTGACATTTGCGCGACGCATCGGAAATTGATCGCCTATTTGTTGTGTTATTCTGGCTAACAAAAAACTGGGGAGTAAGTTGGTAAAAAACTTCCCCACTGCTACATGAAAACAGTGAGGAAGTAGCCCTTGGCAGGCAATCCTTACTCTAAATCGTCGATGTCGTCATCAACATCGGCATCAGAGTCCAAATATTGCGAGCTTGAATTGGCTCCAACTTCGTTGCGGGCAATCCGTTCGTTGCGGATGCCTCGATGCTTCGTGCGGCGATCGCGGATTGCGTCCATGTCGGTTAATCCGTACAAGGTGCGGGCAGCACGCATCAATTCTTTCAGAGGTGTTTCGCTGTAATCCGCACGAAACTGAGCGTTGTGCGTTTCCCAGTCAAATTCACCGCCGTTAAAGCGAGCTTCATTGGCAAGCTCTCTTCCTGATTCTTCCCTTAAAACTTCCAGCACCATCAAACGGAGTTTCTCGTTATAGCTGATGCACTTGTCAAGTGCTTTAACGTGAGACTTCTGAGTTTTGGTGGCATTCGCTGTATTGGTTTTGCGAGCTTTATCAGTTGCAGTCATTTTTCAGTTTTCCTTAATTCAGGTTAGTTCGTGTACGCAGCAGCGATCGCTGCTTTTTTTAGTTCAATTTGTTGTTAAATTTATTTATTAGGCGCGTTTCAAATATCATTAGTCTGAGTTAAAAAAATTAACCCGCTGTTTTTTAGCGGGTCAATTTACAAGGAGAGAGTCAGAAATACACTATGAAGTAAAACATTCCCAGAGGGCTATCCTAGCTCTTATTCTTCATCCTCTGCTTCATCAAAATCCATTTCATCCTCAGCATCGGAATCGTCTTCTTCTTCGATGTCCGAGTCTTCTTCGCTGTCCTCATCCAGATCTTCTTCGGATTCATCTGTTTCCTCATCTTCGTCATCTTCTAGGTCATCGAAATCATCTTCTTCGTCATCTGAATCATCTTGCTTGTTATAGCTATTCCGCTTAGCAAGCGATTCTTGATTGAATTTGACCAAACCTTTAATCGCTTCAGTAGGGTCAAGCTCGAAAACGTCGTAAAGCTTTGCCATAACAATAGCAATGACTTCGACATCGTGACGTAGTGCATCCGGTTGTCCGAATAAGGCGGGAAACACTTCGTTATTCCAACGTTGCCAATTCATCGTCTTGCCGCTTTTTTTCAACTGTGCGGCAATATCTAAACCAATTTTCTCTTTGGTGGCATGACCTATTTTGGTTTGAAGACGTTTTTCTCGAAGTTGAATTTTGACTCCGAACTTTTTGAGGATAGTAGTTCGGACGCGGGCTAAAAGTGTATCTGCCTGTTCTTCTACAGTGGGTGTTGGGCGACGGTTCCCATTAGATTGGGAGGCTGTCGCTGGAGTTTTCGAGCTAGCAACAGCACCATTGCTTTTGCCATTTAAATTACTGGCGACCTTTGATGAACGCGAGCCGTTTTTAGTAGTTGTAGTAGCCATGAAGTTTGATTTGATTAAACTACTTCCTGGCTATTTGCGCCGCTAGGCGCTATCAAATTACACGATTCAATTTATTTAATTTTCAATTAGTTTAATTTTTGTATACTTTACTTAAAGTATTTATATTGCATAATACTTTAAGTAAATCCGCAATTAGGTCAATTATTTGAATCAGCTACTCATCCTTAAGAACTAGGGAGAGGCTTAACTATTGTTGGACAGTTGGTTGATGGCAAGCATAACTAAAGCTGGATTAATTGAAATAGTAGCGCCTAAGTATTTCCTGACGTTATATGCATACCATTAACGATTGGCTGGGGTTGGCAAACAGAGGCATCAAGATGGTCGGACTGGAGTATTACACAACCGACCGAAATAGGGTGCTGACACAGTTTTACCGATGGGGACAAGAACTCCAAATGCCAGTGCTGTTTTGGAACTCTGGTTATAGCTGTTTGCAGGAAGTTATCAGTAAAGACGGTAAGTGCATTTTACAAAATACTGACTTGCGCCCAGATTCGGATGTGCCTCAGTTTTTACTAGAAACAGGGAGAGAAGGGATTTACCTGCTTGAAGGACTGTTAGATTTTGATGAATCTAGCGATGCTCGTTCGTTTCAATTGGCGAATGCTTATTATCACTTATCTTGGTCTAACACTCGTCAGTTCTGGGTAATGTTGGAAAATTACATTCAGTTGCCGATGAACTTACAGCCTTTGATACCAGTGCTGACTACTCCAATGCCCTCGCGCGTTGCAGTGCAAAAACTGGTAGCATCGTTCTGTAGTCAAAACCCAGAGCTTGGAGGGAAAGATGACGACTCGCCTCAAGCTTCACTGGTTCGAGCTTGTCAGGGTTTGCCTCAAGGTGAAATTGAGTTGGTTTTGGAGCGATCGCTAGCGTTTACTTCTACACTAGAGGAACTGGCGCATTTGGTACTCGACCACAAGGTTAATAAGCTGCGGGGTCGGGGTCTAGAGTTTATTGCCTCCCCGGATGTCCTGGATGCAGGTGGTCTAGACTTATTGGATGAGTCGCTCTCAAAGGTCGCTTCCCTGTTGAGTCCAGAAGCAGAAAAATACGGACTCAAGTTTCCCAAAGGGATGATCCTCTGGGGGCCGCCGGGGACAGGGAAAAGTTTGAGTGCTAAACTAGCGGCTAAGAAGATGGGAGTACCGCTGTTAGCTGCTGACTGGGGTTCGATCGTCGGTTCTCCTAGACCGGATTTAGCTTTGCGCGAATTGCTGGAACTGACTCAGGCTTTGAGTCCTACTATTCTTTATTGGGATGATTTTGATAAAGGTTTTGCGGGGTGGGATTCCAATGCAGATGGCGGTGTTTCCAGGCGCTTGTCGGGGAAGCTATTAACCTGGATGCAGGAGCATCAATACCCAATTTATATTGTGGCGACTGTTAACCGTTTGGGGATGTTACCACCGGAATTAATCCGCCGCTTTGATGATATTTTCTTTGTCGATTTGCCTCACGAAGGCGCGATGTACGAAATTTTCAATCTTCACTTGAAAAAATATTTTCCAGAGTTTCGTAATGCTTCCGAATCGCCTTGGACAGATGATGAGTGGCGGATTTTATTAAGGGATTACAGGCTTTGTACGCCAGCGGAAATTGGCAATGCAGTGAGGAAATGTGCTGAGGAAATTTACTATCGCCATCAGGTACAAGGTCAACAGCCGGATGAGTTGAAGGTGACATTGAGCGACTTGAGGCAGCAGCGTTACCAGTTTACGCCGTCGATGCTGCGGGATGAGGAGCAGATTCTAGCGATTCGCAATCAAGCAACTTATGCTCGATCGGCTAGTGGAGAGGATCGATCGCGATTTTCCATTCCGTTACAGGAATTGTTTGGTTAGTTGAAGACAAGAAATAAACTGGAGTTTGGTTTTACCCCATTTCCTGAGCCACCAATCACAACCTGCCCCTGGCTTTCCACTCAGGCTACTCCCATAGCAGTACGGACGGAAGTAAATCTGGGTGAGCCAATCTCAGCAATTCGTAACCGATTCCTGCGGCTCCTTGAAATAACCCCGGCGTGTAACCCAAGGAAGGATTGTAGTTGAAAGTCCCCCTCTGTTTGGCGCGAAACACAACCTGTGCGGCTTGTTCCATTGCTGTTTCTAGTAGCTGGGGTTGGGAGACTTTTCGAGCTGCGGTCAATAGAAATTCCACTCTACCCAGGTTGCCACAGCAAAGGTGATCCATAATCGATAATTGATGTTGTTTGGTCGTATTGACAGCTACTTCAATATCCTGTCGAATTTCGTCAGTATCCAACATATCTAGCCCAGCGACTCTTGCTAAACCAATTCCTGGCGCACCATGACACCAAGAACACATACAAGTAGTACTTTCTTTAGTGGAAGCTTCTCTGAAATCTGGCCAATTAGCCTGTTTATAAATAAAAACACTGCCTTCATAGGCGATCGCTTCCTGAGCTGCATCTAAAAAGGCAGCTTCGCCAGTGGCTTGATATAAGCGCAACAGAGCATAGGCAATTCCGGCTGCACCATGAGAAAATCCTGTCAGTAATTTTCCATCTAGAGCTATCCAAGTTCTGTAGCCTGAATCGCTGGCTACACGGTGATTTAATAAATGATGACCACAGGTAATTGCTTGCTCCAGAACTTCTGTATCAGCAGAGATATCGTGTAAGGCTAATAATCCCAGAATTAAACCAGCAGATCCGGAAATAATATCAAACGTTTGATCTGCTGCAATCACAGCGGGTGTAATCAAGCACGCGAGTCGTTTAGCATCCTTGAGAAGTGTTGGTTCCTCCAAAAATTGACTGACACGAACTAACCCATAGATAATAGAACCACATCCTGAAGCTCCACCAATCCCCATTGTCGTGGGGATGTAGGCAGCTGTGGAATCCCACAAATCTTGGCGAAAGGGCTGCAAAGCACCCAAGGCAAGGTTCCGAAATCCAGCTCCATTAGAAACTTTTTCTAGCGCTGCCAGAAACAAGGCTATTCCACAGCTACCGTCATACAGATTAGAACCTATAGGTTGGAGTTGAAAGCGCTTTGCGCCAAGGACGTATTGAGGAGCAATCCAGGTAGCACTGCCGTCAGTCGAGCGAATTGCACGCTTCTGCAAGTCTGTTGCAAGCGCAATTGCCTGCTGTATCGCTTCTTGCGGAGTTAGGGAAGAAGCGGTATCCAGATTAACAATACTGTTCTGAGGCTGTAATGAATAGTGAGCTTCATCAGTAATCCTTGCATTTAGTGAACCTCGAATCAAACCAATCTGTTGTTCTAAATCCTCATCATTTAACTGGTTTAGACGAGAAACAACAAGATTAAAACTGGGTTCTGTAAAACATTTATCAATTGCTTGATCGGGGGCAATCAATAAAGCATCGCTGTCTGAACGAGCGGTGAACAGCGGGATATCCATTTGCTCTAGCGCCTGCTGCTCTGCTCTAAGGAGAGGCCAGAACCGAGGTTTGTTGTCAGACAAGAGCATCACTCTGCTGAGAATGTCAAGTTGAATACTTCGATCAACACCATCCCGCAGAAATTTTGGCTCTAGTGTTTTTGCTAACAGAAATCCGTAAACTTTGGTAGGACGAAAAACAAAGCGTATTGATTGATGGTCAAATGCTGTTAAAGGTCCATCAGGAGCTAAAATTGCTTGACGGTGTTCCGTCAGAAACCAATACATTTTCTGAAAACCGCTAACAATTTCTTCAATATAATCATTGAGCTTTAGAGCAACTCCATTTAGGGAAGGTGCATTTGCTAACTGTTGAGTTTTTCCATACTCAGAACCTAGCACCATGTTGTCTGTGTTAATGTTGTGCCATTTCGGCACTCCAAATGATATCTCTTGCTCACTGGCTGCCCCCAATCCACTGGCATCATAGCTCTGGGTTTCTAAACTAAACTGCCAGAGGGGCAGGAAGCCAGTACGAAGTACAGAATGCCAAAGCTGTTGATTTGCTAAGGATTGAATTCTCTGAGCAACCTTCGGAGCTTCAACTTCCTGCACCCAGGGATGCATCAGCGTCTCCAAATCAATCAAAACTGGTTGCTCACCGCAGGCAATAACGTTTTCAAAATGTAAATCTGTCGCCTCGAAAACATAGGCAAGGCACAGTATCATACCAGCTCGCTGATAGTAACGTCTAACTTCTTCCTGGTCTTTGCAGGGTAAAGCTTTCACAAACTCAACCCAACCATAGCCTGACCGATTGACTACCTTGAATACCTTAAACGGTAAAGGGACATCATGTTCGTTCAACCAGGCTAACAGCTCGGTATAAGCTTGCTCTATACCCAAGTCTTTTGGTTTGTAAACCAGTTTTAGCCCGGAAGCAAACATTATTGCTGTGACAGAACGTCCACTGTGATGGCGGTCAGAGAGAAAGGGCTTTACGGCAACGACCTGTCCCAGTTCTGTTTCGGCCTGAAAAGTTTTCTGAATTTCAGACCAGTCAGAGGCTAAGCGCGAGATTAATTCTTCGGTGGCATCGACCCACAAATCAGTTACTGTCGCAACTAACCGAGCCAACACTGAGTATTCTTTGAAAAATGCCAGCAGTCTTCCTGCAAGCAAATCCTTGATAAAGTCTTGGTACTGACGCCCGGAATGATTGCCAGTCAAATTTCCCTTAAGGCGGGCGACTGTAGACTGCCTGCTAGCACGGAAAACTGAGAACTCCAATTCCAGGGAGAGTGAGCAAAGATAAGATAGCCATTTCAGAAGGCTATGCTCAAGGTTAGCGTGGGCTGACTCTGAAAGCAGATCGTAGTGAGAGCCTACCTGGGCGATCAATTTTTGCCTAGCCACATAGATGAACGGCAGGAAAACTTCTTCAAATGGTGCTTGGTTGTGGGGAGCTAAAAAACGGTTCTTTTCTGAAGTTCCCCATTCCAGGGTTTCCAGAGTAACCGAAGCACTGGCTTTCAGGCATTCATCCAAAGTTTCCGCCCAAGCTGGGAGCTGCCGCTCCTCATTCATGCGTACAGAACCAAGGACACGGCAGACTCTGCTTAAATCAAGAGCATCCCAGACAAGGCGCTGCTCAAATTTCTCCCAATTTCCCTGAGCCGCAACCTGACACCACTGTTCAATTCTGACATTGACAATGGCATTGCTTTTTTGAGCCTCATTGAAAATGAATCTAGCTTCAAGACGTTCGCTAATTGTGCTGGCTCGTTGTACAATTTCAACCAAATCTTTCCTAAAAAAATCTATCTGACACATACCTTTTTTCTGTTGATATTAAGATGTGTCTTGCATCAAGAGTCCGGACAGTTCTCCTGGAAGTTTTGATTTTTCGTTCTTTCTTGGAGCCTGCAACCCGTATTCTCTCGTTGGTTAGAGCAAAACTGTCCGAAGTATTGTTGCATTACACCTTAGAAAAAATGAAATAGCAATCAACAGCAGAGGATATTCCTTGGCTCTCTTCAGAAAGGGATACAAATTGGATTAAGCTGAGTTTGACAAACCGAAGGATTTTGAGTACCAGGTGGTGGTGGTGGTGGTGACATACAAATGGGGTCAGTAATTGTATTTGGGGGAGGTGGTGGTGAAGGACACAGAAAATTAGTATTGAGTCCACCACCACCACCAGGACTACCGGCAACGAGCATTTGGTTCTCACGATTGTTAGCATCTAACCATCCGGGATCTGGAAGATTATGCATATATCCCAAGTCATCCTCAAGTCGGGGCAGCACTATATAGAGGGTATGAGCGGTTTCTTCAAATACCCTGATCTCGATGTCTGCTGGAATCGCTGTTCCCCATTCTTCTTCAATCACCGCCTTGGGGGAACAGAGTAGTTCTTGCTTAAACGCCTCATCTTTCCAAGCACGGGCAATCACCCCAACGCTACTAGCCTCATCCAACAGAGCATTTCTCTGTTGCTCCAATACCCATTGGGCTACGTCTTCATACGTTATTCCCAGAGAAGCCTGAAGCTCCGGCTCCGATAACCCCTCATAAGGATTGCTGGGTAGCACCATGTAAAGGGTTGTTTCGGTTTCCTCAAGGATGTTAATCTTAAACTCTTCCAGAAGCTTGGTTCCTAGTTCCTTTTCCACTACCGCCTTGGAGTTAGCTAGCAACTCCTGCCTGAACCCCTCATCCTTAAAAGCGCGAGTAATCAGATGAACTTCCAAATCTTTTCTAGTCTTAACAGCCAGTTTTGAGTCCCGTTGTAGTTGATAAGACCACAAAGGCAGCTTGGGTGTTATTTCTTTGAAATCCTTGTTTTGACCATCCATATTCAAACCTCTATTATTGTTATTAGAATTCGCTGTCGTGTTCATGGCGTGGATTTATTCAGGAAAACAAATACCAACGACCATTTGCATCACTTTCTACCTCCTGAAGTGGTACTGGAATATAGAGAGCCATATTTCCTGAGCCACCAATCACAACCTGTCCCTGACTTTCTACCCAGGCATGAGCTGACATCTGTCCTCCCTTGCTTCTAGCGACGCCGATGCGTAACTGATTTGGGTAGCCGCGTCGCTCCAGTAGCACCTGTGTTGCCAAAGCTTGAGCTAAGCACCTAGCTCCTGGTACGTAGTGGCTTGCCACAGTCACCGCCCAGACAACTTTGTCTACGAAAGCTTGATCGGCTTCCTGCAACTTAGCTGTCGGCTGAGAAACTCTTGCCAAAAGTCTGCGTAAGGTGTGAAGCGGGAGCAGCCACAATCCCAGCCTGATAGCTCCCAGTAGGAGCGCAGTATTGATTAGAAGACAGCGCTCCGCAGATGTGAGGTGCAGGAACTTACGCAAGCGTTTCATCTCTAATCTCACTTATCTCCTGAGCAGAATTACTTAGATATACAGAACCTGATATTTGCATTTTCAGTAATACTACAATGATTTCAACTATCCTTATTTATGCTTCATAAAACCTTTATGCGACGATAGAAATCAGAGGTGATTAAACAACTTCAGCTATCTGGTTTACTTACATGGGAAGTTAATTTGGGTCATCTGTCTCCGGCTAGTTTTGAACATATCAATCCTTATGGTCGTAAGGATATTTTGTCAGATTCGCCGGAGTCACCTCCAATGTTTCGCCTCTCATTGGTGGGAGCATTTAACTTTAAAGGATACCTGATTTAGCCAAATAACGAGCGCCTCAATGTAAAGTTTTGATGAAAAGATTCCTCGGTTAGATGAAGATTTTGTGAAAGTTATATAATTCGCTAGATTTAGGTGCAGGGTATGACTAGAAAACATCACCGGATCGTAGCATTCTGACTCTCAACCATGTCCTCTAAATTTCTCCCCAGTCTAAAAAGCCGATTCCAGCAAACTTTATACCTGGGACGAGCCTTGCGCCTAGTTTGGGAAAGTGGTTCAGGTTGGACAATTGCTAGGGGTATGCTGCTAGTTGTGCAGGGTACACTGCCCTTACTATCGCTCTATCTCAGTAAACTTTTAGTAGATTCGGTGACTCAAGGGTTAGCAGCTGCTGACAAAGAGGTGGCTTTCAGACAGGTACTGCTACTAATTTGTCTCATTGGCATTGTCGTCCTTGCCAGTGCCATCTTCCAAGCCATTGGGTCTATAATCAGTACCTATCAGGCGCAAGTCGTCTCTGACTATATTAATAATATTCTTCATTCCAAAGCTATCGAGATGGATTTGGAATATTATGAGAACTCAGAATACTATGACATCCTCAGCCGCGCCCAACAAGAAGCTTCTAACCGTTCCAACCAGATTCTCAATCGCTTAGTGCAAATTGGTCAGAGTATCATTTCTTTGGGAGCGATGGCAGGTTTATTGATCTTTTTCAATTGGGGACTTACTGCCATCATGTTTGTCTCTGTTATTCCCAGAGTCTTAGTACGCTTGAAATATACTGGGATAGTCTTTCAGTGGCATCGTAAACGGACATCAACCCAACGGCGTGCCAATTACTACAGCCGAATTATCACTAATGAGCAGCACGCTAAAGAAATCCGGCTGTTTAATTTAGGTCACCTGTTTAAAGATCGGTATCTCAATTTACGCCAGCAACTGCGCCGCGAACAAATCGCCATTAGCATCCGAAGTTCCCTAGCAGATCTGGCAACCCGGTTTCTGTCCATATTAGTAATCTTAGGTTCCTATGGCTTCATCGCCTATCAGACTGTGCGAGGAAATATCACTCTAGGGGATCTAGTGATGTACAATCAGGCATTTCAACAGGGATATAGCGCTTTGTGGGAAGTTTTTAGTAGTTTAAGTGGTCTTTATGAAGATAATCTGTTTATTTCCCATTTTTATGAATTTCTGCACCTCAACCCCAAGGTAGTAGAATCTTTACATCCTAAACCTGTTCCTCAACCGATGGTTAAGGGGATTGAATTTGTTGGTGTCAGTTTTCAATACCCCAACAGTACTCGGAAGGCACTTGAGGATATCAACCTAACTATTCGTCCAGGAGAAGTCGTGGCATTGGTAGGTGAAAATGGCTGTGGTAAAACTACTTTAGTCAAACTGTTATGCCGCTTGTACGACCCAACGGCTGGAAAAATTACCTTAGATCGCATTGACCTGTGCGAGTTTGCTACTCAAGACCTCCGCCGCCAAATCAGCGTGATTTTTCAGGACTATGTTAAGTACCATTTGACAGCGCGAGAAAATATTTGGTTTGGCAACATCGACTGTCTCCCTGATGATGAAAAGATTGTCAACGCTGCCCGTCATTCCGGTGCGGATGAGGTGATTGCTCAGTTACCCCAAAGCTATGATTCAATTCTAGGTAAGCAATTTGAACAGGGAGAGGAACTCAGCATTGGTCAGTGGCAAAAGGTGGCAATCGCACGGGCATTTATGCGGGAATCCCAGTTAATTGTCCTTGACGAACCGACCAGCGCTTTAGATCCCAAGGCTGAGTACGAAGTCTTTAAACAGTTCCGTAAACTGCTCCAAGGTCAGTCTGCTATTTTGATCAGCCATCGATTATCAACAGTCAAAATGGCTGACTGCATCTATGTGTTGGAACACGGGAAAATTGTTGAAAAGGGTTCCCACGATCAACTGATGCGGCTGGGTGGTATCTATGCCTACTTATTTGAAACTCAAGCTCAGAACTACAGATAATGACTCCAAAACAAATAGAGGGCAGTATCAAAACTCAAGTCACCCGTGGAGAGCGCCCGGAAATCCAGTTGCTGCTTTGCTGCGCCCGATCCTGTGTAGACCTCAAAACAGCCGAGCAGATTAGAATCTTAGTTCACGACGAGATTGACTGGATTTATCTTATCCGAATGGCTCAGCAGCATAAAGTAATGCCGCTGTTGTACTGGAGTTTGAACAAAATTTGCTCACAAGCGGTTCCCAAGGACATCCTGAATCAACTTCGGAACCTTTTCCATGCTCAAGCCTTACGCAATATGTTCCTTACCAAGGAACTATTCAAACTGCTGACTCTATTTAACACCCATGAAATCCCTATCCTCTCCTTCAAAGGACCCATATTAGCGGCCTCAGCCTATGCCAACCTCGCACTTCGCCAGTTCAGCGACTTAGATATTCTAGTGCGGGAGCAGGACATCCTTAGAGCTAGGGCTCTATTAATTTCCCAGGGATACCAAATGAAAATTCATCCGATCAAATTGACTGAGGCTCAGGAAGCAAAATTTGTGCGATCGCCACAAGTCCATCAACTTGTCCGCGAATGTGCCTATCCATTCGTGAACTGCCACAACCAAGTTCTAGTGGAACTTCACTGGGCGGTGATGCCAAAGTATATTTCGTTCCCCATTGATTCCCAGCATTTGTGGGAAGACCTCGAACCCGTGTCCATTGCTGATAAGACGGTATTTAATCTCTCTCCAGAGAATGCTTTACTGATTCTGTGTGCCCACGGAGCCAAAGATTGTTGGGTAGAAATGGCTCGCATCTGCGATGTTGCTGAATTGATTGGCTCTCATCCCCAGTTAGATTGGAAAAAATTGATGACGCAGGCCAGTCAACTCGGCGGGGAGCGAATCCTGTTTCTGGGGCTGTTCTTAGCAAACGATCTTTTGGGAACTCTCCTGCCAACTTCAGTCCAGCAAAGGATACAAGCGGATTCAGTGCTAATCAGGCTAGCAACACAGGTAAGAGAGCGGCTTTTTTATGAGCCAGAGGTATTGCCCAGGATCGGTGAAATATCCCCTTTCCATCTCTCTGTTAGAGAAAGGGTACAAGACAAAATTCACTTTTGTCTTCGTGTAGCTTTCAATCCAACTACATCAGACTGGATACTGCTACCACTAGCCGTATTTCCCTCTTTCCTCTACTATCTAATTCGACCAATTCGGCTGGCTAGAAATTTTGTTTTGAGCATTCGTGACAGGGTAAGACAGTTATCACTTTAAGAGAAAAAGTCAAAGCATTGCAGGAAACAAAATTTGATGGTAATATCCAACAATACCATTTCTGAAGTTCAATTCTATTCAAGCCCAAAACGAGGAAATTTTTACTTCTACTTCAACCGGAACTTGCTGTAAATACAACTCTCCAGCTTCCACCATCACTTTTTTTAGAATGCGAGTGGTTCTTTTTAGCGTTGTTTGCGGACACTCTAACAGAATTTCATCGTGTACCACGCCGATTAACTTTGCTCCCGTCTTGGGTAGGAGTTTGAACAAACGAGCGATCGCAACTTTCAACATATCAGCTGACGTTCCTTGAACGGGGTGATTTAGCAACTCAGAAAGCCTGGGTTTCTTTGCCCATCGTCTCCTGCGTCCGCCAATTGTTCGGATCTGCTTGATGTCTTTGACATACACCGTTTTCCCGATCCTGTCGTGCCATCTTTTAACTCCTGCATAAGCTTGGAAAAACCTGCTTCTGAACTCTTTAGCTTCCTCTAAAGTTAAAATAACATCATATTTTTCCTCAGCATAAGCTTGGAGTTTGGCAGCACCCATGCCGTAAATTAATCCGAAATTAACTGATTTAGCTATCCGTCTATCCTCTGCCGTTACCTCCTCTAATAGCTTCCCCGTAATCAAAGATGCTGTTAAAGTATGCAAATCTTCACCTTTAGAGTAGGCATTGAGCATTCGGCGATCGCCAGATATTTCAGCTACAATCCTTAGCTCGATTTGACTGTAATCTGCTTTGATGATTTGATATCCTGGAGCGGCAATGAAGCAAGTACGCATTCCCTTAGCCGTGCAATTTCTGGGAATATTTTGCAGGTTTGGTTTGTTGCAACTAAAGCGTCCAGAACGCGCGCCACATTGCCGATAGCTGGGATGAATTCTTCCCGTTATCGGGTGAATGTGTTTGGGCAATGCCTCAGCAAAGTTGGAACATAAAGATGCTAATTTCCGATAATTCAACAGCAACTGAATTATTGGGTATTGGCTAGCTAGAGGAATAAGTTCGCTTTTGCTGGTTGATTTAATTGGAATGTTGAGAGCAGCAAGAGCGCTTAAAACTTGTACGGATGAGCGAGGATTTACGATCTCCGCCATCTCTGGAAACAGAGAAAGTTGTGCGCTAGGGGCTGGTTTTAGACCAGCTTTGACTAATTCCGCCAGCGCTGTTTGCTTGTTTTCGTTTAGTTCTTCACTTACTAAATGCCACTGTTCTGCATCCAGTAGCATTCCATTTAGTTCCATCTGGGCTACAGCAGGCATTGCTTCAAATTCAATCTGGGCGGTTTCTAGTAACCCGGCACTCCGCAGTTTGGAAATTAGCCGCGCTCTCAGTTTCAGTAGAATAAAAGCATCCAAAGCGGCATATTCTAACTGAGAATTTGTTAGTTTACCTCCAAAGTCACTCGATTGCAAGGTTTTATCAAGTTTGATGCCTAAAAATTCCAGAGCCAAGGATTTTAGATCGCGATCTTTCTTAAGCCCGGAATGCAGCACTTGGCTGGCTAACATGACATCAAAGAATGGCCCCTTTGGTCTTAATCCGGCTATTTCTAGTACCTGCCAGTCGAACTTACCGTTTTGAAATACCTTAACAGCATTATTATTTAAAAGTTGTTTCAAAGGGGAAAGTTCGCAGCTTGAAATGGCAGCTAGCTCGATAATTACTACTGGGTAATTAGGAACTGCAATTTGGATTAGTCGGATGCGATCGCTCAGCGGATCTAGCCCTGTGGTTTCCGTATCTATCGCTATAACGCGAGCTTTCAATAAAGGTGACAGAACATCGGAGAGTCTGGAAGAATTTACAATCACCTCGTATTCCACCACAGGTGTTGAGGTGTTGTGGGGCGAAGTAGTCATGGGAATAGGGAGATTTTAAGGCAATAGCTTTAGCTATAAACTTGACCGCGCTAGCGGAGATTTTCCTTGATGCCCCACTCCCCAAACTTTCAAATTAAAATTATAAAAAAAGTTGATATTCTGGATTTCTGTAATTTTAAAATATCGCAATTGCTCGCGCACCCAAGCATCATACTTTTCTAGGCTTATTTTAATTTTCTTCCTTCCCTATTAAATCTGCATGACTACAGTTGAGGATAAGGGGTAAAGCATCCCAATGGTCGAGGCGGATATTGGGGCGATCCAAAGCCGTTCTCCACTTATAGACGGTTTTTGGGTGTGGCGCTCTACCAGTCAGTTCCCCAAGTCTTTTGGCTAACTCTTCATCGCTTATTCTTCTGTCAGCCATAATTGCTGCCAGATTCCATTTCCCAAGCAACAGAACACGTCTGACCATTCTATTCCCTATTCTTGAGGGTTTTACGCTTTACCTTAAAGTTTATCACAATTCGTTGATGCACTATTGGTGCATTTATATTACAATAGTGCATAAATAAGTTAAAAAATCTCCGACCTGCTTTTCTAGTGGAGGTTTTTGCAATCGAATACTGACTTGAGGGCGCGGAGGTTAACCTTCTTTGCTATGAAACTCACGCCATTTGAAAAAGTCATTCGGCTTTTAGAGCGCTGGAATTCTGATGAGCTAAAACGGCTTCAGGGTTGGCTCTCTATTCGTATTGAGCAACTAGAATCCTTGACGGAAGAGTTAGATCTACCGCCCGTTAAGTCGGGGCGTGAAGCAGTTAGTGTTTGTCAACTAAACTCAATTGTCTACCGCCTAGAAAAAGTCCGTTGTGGAAAAGAAAATTGTGGTACTTGTCCCCACGGGCCATATTGGTACGGATATCAGCGAAACAATGGAAAGGTAGTTAGCTTTTACGTGGGGAAGGAACTGCCACCCAGTCTTAGGTAACGCTCGGTGCAACGTTACATAAGATAGTGTGACGACCTCAACCTGCTGTGCTACTTCTTCTTATGTAACGCTGCACCGAGCGTTACATAAGAAAGAAAGGGTGACAACCTCAACCTGCTGCAACCGCTGTATGTTTAAAATAAAGTTCTGGAATAAAGGAGGCTAAAAAGCTTAAATTGGCGTAGCAAGTCAGGCAACAAACAGAAATAAAGTTCTCAAATTTCACAGCAATCAAACCTCAGAGGGTATAAGCTTGAAATAATAAAGTTCTAGACTGAGCGCCTCACCTGCTTGCAAGAGGGGGTAGGGTTTTACCTCTGGTGAGCTTTACCTTACCCTAAAATCCGCCCTTTCTCTCAAACTTTATTTTAAATTCCACTACTTTATTTTAAATTCCACCACTTTTTTCTAAACATACAACCGCTCTAATAAAAAACAAGCTGGTGAGCGCAACTATCTTATGTAACGTTTTGGCAGTAGTGAGTGAAAACAGTGTTACATAAGAAGAAAAACTGACTTGGGTTTAGCTTATCTTATGTAACGCTAAGGCTATACCGCCGTTACATAAGATAAGTTAGCTTGGCTAAGCTAATCGCTTTTATTCTAACCATGCAGCCACCACCTTATTTATACAATTTCATTAGAACGAAAAGTTTTGCGATCGGTAGAGCATATTTGGTTACTAATTTTACCATTCCAGCATTAACAGATAGCCAAACTTTATACACAGTAGTTAATTGAGTTAATTGATTATCAGGGTATATACTAATTACTACACAAGGAGAATGTAATTAACAAAATATATTTGAGATTTTAATCAGAGCAGCAACTAATCTGCCTCAAAAGATTTTTGATTGGCTAAAAGCACTACCGATGAAGAAATTATTTCTGCAATATCAATCGGGTCAAGCGTACAAATCTTTGCTAAAATTTCTTTCTTCAGCTGCTCAGAGTTGGACTTCTCACGAGTTTTCACTTCAAAGATCGCTTTCTTGTCTAGACCATTACGGTAAATTGACAGAGAAATTTCTCCATCTAAATAAAGTTGCAACTTTCTAGAGTTGCCACCGCTTACCTTCGCCAGCCGCCGAAAGTTCTTAGAATCTGGATCGGGAATCGTTTTTCCCCTCAACCACCGATGCACTGTTGAAAAATCTACATCCAAGGCTTGGGCTAAATCGCTTTGAGTCCAGCCTTCTTGTAGTAAATGCTCGATCAACTGAGTCAATCGATTTTGGCGTTCTTGGAGGGTTGATGGTACTGAGCCAGCAGTCACAGAAGTTTTCCTAGAGCTATTGATGTATACTATTTTACCTTTACATTCTCACCCAAAAGGCGAGGTAAGTATAGGACATTGGGCATTTTGGAAGTTACCATTTTATTCCAGATTCGCCCTAACCGTACAGCTTGTCCACTTGCGATCGCGCTTTTCTTGCGCGGCTAGCGCGATCGCGAGTGCGTGCCGTTAGACGTATCGCTTCTGCAAGACGCAGCCAAAGCGGAAGGGTTAGCTCTGGTGGATAAGTGAATTGATTGTTCAAGCTATTGCATCAATACTCAGAAGGTAACAGCAATACTTTTTCTTCCAAGTACAATTTGAGCGATTTAAGCGGGAAATCGGTATACTCGATTTCTTGTCTGACTACTGGTTCGGTATTTGTATCTGCACGGCAGATTAAGACAGCAGATTTATCTTCGGCAACCGTTAATTCCCAAATTTGGAATTCTTGTAATTCTGGTTGTGAGAGTATTTGTTGCGTTTGATGGGATGCAATTGCATCCAACAACCAGAAAGCTTCTCCTTTGGTTGCTAAATATTTAACCCCATCTGTATAGCAAATTCCCAAGGAGTGCTGGTAAATATTTTCTGTTCCCACGAAGGCATCTAATTCGGTTTGCGTTAAAACCATTAGTATTTCCTAATTCATTCTCAATACTGCCGCCGTTTGTTTGGCTTCAATTCCTGATACCACCAAGCTTGCAAGCTTGGTGCCAGTACTCTTTCAGCTTTTGGATTCTTTTTTGGTCGGCAATGTTCGCTATACAGATCCGCCGATAGGCGGTAATTAAATTACGACTATCGGCTGAAACGTCCTTGAATAGCCGCTAGCTATGCTAAGTTGTCGATTTTGACTACTTTGTAGCTACACACTATGAACGAGCCAAACAATTTCTACAGCACTGAACAAGGCTACGGTACAAATGGCTATGAAACTGAGCCATCCGGATATTCATCTCAAGGGTATATAAGCAACGGTTACAACAGTCAGCAATCTGAAGCTTACGGCGCTCCAGATTACTTCGCAGATGGGTATCAAGAGAATGTTTTTGAAGGAAATTTGAATTTAGCAGATACTCCGTGGACTGAGACGGCTGTTAATCCTAACCCCCATTTCGATAGCGGGGAAATAAACACCAATTCTTATCAAAGCCAAACAGCCAATTCTTATTTTGGCTGCGACGACCTTGAGTTGTAAGCTGAACCATATTTAATTTTCCAAATCGAGCCAAGCCAGTCAAAGGTTTCAGCCGCTCAAACATTCAAGTTAAATGTGGAACAGCTTAGTACTTTGTGGCAAGTGTAGGTAGTGCAGATGGGTTTGTTTTAGTTCTAAAAGGGGAGCGCGAATTTGATTGCACAACTTAACGCGCTCTTTCCTCAATCTACCGATAACCAAATGTTTTTTACAGCAATGAGAAAAAGAACGTCAGCAATATCCAGGCAATTATCAGGTTGGATATTGTCTTTAGTGTTAATAGTTTTGAGTTTATTTCATGTGCCAGGATATACTGTTGCACAAACTACTGTTGATGCTACTGAACTGCCGACCCGGATTTTAGAAATACGCGGTGTTGATAGACAAGGAAATCCTACTTCTGTTAACGCTCTTGTACCAGATTGGACGCAGATTTCTTTTTCCCAGATGCCACCCATCAGCCAATCTGGAAACCTTTCAGCGTCGCAGTATACGTCGGCAGTTGGCTACGATTTGAGTCGGAATTGGACGGCAGGACAAACTCCCGACCAGTACATCATGTTGGGCGATATCAGCGAAGCTTTGCAGCCAGAATTACTGTCAGTTGGTTCCATCGCACAGCAAACTGGTTTGAGTTTAGATCGGGTTGCTTTAAGTGCCTTTACTTTAGTTGCCAAACAAACCTTAGAGCAGCTGGTTCAAGCTGTTCCTCTTCTCGGTCAATTTAAGGTCAAGGACGTTGCGCCAGTGGCGGGGCTGCTAAGTGCCAAAACCGCTGATAATTTAACCGATCAAACTTTGGCTCAAGTTCTTGATTCCAATCCCCAGTTTGGTCAGTTGAAACTAGGAGAAATTGATCTAGAGCAATATTCAATGTCCTCAATTCCGAACCTGGGTAACGCTCAACTGGGTGCGTTTTCAGATTGGCAAACTACCTTAATTAAGGATGTACCGGGGCTGAATGCTTTACCCTTGTCTAGATTTCCCAATCCGGTTGCTGAATTAGGCAACTTGGTTATGCGAATTGATGCAATTTATGGCCCTGCCGAGCGCAAGCGAACCAATACTATTTCAGGCTCGGATGTTCAGGGATTTTCGGTTAACTGTCAAGAGAATGATTGCGCTTACGTCGAACTGGACGATTTAGAAAATTCGGGTCGGAAGACTCGCGGTTCGCTCGAAGGTAAACAATGGATCAGCGGCAAGTACCAAGAAGTTCAAGGTGGCTGGGGCTGTCTTAAAGGTGTCAATGGCGGCAAGGAACCTACGGGGAGACTTCCATTTGGCAGTGCCTTCAAGGTGGCGGTCATGGAACCGGATGAGCGGACTGATACTGTTAATACGGCTCTGTTCTTCCGGTTTTGTTCGCCTTGCGGCTGCTCTCCCTATTTCATTGGCCCGGTGCCCTTTTTTACTTATCGAATTAATTCTCCCATCTTCGTTGGCGTGTTGGAGCCATCGTCTGGCGGTTCATCTTCTGTACCAACGGGGGCGACTCGCGGTGCAGCGTCTTCTGCTCCCACGAGGGGCGTAGGTACGGCAGCTAACGTTAACGTTCCTTGTCCTCCGGGAAGTACCGGACCGATTTCAGTTGGCAACGTTCAAGGGGTAAATGTGGTGGCTTTGTCGGAAGCGATCGCTAGTATCGAGAGCAGCGGTTCCTACGATAACATCGGCCCTTATGTTTGTGCAGATGGCGGTAAAAATTGCGGAGTACCGCTGGGTAAATACCAGTTTGTCACTTACAACGAATACGCTGCTAGTTCAATTTCATCAAAACCAGGGGGAGAGCAATTTTTATCTAAGCTCAAAGGCGGTTATAAACCTACTCAAGCCGAACTTTTTCAATTTTTTCCACCTGCGGATCAGGAAGCAGTATTTCAAATAAGTATTACCGATAAAATCAATACAACATCTCAACAAATAGATCCTACAACTGGTAACCTGTTTTCGGGTGATCGCCTGATCGAAAGAGTAGCTCAAAAGCATTTTGGCGGCGACTACTCCAAAGTTGATGGCGGCGCGACTGACGCATTCGGTCCTTTAACGCTAAAAAGCTATGGCTCCGATGTTTTGAGGCGCTATCAAGCTGGTGGTGGAGCGATCGCCCGGTTGAGTACCGCTGCTTGTACTCCCACTGCAAGTACAGACACTCAAGCTACAGGTAAATTTATCAAGCCTGCGAATGGGCAAGTAACCAGCAGCTTCGGTACGCCGACTCGTCCGGTTTCTGGGATGCGGAAAATTCACAACGGTATTGCGTTTGCCGGAGAAGTCGGAAGTCCGATTAAAGCCGTTGATAGCGGTGCGGTGAGGACGGTGGTTTCCAACTGCCTGGAAGGGGTAAAAAACTGCGGCGGTGGCTACGGTAACTGGATTGAAATCGATCGCGGTAACGGTCGCACAACTCGGTACGCTCACTTGCAACCGGGTTCGGTGAAGGTTGAGGTGGGCGATCGCGTTTTTCAAGGTCAGGTGATTGGTGGTCTGGGTAGCACCGGGATGGTGGAAGAACCTCGCTTGTACTTTGAAACCCGTGTCAATGGGACGGCTGTTAACCCATCTCAATTTGGAATTTGAATTTTCGTAGGAGGTAGTTGATGGCGATCGCAGTTTTGAAGAATAGGACGCGGTTATTGCAATTTATTTGGGGATTGCTAACAGTTTTGATGGTTTATTTGCTCGGCGAATTATTGACAAATTCTCCAGCTTTGAGTCAGTCTTCACGGATTGCTGAAATTCCTTTATCCTGCCTCCCGGTTGGTTTGGGAACTCTCAGGACAGAGTTGGTAACTGAGGTGAGAGAGGACGACACTAAGTACCGCTTGTTAGATGCCTATTTACCCGGCGATGCTAAGCCTTTTTCAGTATTGGTTTCTCTAAAAGATAACCAGTGCAATTTGCTGTATTCCAACCCCATGAATGATTTTTATCCTTACAGTCGGGTGCTTAAGCAATCAGTGGCAAGACAACTCGCTTTGGGTGAATTGCGGTATTCCATTAACAATGCAGGAGGAATTGATAAATTTCGGTCTACCTTGCAGCCAGATTTGAGAAATTCCAGTTGGCAATTTTCTCAGGAGGATATTTGGGCATTTAACCAGGCTGGGATTACGGTTCCTCGAACTTTCAAGCTCGTGGACTAAAAGTAATATCCCAGCTACTCTATTCAATGTATGGAGGTTGATTCAATGGGTACGCTAGATGATAAACAAATATACTCAAATAATGCTGTTTTCCAGCATCCAAACTTTTCTAAACCTCCCGCATCGTTTTTATTTGTTGGGCGGTGGTTTCGCTTCGGACTTGTGTTGTTCTTGTTATTGTCAGTACTATTAGGAACTAGCGGTTGTAGCGCCAAAGCTACAAATCCTTGGTCGGCTGCTACCAGCGTCGTTCCTCTTGAAACCGTTCAAGCTGTTGTTGCCGAAAATTCTGAACTTAACCCCCAGGAAGCTGCATCGAACGTATTGGCTTGGACTGTTGATGGACAAGCGGGTAGGTTAGTTGTTTTTAACTTCAACAACCCCGGCGTTTGCGGTTCTGTTGGCTGCTTGTATGCGGCTTACTTAGTGAATAAAGATACTCCGCCTGTCCGCGTTTTTTATAGTTATCTTAATCCCAATTTGCCACCTAATAGACCATTATTTCAAGTAGCGGACGAGTTATCGAGTAACTCCCAATTGCCTTGTTTGCAAGTACAACAACCATCTGGTAAGGATATTCGACAGTTGCTCTTTTGCTTCAACGGTAGCAAGTACCAACTAGCTAAATCTTATTTGATTGAGATACCTATAAATTAAATTAGGTAATGTGTACTATCTTCAGTTTGTAACGCATTTTTTGGGGACATTTAGCCAGAGCCAATTTCCTTCAACCTCTGCGATCGCATTTCCTGCAAATGGATCTGTCCGAGAACGATTGGGAGCATTAATCAAAAATGTCAGCTTTTCAATTTGCTCAAAGCTAGGAGATACACAGAGAGTTTGCTGAAGAAACCGACGCATGACACGCCGTTGTAATGCTAAGGGAGCCTGACGCAGCACAAGACGATTGACTCCCAATCTATCCGGATGCTGTTCTGCTGAGCCGATGGTCATCATAGCTTGTTCAGATAAATCTTGAGCTAGCTGCTCTAAATACTCTACCTCTGCTCGAAGGATTTCAGCTGTTTGAGCTAAGGCTTGCTCTGCTTGGGGATTGAAGCGATCTTGCAAATAAGGTATTAACTCATGACGGATACGGTTGCGAGCATACTTTAAATCTCTGTTAGTAGAATCCTCCCAGATAGCAATTTGCAAATCTTGGCAAAACTTAGCGGTTTGGGTACGATTTATTTCTAAAAGTGGGCGTACTAACTGTATAGCCGGAGTAAGGGGGCGCTGCCATGTCAGTGATTGTAATCCATCCGCTCCACTGCCGCGTATCAGATTGTATAAGAGAGTTTCGGCACGATCGCTAGCTGTGTGACCTGTCACAATGTACTGATATCCCATTTTCTGGGCGATCGCACTGAGGACTTGATAGCGCCATTGTCGTGCTTCTGCTTCACTTTTTGTTACCTGAACTGCTGTCTCCTGATAAAAAGGCACTTGCCATTCTTGAGCTAGATGTTTGACATAGTTCGCATTTGCTTCTGAGTCTGAACGCCAACGATGATCGCAGTGTGCAATTGCCAGTTCCCATCCCCACTTTTGCTGTAAATCCAACAGCAATTTGCTCAAGCATAGGGAATCCTGACCTCCAGATACAGCTATTAGAAGTCGCTGGTTTCGCTCCAATAACCGTCGCTTAAGTAGTGTTCGATGCAGCCGTGCATGAAGAGAAGTCCAAGGCATAAGAATCATTTATAGGCTTTTCATACCTAAAGTCTAATGTTTGGTAGAATCTGGGGATAGGCTGTAAAAAGACCACATTTATCGGTATAAATTTCGCAATGATTAGCTTGCAATTTAGCTGACAAGGCGATAATAAAAGCGTCAGTAGATGCGTCAATTACTCCTTGTTCGAGAGGCCAAATTTCAATATTTTCCGTAGTAGTCAGATTGTGAAAATCTGTGAGAACAACAACTTTTTCCTCGTTCAGGTAACGCTCAATCCTCTCTGTTTGGATATTTAAGCTTAGAGGGTCCATGTATTCTGCTTCTGTTATGATTCCAATTTGATAGTTAGTCAGAGAAATTGCTGGCTGTCCTAGTTCTTGCAATGCCATACTGAGTAAGGCGATCGCCACTTGTTCACCTGCTGCTATAATCATGTTTCTCTCCCGTAAGTAGGAATTAGTAGAAATTTCATCTGCAAACCCTATCCAACGAGCAGTCATTTCAGCCATTACCGGAGCAACTACTACTACCGAGTTTCCTGCTTTGACAGTTTGACAAATGTGACTGGCTACTGTTCTAATTTTTTCCACAGATTCCAAATAGGCTTGGTCGTATTTCTGAATAATTAATGACATAGAGTTAGGTTGAATGAAGACAAAAAGTGAGCGGTGCAATTTTTATGAAACTGAGGAATTAAATTGTTAACTCGTAGTAAACCCCAAAGGGAATACTTATAGGATTAGTAATATGACCGAAGTCTGCTTCTATCAAGACCGGAAAATCATATTCACCTACAACGATGTCTAAAATTTCTTTAAAGGACGACTTAGGTTGAAATACACTACCTTCGTCCACTTGACCAAAAATTAAACCACTGATTTTTTCAAATACTCCAGCTTGCTTAAGATGGGTTAAATACATTTGCCAATAGTAGCCATTGGTTTCAATGTCGTCTTCTAAAAACAAAATTGCTCGGTTCGGAATTTCAGGAGCAAAAGGCGTACCTAATAGCCAGCACATCACAGCTAAATTACCCCCTACTAAAAGTCCAGACATACGTCCTGAACGATAAATTTGGAATTCTTCGATTGGCTTTCGTGTGAAACCGGAAAACTGCTGCGGACTTGCTAGCGTTTTTTGAAACTGCCAAAACTTTGATAGTGGCGTATCTTCAGCAAAATGGCGCAAATTTAGGCCATAAATGGTCGGGATATTAGCCTTTTGCCAAAGATTCCAGCATAGAGTGGTAATATCACTCATACCAATAAAAGATTTCGGATATCTAGCAATTAGTTTATAGTCTATATGTGGAAGTATTTCATTAGAACACCAGCCTCCAACAGATGCCATAACTACATCATATTCAGGGTTAATAAAGCCTTCTTGTAAATCTGATACTCGCAGAGGAATGGGACTGGAAATATTACCCCAGTTATCCTGTGCGTGGGAAGATAAGGTGACATCATAACCCAACTGATTGAGAGTCTTGATGGAAGAATTGAGGTAAAACTGAGTGATAGCAAATGGTGCTGAAGGAGAACAAATGTAAATGTGAGGCATAGTTAATATAGGTGTTAATCACAGTAATTACGGCTGTAGGTTTTTTGCTAAAGTAGAGTCCAGGTTTCAAAATCTTCCATAACCTGAAACAAGGTCATTCCTTGGAAAACCATAGCTGAATCTATGCGATTCAAGACAAAAGCTTTTTTGCGTGCGTACAGGCTAACGCTTAAGCTTTCATATAGTTTTTCTGGAAATTCACATCGTTGCGCGTAGTTCTTTAGTTGACTCAAGGACACAATTTTTCCAATTTCATCACCGACTTCAATAACTGCTCCAGGTTCTACAGATGGATAAAAGAAACCACTGCAAGGAGCAGAATATTTAGTATCCGCTATGTTAATGCCTTCTTTCGGTATGTAAACTTGACTGGAAAACTTTTGTGGATTGCCAGGAATAAATCCTCGGTAGCACAGATAGTTCATAATTATATCTGAGTAACGCTTTACATCGTGACGGTTAACATCATTACCTGAGCCTAACTCTACCTCTAGTCAAATCCCAATAATATAAAGATTCTCCAATGCTTACCTGGATAATACCTGCAACGATTATGCCAAATAATTCTGCTTTTTGAAATTGCATTAAACATAACTTTGCTGCGTCAATTACAAGTAAAAATGAAGGAGATATTAAAATTAATAAAAATAGGATGCTCCCCTCGTATAAATCAGCAACAGAAGCAACTAATAAGCAGTTTCTATCTCCAGCATATTTCTTTATAAGAGTAGCAGAAAGAGAAAAACATAGTTGAACACAAATGATAAAAAAGCTTCCGTGTATCTTCATAAACCGTCTCCCCCGTCGAATAATGGTTCAGCTATTGATTTGTAAATAAGCCACAATCTGTTCGAGGTCTTCACCCTTGAGACTGTACGATAGATAATTATCAGACCGTTTGACACCAAGGCGTTCGTAAAACCCTATAGCTTCGGTATCCCAACTAATAACTTCAAACTTTAAACCCGCACAACTTGAATCTACTGCTAACTTGCACAAATGGAATAATATTGTCTTGCCTACTCCCTGCGAACGATATTCAGGCAGCACAAAAAGATTGTTCAAATGCAAAGCGCGAGCAGCGTAAAGAGTCCAGTAATCGTAGGTTGTAATGGCATATCCTACTATTGAGCTATCAACTTCCGCAATCCATGTATCAAAGGGTGGTAGCGTTCCAAAAGCATCGCATTTTAGTCGTTCTAATGCTTCATAAGTGAGAGGTCGTTTTAAGTGGTTAGCTAGGGCTTTTACCATATTGCCTAGCTGTTCTCTATCCGTTGCTATTGCCCTGCGAATTTTCACTTTTTGCAAAACACTCATGGTTCTAGACTTCCTTTTCATACCTAACTATAAATTCCCAGATATAGATATCCGAATCGTCAATGTTGTAAATCTTTTCCGCATTCTTACTAAGGAATTCAGAATCACAAAAGAAAATCTCAAATTGCTTGCGCTTCAACCCAGCTTCCTTGAAGATGCGATTCAAGCGCAAAGGCGTGTAGAATATTTGGCGATAACTCTGTCTCCTTTCAAAAAATCCACTAGAGGGCAGGTAAGCAAAACCGCGATGAGACCAAGTAGGGTCTAGCTGCTCAATTTCTAATCCACAGAATATTGTTGGGAATAATCCGTAAATTCTTCCCCCTGGCTTTAAAAGCTTACCAAATTCTTGAATCATGCGGCGGTTGGTTGAATCATCTCGATCTAAAACTGAGTTGACCACTAATATGAAGTCAAAATAGTTACTCAACCCTGGTTTTAATTCAGTTATTTTTGTAGAATCGAGAACTTCAAACTTGATTCTCTCGCTAGAGGAGTGCCATGTTGATTGGGCAATATCAATTGCTTCTTGAGAGAAGTCGGTGCAGTAAAGTTCTCCAATTTCTGGACAATCCATCAGCAATCTTTCTTGAAGGTTTATTCTAGAACCACAACCAGGAATCAGAACTTTGGCGCCCCGAAACTGTGGTATGTCATGAATTAAGGTCTTACATAAGTTTTCATCATCAGTCACACTGAAAACTTGTTGGCTATATCCCTCTTTATGCTTATTATCCCAACCAGATTCGGCTCCTGAATCAGGCTTTAAAGCGACACGCTCAGATGGGATTAGCCATTTGTGGTCATTGGTTAGATTTTGTTCGTTCATTTTTTTCCTTGAATAAAAGATGAGTGCGAGTGGCTAGATATTAGAAAAAGACCCTATTTTATTTTATTACCAATCAAATAAAGGTAAGCAATATACTTTTGTGCTTCAAGATTGAAAAAAGCCTCATCATGAAATATAGTCTGAATGTAAGCCGGTTCTCTTTGAGAAGACCCTGTTTTTTGGAGCGCATTAGTTTTCAAATTGGTATGAAATTTACGTCAATGTGAACGCGAAAGATGGAAGGAAAATATCTTCTCAAGTCCTATTTTGTGCAAAGTTTTCTCATATTGTGATTCCGTAGAGCGAGCGCGCATAGCCTCAGCGTAACCGCCAGTTCTATAAAACTCTCGAATTCCTGTCGGTATTTCAAAAGGCAACTTGAATTTTCTACTAGAAATACCCTCTCGAAAAATGACATCACTCAAGGCAAACACAGATTCAGGCTTTAATAGAGGCATAAGGAATTGAAAAAACTCTTCTAGTCCTACATAGCTGGCAATACCTCCTTCAGCAATTACTAAATCATAAGTTTCTGGAAGATGACCAGATTTTATACTATTCTGTAAATTCAATAAATCAAGATGCAGAAAATTAGTTTTATCTCTTACTCCAAAACGAGCCGTATTGATGTTAGCTATTTGGATATATTCCTCTTCGGAATCAATAGCGAAACACTGAGAACCAAATTCCAAAGCTAGATTGATTGAAGCACAGCCACTACCACAACCAATGTCTAAAACCCTACTATTGCTGTTAAGACCTGCAATATAACCTGCAAGCAGCGTGCAATCAGAACCACCAGGAGACCAGTAATCTTCGCAACAGTGCTTAGTGTTGATTTGAATAGCCATAGGAATTACCTGTGTAAAATAGTATTTGTACAAGCATTACTGAGCCTCTAAAATCGGTAAAACATTAGCAACCTCTTTGACATAAGGCAAGCCGCGAATGCTGCCGATTGCATTATCCAAAGTGCTTCTAAAAACTGATTCGGTAATAATCGCAATTTCTAACACTCCCTCTTTGGTAATCTGTTGTTGGACGGACATAGGCGGCACATTAAAATCTCCTAAAGACCAAGCGATCGCACCTGCTGCTGTTGCAATTTTTTCTGTTACCACTCGCAAATAAAAATTGCTTTCCATTTCTTGAGAAGCCGAGGCAAGTTTGGATGATTTTACATGGATATTTTGCCAACTAGCACTACTGCTAACAATATTCAAAATGTCCGAAACTACAGCACTAGCAGTTGCACCTTCCCCAGCACCTTGCCCGTATAACATCAATTGTCCAACTGGATCGCCCTCTAAAAATATGGCATTGAAGACATCATTAATCGCCGCCAGAGGATGACTATTTTCAACAAAGTGAGGCTGGACATTAAGTTGCAAGCTATCGTCTTCATTCAGCCGAGCATTTGCCAAAAGTTTAATCGTATAATTCATCGCTTTAGCATAAGCGATATCTCTTTGAGAGATGGAACGAATTCCGGTTTTAAAAATTTTCTGGCAGTCTACCTTAATGCCAAACCCGACTAAAGCTAGAATTGCCAGTTTTTCCGTCGCATCTATTCCATCAACATCGGCTGTAGGATTCGCTTCAGCATATCCTTTTTGCATCGCATCTTGTAAGGCATCATCGAACGAAACTCCTTTTTGAGCCATCTGGCTGAGAATATAGTTAGTTGTGCCATTGACAATGCCAGTAATTTGCTTAATTTTGTTAGCTCCTAGCGATTGTTTCAAGCACTGAATAATTGGAATACCACCGCCTACTGCTGCTTCAAACGCAATACAAACTCCCTTATCTTTAGCTGAAGCAAAAATTTCCGAACCGTAGGCTGCAATTAAAGACTTGTTAGCAGTAACAACGTGCTTGCCATTCTCAATTGCTTTAAGAATGAGTGTACGGGCAGGCTCTAAACCGCCCATTACTTCAACAACTATGTCAATCTCTGCATCGGTAACAATTTTTTCTAAGTGAGTTGTCAGCTTTTGTGGCGGTAGAGAATTATGTCGCGGTTTAGTTAGATCGCGTACCCCAACTTGAACCAACTCAACTTTAAATAAGAGTGGAGTTCTTCCAGACGGAGATTCGAGAATCTTGGCGACTCCACCCCCTACTGTTCCCAATCCCAACATCCCAATTTTCATAAAGTTTCATTCTCCTCAAAATTTTGATTTGGGACTTTAATCTTTGACAGGTCGCATTGTGGGAAACATTACAACGTCTCTGATGCTTTGAGTGTCGGTCAACAGCATGACAAGGCGATCGATACCAATCCCTAAACCACCGCAATTAGGCATTCCTAACGACAAAGCTTCAATGTAGTCTTCATCCAATGGATGAGCTTCTTCGTCTCCAGCTTCCCTTTGGATTTGCTGTTCCTCAAACCGTTGTCTTTGTACTTCTGGATCGTTCAATTCAGAAAATGCGTTAGCATATTCTGTACCATTGATAAATAATTCAAACCGTTCTGCGAAGCCAGGTTTACTGCGGTGTTGCTTAGCTAAGGGACACACCTCTACTGGAAAGTCAATTATGAAGGTGGGTTCAATTAGCGTGCGTTCTACAAATTTATCGAAAACAGCATACAGCAAGTAACCCAAACTCTGTTTTTCTAAATCTGACAGGCTTAACTTTTTTTGTCGATCGGCAAGCTTAGCGTTAATATTTTCCAAATATTTTTCGACAGCTTCAACAGCTTCGGACAAAATTGAAAAGCTTTCAAAGTCTAATTTTGTTACATCCTTAACAGCCTCCGCCATTGTTTTGACTTGCCAGTGTTTACCAGGCAGTTCGGGATACTTATCACTGTGGTCATACTTGCGCTCTAAACTTATTGACTTGCCCTGAAAATCAATTTCTTTGGTATCACTACGAGCAGCAGTTGCGGCATAGCAGATAATATTTTCTGTTAAATCTATCATGTCGAATAAATCTGCATAGGCTTGGTAAACTTCTAAGGAAGTGAATTCGGGATTGTGTGTGCTATCAATCCCTTCATTGCGGAATACCCGCCCTAATTCAAAGACTCGCTCAAAGCCTCCACAAATTGCCCGCTTTAGATATAACTCTGGAGCAATTCTCAGATACAAGTCCATGTCCAGAGCATTATGGTGGGTAATAAATGGTTTAGCAGCAGCGCCCCCGTAAATTGCTTGCAGCATAGGGGTTTCTATTTCGTAAAATTCAGCCTCGTGTAGATAAAAGCGGATACTTTGAATAATTCGGCTGCGAACTATAAAGCGTCCTAAAGATTTTTGATTGCCAGCCAGATCCATTTCCCGATGCCGTCGGCATATTTCTATGTCATTGACTCCATAGTATGCGTCTGAAAATGGAATAGAGGCTTTTGATAGAATTACGAGCTCTCTTACTTGAATAGATAATTCACCTCGCAGAGTGCGGCATCCAATCCCTTCGACTCCGAGCCAATCTCCTGTGTCTAGTAATTCAAGCTGCTCAAAGGTTATTCCCCGATCGGATTGGAAGAATTGTTTTTCAATCTTGAGTTGAATGTTACTTTTGATATCTCGTAAATCGACAAAGATAATACCTCCGCTATCGCGTTTGGAAACTATACGTCCAGAAAGCTTGAGAGAGGTTTCGCTTGGATCGGATTGCCCTTTATCTAATTCCTTTCCTGGTTGGCTAAACAACTCTTTGACCTTCTGTGTAGTATGAGTGCGTTTATATCGGGCAGCGGGATAGGGGTCAATTCCCTGCTCGCGCAATTGTTTTATTTTTTGACGGCGGGCTTGTGCTTCGCTAAGAGCCATTAGTTAATCTCCTTCAAATGTGCAAATATGTAGTCAAAGTAGATGCTTAAACTTTTTGCTTGTTGTTGTAGTTATGGCAGTTAAAATTAGTAATTTGAGTTACCAATTTTCTTGACAAGCGATCGCTTCAATCTGTTCGCCCTCAAAGCGATACGGTGTCCAATCTTTTAACTCAACAGCACCATAATGTTGATAGATTTCTATAGCTGGGTTATCTTTCAATACGAGAAAGTCTATCCGCCCGCAATTCTTTTCCCATGCTATTTTGGTGCAGTGCTTTAAAAGCGCTCCTCCTATTCCTTTTTTTTGATGGTCTTCCAACACAAAGTAATCTTCCAAATGTAGAGTGTATGTACCTTTAAAGGTGGAGTAGGTATAGTATGTAGCGGCGTAACCGACTGGTTTACCATCAATTTCAGCTAGCCATATATCGAGAGGTGGGTTCGGGCTAAAAGCATCAAGTTGCAGCCGGAAATTTGCTCGATCATCAGGTGGTGGAGCTTTTTGGGTTTGTGCAAACTCCTTAACAAGGTGGCGAAGGACTTCAGCATCCGATTCCTTAGCCCTGCGAATTTTTATGTTTGTCATGCTTCACTCCTTTCAAAAGAATTGAGCGGTTGGAATGGGTTTTGCCTCCTTACCCTGGCATTTCCAACATATAAAAATGGAAAATAGTAGTCTCCAGACGAAAATCCTGATATATTTCCAGAGCCAACCGAGCCTTTGAGAGTAAATTGATTAGGATTTAGATAAGGAATTTAACTAAGACAGTAAGTATTACCCCTGTGGCATCTACCTCAAAGCGTTCAAGACAACATGAAGCAAAGTTCACCCAGGCTGAGAAAGACTGGAAGCTGCAACAGCTATATGAAAAGCTGACTGTGGCGAAGCAACGATGTTCGCCGGGACAAAGAAGAAAGATACTTACACCTGCTGAAAAGTGCTATACTAGAGGGTTGCTTTGCGGCTATAGCCCCGAAGAAATCGCGAAGGAACTGGGTAATACTGTCGGTACAGTCAGCGATGCTTTAGCCAAGGGGTTATACCGATATGTGGAAGAACTGCTGAATCAGGATGAAGCAGAGCTATCGGTAAAAATCAGGCATTGGGGCGATGTAGCTTACTTACTTGAGAGGGCTGGATACAAAGTTGCGGCTGAGCTATCTGGACTCACTTATCCTTTACTAGAGCAAAAGTCAACTGGGTTTTCCAATGTTGAAGAAGGTGACAAAGCGAGTATCCTTCAGGCAGACTTGGTCAACGCCATCTCACATCAAGATTGGGGAGATGTGGATGGTGCATCGGTGTTCTACGGACGCGCGAGCGAACTTGAACAACTCAAACGATGGATTATTGACGATCGCTGCCGACTGGTGGCGCTTCTTGGGATTGGCGGGATTGGTAAAACTTCCCTAGCCGTTGAGCTAGCAAAACGAATCCATAATGAGTTTGAGTATACGATCGTGCGATCGCTACAAAATGCTCCATCCCTCGAAAAAATCCTGGCAGACACAATTAAGCTTGTGTCGAATCAGCAGGTAATTGATTTACCAGAAGACTTTGGCGAGAGCTTATCCCTATTGATTAGTTACTTTAAACAGCATCGCTGTCTGCTGATACTGGACAATGTAGAGCAAATTATGCAAGAAGGCGATCGAGTGGGACGTTATCGAGAAGGATATGAAAAGTATGGTGAGTTACTCAAACGGGTAGGAAAAGCAGACCATCAAAGTTGCTTGGTACTGACAAGTCGAGAACTGCCCAAAGAAATTGCTGCACAGGAAGGAGAAAACTTACCTGTTCGGATATACCAAGTTAGTAGCTTGCAACCGGAAGATGCCGAAAAAATTGTACTGTTTAAAGGTTTGTCAGGTTCAAAAGACGAATTGATAAAATTAGTGGAGCGCTATGAATGTCATCCTTTAGCATTGGAATTGGTTACAGCAACCATCAAAAAAGTATGTAATGGTAATATTGCCAAGTTTTTACATAAAAATTTAGCAACTTTCCGGACAATTAGCAGTATTTTGGATTGGCATTTTCAACGGATGTTACCTGTTGAAAAGCAAGTAATGTACTGGCTTGCCATTAACTGCGATCTTATCCCGCTTGAGGAATTACAAGATGACATCGAGCCATTATTAACTGTAGAAGAGTTAATAGAATCTTTAGAATCCTTAGTTGATCGCTCACTCATCAAATCAAGTCCGGCAGGCTTCAAACAACAGCCTGTTATTATGGAATACATGACTGACCGTTTTATCAGGCAGATAGGGGAAGAGATTAGTAATGAAAAGTTTGAATGTTTGAGAAATTATGCGATTATTAAAGCTACAGCGAAAGACTATATCAGGGAAAGCCAAACGAGCAATATACTAAAACCTATTGCAGACAACCTACAGGCTGTTTTTGGGAGTAAAGCAGTAGTGGAAGCACTGCTAAAACAAATTTTGTCTAAATTACGAATAAATTCTTTGGGCTATAAGAGCTATGCTGTAGGGAATATTATCAATCTCCTTGCGTATTTACAGGTAAATTTTAGAGAATATGACTTTTCTAACTTAACTGTTTGGCAAGCATTTCTCAGGGATGCGAACTTACATTATGTTAATTTTGCTGGTGCTAATATAGCTAAATCTGTTTTTACAGAAAATATAGATATTATTGTGGCAGTAACATTTAGTCCCGATGGGCAACTGTTAGCTGCAAGTGACTACAGGGGTCAAATTCATTTGTGGCAAGTGGGAAAAGGCGAAAAACTTTTTACCCTTAATGCACATATTTTTGTAACACGGTCAGTTGTTTTTAGCCCGGACGGTCAAATACTGGCAAGTGCTAGTGATGATAAAACAGTGAAGTTATGGAATCTTCAGACTCGTCAGTGCATCATAACTTTACACGGGCATACTCATCGGGTAAGCTCAATTGCTTTCAGCCCTCAAGGTAATATCTTAGCTAGTGGCGGTGATGACAAAATGGTAAAGTTATGGGATGTCATTACAGGTGAATGCCATGCCACTTTACAAGGACACACCAGTCGAATACGTGCGATTGCTTTCCATCCTAAAGGGAAGACCTTGGCTACTGCTAGTAGCGATCGAACGGTGAGGTTGTGGGATATTGATAACGGTAAATGCTTAAGCATTTTAAACGGACACGATCAATCTGTATATACGGTTTCTTACAGTCCTAATGGAGAAACTTTAGCAAGTGGCAGTGCTGACCAAACTATAAAGATATGGGATGTCCGAAATATTCACAATAATCAATGCCTCATTACCCTAAAAGAGCATAGTTCTGAGGTTTCTTCTGTTGTTTTTAGTCCAAATGGGGAAATTTTAGCTACTGGCAGTTATGACAAAACTGTGCGCTATTGGGATATCCGAAATATTCGTAACTGTCGTGTTTTAACTATTTGTAAAGGACACGCTAGTTGGGTACATTCAGTTGCCTTTAGTCCGAATGGGCAAATTCTAGCCAGTGGTGGTGACGATCGGACGGTAATGCTGTGGGATATTAGTGAAGGTAAATGTTTAGGTAATTGGCGGGGACGACCCAGTATAGTATATTCAGTTGCTTTCAGTCCTGAAGGAAATATTCTGGCAAGTGGCAGTGCTGATAAAGCGATTAGCCTATGGGATGTCAGTAATGGTAACTGTCTTAATATTTTGTCAGGACATACTGAAAGAGTCTATTCAATTGCTTTTAGTAAGGATGGGCAAACTTTGGTCAGTGGTAGTGACGATCATAGAGTGAGGTTATGGAATGTCCGGGATGGTAAATGTCTAAATACTTTACCAGGGCATACTCATCGCGTGCGTTCGGTAGCCTTCAGTTCTCAAGGCGGAATTATAGCTAGTGGTAGTCGCGATCGCCAAGTGAAGTTATGGGATGTTCGCACGGGTCAATGTATCGCAATTTTCCAAGAAGATACGGATCTGGTGTATGCCGTCGCCTTTAGTCCCGATGGGCAAATTATTGCTAGCAGCAGTAATGACTACAGCGTGAAGCTACGCAATGTCCAGACAGGTGAATGTCTGGCGACTTTCCGAGGACACGAGAGAGAAATCAACTCAATAGCTTTCAGCCCAGATGGTCAAATTTTGGCAACAGGCAGTGGTGATAGTACTGTGAGGCTGTGGAATATTACGACCTATCAATGTCTAGCTATCTTACCAGAACACGCTAACTGGGTATTTTCAGTAACTTTCAGCCCCAATGGCAAAATTTTGGCTAGCGGCAGTGGTGACAATACGGTGCGTCTTTGGGATGTAAATACTCACCAATGCTTAACTACTTTACAGGGACATACGGATTGGGTACATTCAGTTGCCTTCAGTCCGAACGGAGAAACTTTGGTTTCAGGCAGTGCGGATGAAACGATTAAATTGTGGGATGTTAAAACGGGTGAGTGCCAAAGAACGCTTTCGATGCCAAAACCCTACGAAGGCATGAACATCGCGGGGGTGACGGGTTTGTCGGAGGCGACTAAGACTACGCTTTTAGCGTTAGGAGCTGTAGAAAATAGGGGACAATCGTCCTACACTTGACGTAAGTATCATTCAGCCTGTAAGGATTTGGCGCTGATGAACCGGGATGCGCTGGTAATCGGTCTTAACAGATACTCTTTTCTGAGAAATTCACCTACTAGCGAAGCTCAACACCTAAAGGCGGCGGCGGCGGATGCAGAGAAAATGGCGTGTCTGCTGGAAACTCAGGGCAATTTCACAGTGAAGCGCTTTCCCGAAGGTCTAATTGACGGCAAATTGCAGGTCGATCCGATAGGAAACGTAACGACGGCAGAATTGGAAGATGCGATCGCTCGTCTGTTCAATCCCAACACCAACAGTCCCCCGGACACAGCACTGCTGTATTTTGCAGGACACGGATTGCGGCAGGAACTCAAAGGCGGCGTCACTGAAGGCTATCTGGCAGCTAGCGATGCCTGTCTGAGAAAAGAGAAATGGGGAGTATCACTGCGGTGGTTGCGCGAACTGCTCAAAAAAAGTCCCGTGCGGCAACAGATTGTCTGGCTAGATTGCTGTAAAAGCGGCGAATTGTTTAACTTTGCCCAAGAGGACTTACAAATTGCCGACTTGCAGAAGGCGCGCTTTTTTATCGCGGCAGCGCGAGATTTTGAGGATGCCTACTCCAATTTGACGGGAGAAAGCGGGGCGTTAACAGAAATTCTCTTATCTGGACTCAATCCCAGTCAATATTTCAATGGCGTTGTTACCAGTGTCACTCTCACAAAATTTATCAACCGACAACTCCTACCAGTTCCCCAAAAGCCTGTTATTTATTACGACAAACGCCAACCCATATATCTGACGGCAACTGCTGAGAAAAAACATTTATTAAAACAGCCTTTGGGGAATGTGCGGGTTGCCTCGGCAGAAACGACGCAAGAGGGCAGAACTTTATCGCGCCAGGAATATCGGAACCGAGAGAAATTGCTGTTACAGGTGAAGAATGAGGTAGGCAGTCGGCTTGCAAAGTCGCTGCACAATGCGGTACTGATTAATCTGGGGAAGGAGAAGCAACCGCAACAGGTGCAGCACTCTTGGGATGTAGAGGTGAAAGTTGGCAATCAATCGGCGGTGCGTCTGCCCCAATGGACGGAAATTATCGATGTGTTTGACGATGAAATCATTGCTGGTCAACTGCTAATTTTGGGCCAGCCGGGAAGCGGCAAAACGACCACATTGCTGGAATTGGCGCGGGAGTTAGTTGAGCGATCGCAATTAGATGCCAATGAGCCGATGCCAGTGTTATTTAATCTTTCTTCATGGCAAGATGACAACCAACCTATTGCCCAATGGTTAGTGGCTGAACTCAGAGATAAATATGGGGTTCGCAAGGATATCGGGGAAAAGTGGCTTGCTGAAGGTGAATTATTACCGTTGCTGGATGGGCTGGATGAGTTGGCGTCTCAACGGCAAGAGAAATGCGCGATCGCGATTAATCAATTTATAGAGAGTGAGGTGCGATCGCGCCATTTGATAGTATGCTGTCGCTTGGAAGAGTACAAACTTTACCAAACTAAGTTGCAGTTAAATGCAGCCATCTGTTTGCAACCTTTGACTGAGTTACAGATTCAGAAATATTTGAACGATGTCAACCATTCAGAACTCTGGGCAAGTATAGAAACTGACTCCGCTCTATTGGAATTAGCTAAGTTGCCGCTGCTGCTGGCAATGATAACTTTGGCGTTAGCCAGCGAAGAAATATCTGTTGCTCAATGGTTCAAATGCGATTCTACCGAAAGCCGCCGTCAGTATTTGTTTGATGCCTATATTAGGCACATGCTGCTGAGAAAAGTAAAAATTTGGTGGTATACTAAAGGTAAGGAACCACGCGAGATAGACACAATAAATTGGTTGAACTGTCTTGCTAAAAAACTTTCAGATCAATCTCAAACTGAGTTTTCAATAGAGCGAATGCAGCCTGCTATTTGGCTACCTGCGAATTGGCGCGATCGCCAAAATTACGCTTTGGGAGTAGGGGGAATTTTTGGACTTGTTGGCGGAGCGATCGTTGGCTTAATTATCTGGTTAAGTTTTGGTTTATTTATCGAGGAGCCATTCTCAGCAATAATTGTCAGTCTAGTGCTAGGCGCGTATTTTGGATTATTTTTTGGTTTTTGGGCCTATTTAACTCTGGGACAAGCCAAACAAATCAAACCTATAGAAACTTTGAATTTCAAGTTAGGAAGAGTAGGAAAATCGCTGATTGTTGGACTGATTATTGGATTAATAACTTGGGGAATTGTTGCAACTATTTTTTCTTTAATGGGCTGGAAAATGCCTCAGCCGATATTCTTGCTGATTGTTGGGCCTATTTTGGTGATGGTTGCAGAAATGGAAGGCCCTGAAATAAAAACTACGCAAACCTCTAATCAAGGAATTTGGCAGTCTTTAAAATACGCGATCGGTTTCGCTGTTCTGGCAGGGTCTATCTTAGGTTTATTCGCTTTCTGGATGAGGATACAAATATTTACAACCCTGGTATCGATCGTATCGAAATCAGTTGTTGAGCCGCCATCTTTTGCCATGCCTCCGGCATTAACTGCACGGATTGTCTTGTCGGGAATATTAGCGGGTTTATTTTTTGGATTGACGCAAGCTGGTACAGCCTGCATTCAACATTTCAGCTTGCGCGTTGTTCTCTACTGCAAGGGTTTCATACCCTGGAACTATGCCCAGTTTCTCAAGTATGCCACCCAGCGAATGTTTTTGCAACAAGTCGGCGGGCGCTATCGCTTCATCCATCGCCTGCTGCAAGAGCATTTTGCCAAGAAGCAATTGGGATGATAAGGTTTAAAAACTACTACTAATACTACTGTACTTTTATCCAAAAAATGGCGTAATTTGTGAACCAAAACCTGGCGAAACTATAACGAAATTGCAAGGTTTGAGGTGTGACTTAAAGCAAAAGATTGCCGGAACGGCAATCTTTTGCTTTAAAATTATCAATATTTAACTCTAATACGCTTGCTAGAAAACGCGATTACTACGCGCTCTTGTAACAATAACTGCATTAGGCTTAGTCCCCAAGGCGTCAAGAAATTGACGTTGTGAATAATAACTATCCGCTGCTAGCACAGAAAATTGGTCGTGGGGGAAAATTGGTCAATCAGAAGGTTACTCAGAGCTAGAATTAGAGCCTGTAGGGTGTCAGAAGCAGCTGCATCCATAGGGTGAAGGCACTAATATAGAGAAATTAAACCAATACTAATCGATATGGGCGATATTAGGCGGCAAGCCTTGGTAGTTGGAATCAATCGGTATCCCTTCCTGAACAAGACACCGACTGGGGATAGTCAGCATTTGCTAAAACCAGCAGAGGATGCAGAGGCGATCGCCCATATTTTAGAAACTTATGGCGATTTTGAGGTACATCGACTGCCAACAACTGAAGGAGGACGACAGGTTGCTTCCGAAGAACTGCTCAAAGGCAAGGAGTTGGGGGAAGCTATTCTTCGGCTATTCTATCCAACGGGCGGTATCATTCCAGAGACAGCACTGCTGTATTTTGCAGGTCACGGTCTGCAAAAACGTCAGGATGGTAAGAGTGAAGGCTTTTTAGCTGCGAGTGATGCTAGTCCCCGTAAGGACAAGTGGGGCATTTCCCTTCAGTGGTTGCGCCAACTCTTGGAAAAAAGCCCGGTGAGGCAGCAGATTATATGGCTGGATTGCTGTCACAGTGGGGAGTTGTTCAATTTTGCGGAAACGGATTTAGGCCAGTATTTGAAAGGACGCGATCGCTGTTTTATTGCTGCATCCCGCGAGTTTCAATCAGCGTTCGGGGGAGTGCTGACTCCGAAATTATTGCAATGTCTTGACCCAACTCAAAATTCCGATGGTTGGGTTACTAACTACACGCTAAAAGATTGTATCGAGAAGTCACTCAAAGATGCACCTCAGCATCCCATTGTGACCAATACTGGGGGCCAAATCTTACTGACGGGTAAGCATGGTATTCGGGAGAATATCTGCCCTTACCGGGGTTTGGAATATTTCGATTTCAACGACGAAGACCCTAAATATTTCTACGGACGAACCGCACTGACCAATCAGCTGTTAGAAAAGGTGCATCAGAGTAATTTTTTAGCTGTTTTAGGTGCATCGGGGAGCGGGAAGTCCAGTGTTGTCAGGGCGGGATTATTGCATCAATTGAAGCAAGGGGCGCTATCGGGGAGCGAGCGCTGGACGATTTACAAGCCATTTGTTCCAGGCGAACATCCGATTAAAAGTATAGAAAACGCAATTGGGGTAAGAGTTAATCAACTAGAGACTGCTATCAAAGCTACCCCAAGCGAACGAGTGTTGCTGGTGGTGGATCAGTTTGAGGAAGCTTTTGCTCTGTGTCGGGATAATGGGGAACGGCAGCAGTTTTTTGAGTGTTTAATGGGTGCGGTGAAGCACCTGGAAAAAAAACTGTGCCTGGTCGTAGCGATGCGGGCAGACTTTTTTGGTAAATGTGCAGAGAAAGATTATGCGGGATTAGCTAAAGCGATCGAGCAGAATCTAGTGACGGTACTACCAATGAGCCAAGAGGAGTTGAGGGAAGCGATTACCAAACCAGCCGAACGAGTGGGTTTGGAAGTTGAACGGGAGTTAATCACCCAGATGATTGCTGATGTTTCTGGCTTTCCTGGTGATTTACCGCTAATGCAGTACACACTTACTGAATTGTGGGAACAGCGCAAATTAAATTGGTTAACTATCTCAGACTATACCCGTCTTGGTGGGGTAAAAAAGGCGCTGGAAAAACACGCCAATGAAGTTTATAAATCTTTTTCACGGAAGGAACAAGAGGTAGCCAAGCGGATTTTTCTAGAACTGACCCGCTTGGGAGAAGGAACGGAAGATACACGCAGACAAGTTCGTCAAGAAGATTTAATTAATCCAAAGCAATCAGAAGAGATCGTTGACCGAGTAGTACAACGTTTAGCCAAGGAAAAGTTAATAGTCACGGGTGAGCAACAATGGGAGGAGCAGCGGGTAGCGATTGTAAATATTGCCCACGAAGCCCTAATTCGTAACTGGAATTTGTTGGTTAAGTGGCTGAAGGAAAACCAGGTTGCCCTCCTTAGAAAACAGGAGATTGAAGATGCAGCCCAAGCGTGGCGAGATAACCGCAAACGGGGAGAGGAAGCTTATCTACTCCAAGGAACGAGATTAGCTACAGCAGAAGATTATCTTCAGCGTTATGCTGACAATGTACCGCTATCAGGATTGGCTCAAGAATTTGTTCGTAAAAGCATTAAACACAGACAAATCAACCGTCGAAACCTATTTATCACTATTACTGCGGTAATCTTAGGACTCTCTGGATTAGCTATTTGGGCTTTAATTGAGGGTGAAGATGCCAGGATTAGAGCGGATAGTGCATCGTCAAGGGCGCTCTTTGCTGCTGATAGGAAATTGGAAGCTTTGGTAGCAAGCCTTAGAGGAGCTAAACGCCTAAAAGAGCCACTAGGAGCAATTGGGGCAAAAGTTGATACTCGAATTGAAGCTGTGGCTGCTTTACGACAGTCAGTTTATGGAATAAAAGAGGGTAATCGGCTTGAGGGTCACAGTGGCCCAGTTTTAGATGTGAGCATCAGCCCCGATGGACAATTGATTGTTTCAGCCGGACAGGACGGTACTGTTAAAATTTGGAACAATGATGGCAAGTTAATTAACACATGGTCAAGAAATATTTCTGGGAATGAAGGAGGGAGTATTTGGCAGCAAATTTCTAGTGTGAGTTTTACTCCCGATGGTCAAAATATTGCTTTCCCGGCTCACCAAGATATTCAATTAATAGATCGTAGTGGTAAGCCATTGAGAACTCTTAAATATCAAGGTGAAGAACCACCATTAGGAGCTTTAGGTATTAACTCTGTTACCTTTAGTCCTGATGGCTTGATAGTCGCATCTGGAGGTAATGATAATGAAATTAGATTTCAAACAATAGAGGGAAAATTAATAGCTATTCTTCGGCATACTAATAATTCGGGCGATCCTAACGTCACAGATATAAGCTTTAGCCCAGATAATAAGATTATTGCTTCTGGCAATACGGAAGGGGAAATTAGACTATGGAACCGTGATGGGCAATTATTAAAAAGTTTTCAGCATAGTAATATAGTCAACGATCCTGAGTCACAAAAAAGAATTGTTTTTAGCTTGGCTTTTAGTCCAGATAGTCAAATCCTTGCCTCTGCTGGTGGCGATGGTTTAGTAAAACTATGGAAAAAAGATGGTACGTTGCTAGCTACCTTTTCAGGACACAAAGATGCTGTACAAAGCATTAGTTTTAGTCCAGATGGCAAGTTAATAGCTACATCAAGCAAAGACAATACTGCGAAGCTTTGGAAAATTGACGGCACCTTAATAACTACAATTACAGGGCATAGTGGTTCAGTAAATAAAGTTAAATTCACTCCTGATGGACAGAAAATTGTTACAGCTAGTGATGACGGGACTATCCGACTTTGGCCGTTACAAACTATTTCTGTTTTTACATTGAAAGGACATAGTAGTTCAATTACGGATGTAGAATTTAGCCCTGATGGGCAAATGATTGCAACAGCTAGTGAAGACCGTACTATAAAACTGTGGAATCGGGATGGTACACTACTTAATACACTCATTGGTCATGGTGCTACAGTCACAAGCGTCAGCTTCAGTCCAGATAGTCAAATGATTGCTTCATCTGAAAATAACAGTTTCAGGCTTTGGAAGCGAGATGGTAGCTTGTTAAAAGTTATCCCTACTTCTGAATATTTGAATATCTCTGAAGTAAAGTTTAGCCCAAGTGCGAAGATAATTGCTAAGGCTGGTAGTTACGACATTGAGTTTCTGGACTATAACGGTAAAGTTTTATCCAAAATAGAAGGTGATGGACGTGGCTTTGCTGGCATCAGCTTTAGCCCAGATGGTCAAATAATTACCTCATTTAGTTTGCCAGAGGGGAGAGTATATTCAGAGCCACCTATTCTTAAGGTTTGGAAAGTAAATGGTACATTTATTACTAATATTCTTGGATATAAGGCAATTTTTAGTCCAGACGGAAAGATAATTGCTACATCTGGGGAGGATGGAGTCATCAGACTTTTTAAGCTTGATGGCACTTTAATTAATAATTTAGCTGGGCATAGTAAAAAAATTACTGATGTAAATTTTAGCCCAGATAGCCAAATGCTTGCCTCCGCCAGTGAGGATGGAACTGTAAAACTTTGGAGTCGCGACGGCACTTTGATTGAAACGCTTCCCCATCCTAATAGCGTCAATAGTTTAAGTTTTAGTCCCGACGGCAAGACGCTAGTTACAGCCGTTAATGATGGAACACTAATTTTGTGGAATTTGGATCTTGGTGATCTATTAGCACGAGGATGTGACTGGGCGCGTAGCTATTTAGAGAACAACTCTACTGTTACGCAAGGAGATAAAACTATTTGTAAGGGCATCCAGTCTCCCCATCTAGTAAAACAAAATATTGACTTGCAAACAGATACTTCAAAATCTCCTCAAGTAGCAGTTACTACATTGTCACCAGTAACAGACTCAGAAGTTGGAGCAGACTACAGTCTGCTAAAAAATCTACTGGCTAAAGCAGAGTTTAAAGCTGCTGACGAAGAAACAAGGTTTGTTATGTTGTGGCTTGCTCGTCACAAACAAGAGGGTTGGTTGTGGGCCGATCGTTACGAAAAACAAGGTTCTGTAGATGAAAAATCTATTGAAAAAATTCCCTGTACTGATTTTCGGACTATCGATCGACTCTGGACAAAAGCTAGCAATGGACGCTTCGGCTTCAGCGTGCAAAAGCATATCTATGAAGCAACGGCAAAAAATTTTGAAAAACTAAGCGAGCGTGTGGGTTGGCTATTGTCAAAAGATAAAGTAACCTTTACAAAGGGAAGATTTATTCCTTATTCGGAATATACTTTCAACCTCAGCGCCCCAGAAGGACATCTACCTACATCGGATGCTGGATTCAGCTCTCATAATACTGATTGGTTATCTCTAATGAAGCGAGCCAATCAATGTGGTTTGTAAGCATTACAAGTAATTGTAAATGAGTAATCGTCCTTCTGCTTCTTTCTGCTTTTGAGAAAGATGGTTTTTGGCTGGCATATATACTGCGATCGCTCTCCAAGGGGTTCTCAAGACATTATACAATCTAGCTGCCTAGCAGCTTACTACTGTCGTTTGCGCCTGCGTATTTGTATTGGGCGAAAGATTTGAGGAAGTGAATTGTAGAATATCCCAGCTATAGATTTCCAAAATAATTCTATAATATAAATAAAGTCAGAGCGCAAATTATTGTTAAATCTCGCTACGATAAAAATAATTATTATAAATAAAGGGATACCCAATGCTATAAAAATATTATAAACATAGCCTAATAGCAATCGAATTAGGCTAAATATATCAAATAAAATATAGTGCGGGTGCTTTAGATATGATGATAAATAATAATGATTAAATGTATAAAAGCCTAATCGAATAAGATATACCAACCTACCCAGAAGCAGTTTTGGCTTAAGATGAGAAAAGCTTGACTCGCGGTAAAAAGCTTTATAAAATTCTTGGTATCTCATATTTTCAGCGCAATACCAGAAGAGTTCATATTCTTCTTGAAATCGCGCCACATCTTTTTTTGCTAAGCCATCATCATCTTTCAATTTTATTACTAAATCCTTAAATTGGTAATCCATAACTATTTTTTTCAAACCTTGTATCGGATGATAAATGTGCATTTTTTGATTGTGCTTTAACAATTTAACTAAAGTATTAACTGCTAACTTATTCCCCACGTCGATATTTCCCAAAGTCTCTGATACTCGTCGCTGCAAGTCTTCATCATCAGTTGTTTGTATTAGTTCCGTTAAAGCATCAATAAATAATTGCTTGAATTGATTACCCTTAGTTGCTGTAACTTGCCTAGATAGATATACAAGTTGATTAGCTGCCTCAGCACGGTTAGATTCTTTCTGACTTGTACGGTATAATGTGATTAAAGTATTGATAGCATTTTGGTTACTAGGATCGATTTCTCCCAAACTTTCTGCTAGTCTTAAAACTATATCTTCATTGGGAAAATTTAAAAGTTTAATTAAAGCTTCAACAGCCTCTTGACTGCCAAAGGCTATTTTCTCCAGATTTTTAATATACTTTCGCAATAAATAGGCTACATCGCAAGCGTGCTCAATAATTTGCCATTCAGGAGATTCTTTAGAAATTCTGTCTCGCTGTTCATCAAAAGATTCACTTATGCTTTCATTACTTGTACCTAAGCGTTGAATTAGATCGATCAATGTGTCAACTGCTATTTGCTGAAGTTCGATGAGAGTTTTGACTGCAACAGGATGACTGGGAGAAATTTGACCCAAACTCTCAGCCGCCTCAGCTCGAATGCGGTTAACAGAGATAAAGTCCAATTTTTGATCACCAATTTTATCAATCTTTTCGGGAGATTGAACGATCTCAATCAAAGTTTCAATAGCAGTTTGATCGCTGGGATTAACTTTACCCAAATTATCAGCAATCTTTAAACGCATATACACAGATGTAGTTCGCTGTAATCGGTTACTCAAAGCTCTAATGGCGTTAGGATTATTAGAAGTAGCAGCAATTTTTCCCAAAACTTCAACAGCTAATATCAGTGCATTCTTAGACTCAGTTGTTTCTATAAACTTACTAATAACTTCTATAAATACCGAATTTTCTAATCCAAATCTCTCTAACTTAGGAGCCGCAGTTTTATAGATGCGCTCATTATCACTCTCTAATAGCTTAGTTAGCGTGTTGGCAGCGTCTTGATGATGAGTATCGATCGTTAAAAGAGCGGTAACTACACATAAACGAATGTATTGTAAGTTTTCTAATCGCTCCTCTGTGAATTTGTTTTGTTCATCAGAGTATAAGTTTTGTGGCGATTCGAGTAACTTGGCTAGTTTATCTATTAAAAAATGAGTCACGTTTATATCAAGATTTTCAGTAGCTACTAGGTAAAATGATTCGTCAAAGTCTAAAATATCATCATCCGATGCCATAGATAGCATATGAATCAGTTTATCAATAGCTTTTTCTGCTATCGAGCCACTAGCAATAATAGCTAATGTCATAATCACAAATTTTTGGATTGTGTCATCTAAATCTTCTAATTTAAAATCTTGCTGCACTGATAAATTTGAAATTAACGACCGCCTTAAAGTTTTAATAGCTTCCCTGTTGCCATGAGCTATTTCCCATAATCTTTCTGTTGAAGCTATACTGATTTTTAAATTATCGTAGTAGTTTTTTGCGTCAAATCCCGTTGCATTTAGCATTAAATCAATATGCGTATCAATAGCAACTTGATTGCCAGGATTAAATTGAGCTAGAGCATTAGCAATATCAGAGCGATAACCTATATATTCTTTGGGCAGGCTGCTTAGTAGTTGGCTCAATAAGTCCTTAACTTTTTGATCGCCTTTTGTCTGGGATAGTGCAATATAGGCTCTTTTTCTCGCGGATTGATGAGTTAACCAGAACCATCTACGCTCATCTTCGGAGAGTTTATCGAGATCGTTACCAAAGTTATATTGCACTATTTTGGATATAATTTTTTCAGATATTTCATTATTACAGTTTCTAAATTCAGCTAAAGCTGCTGCTGCTAAAAACTTAGCTTGAAAGGAATAAAAACCAGCACAGCAATCTTCAAATTGCCAGAGAGTTTGGATAAACCTTTCTTTACACCAATTTGGAACTTCCTCACTGGGTCGTCCAAACCACAATAAAATTACTTCCCGCCATTGCTGCTCAAAGACTCGGTAAGTACCATAGGCAGGATGGCTTGTAAAAGAGTTGTCATGTGTTAAGAAATAATTCCACTCGTTAAACGCGATCGCCTGAGCCGCAAAGTATTCGTGGAAAATCGGATGGAAAAATGCATAAATTCGCGCCTGCGGGTTATTTTTCGATACACCTACTGGAGTTAGCCAACCTAAATTTAGTGCCAAGTCCAAGTCGGATGTAAGAATTGACCAAGCTAAAATATGAGGAATCCGAAATGGAGACTCTTGCGGCTCTACCCCCGCTTGTGCCATATCTGCTAGTAATGATTTTGGCACAGGTGTTTGACTTATTTCCTGTATTTGAATTAACAAAGATTTGAAAAAATTCTGCTGCCTTAAATCCAAAGTACGCTTAGCTAACTCTGCCAACTTTTTATTCAAATTTTTCTGCTTCACATCATCTACAGGAAGTAGGGTTTGTTTCCACTTATAAATTTCCTCTACGAATTGCTGATAAAGTTCTGCTTTAGTGTCTGGTAAATTGCCTCCTTCTCCCCAAACCAAACATAGCAATGATAACCGTAAAGGATTTTTAGCCAAATCTTTTATTTGTTGCTTCCCTTCCTGTTCTAAAGCTTGTCGGAGCGCTTTCCCTATCTTTTTTTGTTCATCATTACCAATAAACCACCCATCTATAAATGCTTCAACTTGGTCGATCGTTCTACCATACTTAACTTGATAGCTAAACTCTAAATTACGATAAACATCAAAATTTTGTAAAATTGCTTGATTAGCCTCCCAAACATTAACGCGACAAGTTAACACGATTCTTGCTTGACAAATCCACTCAGAATCAGCGATTTGTCGGGTAATTTCTGCAAGAGGATTACCAGAACGAATAGGCATTTCATCCGCCCCATCTAACAGTAGCATTACCCTACCAGATGTAAACTCCGTTACTAAACTTTCTTGGGTAGTCCAAGGTATATTTACCTGTTGCTTGGCATTATTTAGCCAATTTGTTATGAGGTAATCTTCTAGATTTTGTCCTTTCCTTAAATCAGCTAAAGACACCCAAATCACAAGTTGATTAGTGATGTCTGATTCCCAAAGAATCCACTCACCTATCCGCTGCAAAAACAAGCTTTTTCCAGTTCCTGCTTCGCCAATAATAGCGATTCTACACCCTTGGCTGTACGGACTTCTGCCACGCTGGAGAACCTTGATGAAAAAATCTTCCTGCTTATAGGTGTCGGGGAATCCATCTTCTAGCTTCTGCTGTGCTTTTTCTTGATCGGTTAACTGTGCTGAATCCTTATCCTTAAAACGTTTGATTAACCCCAAGTTGGGGGAAACATAAATATCATCAATATCTAAGCCCTTTTTCTGCGTCAGCATATTTGAATTAAGGCGTTTAAGGGCATCTATAGTCAGTAAAGTCCGGCAACATCCCTCCCAGTTTGTCTCAGTCTTGCCTCTCTGAAGTAGCTCATCACAGGTAATTGGTTCATCGGCGGGATTTTGACAAATAACGGGCAACCAACTAGCACAAGGGTAATCTTTTTCCAGCGTCTTTAAACTTTCTCTTGCTTGCTGAAATGAAGCATATAAAGTACCATTTTGATCAAAGATTTCAAGAAAGTTTTTTACGAAGATTTGAGCCACTTTATCCGGGACTGGCTCTCGCATAACAAACACGCTGGGGATTTGCAAGTCCGCTATATCTCTGGCTAATCCTAACCCATCGCAAGAGTTAAAAATTGCTAGTTTTAGACCGAGAGCGATCGCAGTTCTCAAAGCATACTTTAATTCAGGAATACTCAAGCTTTCCTGTTCGTTTATCTTAATTCGTCCTGTTCGTTGAATATCAGTTCTGCTATGCCCTGCAAAAAATATAATATCCCAACCTTTCTCATGTCTCAACCATTTAGATAGGTCTTTTCTTTTAGGCAGTTTAAGATATTCTATATCTGCCTTATCTTTTAAAAAACTTTCTAGAGACTGAATATCAGGTTCAGTGTCAATGTTTGTACTATCGCCCTGAATGTACAAGATTCTAATTTTAGTTTTTGCTCCAGCCAGCGAACATCTTTTTATAGATTTAGATGTTGGTGAACTCAAAGCTATTTCGGCTTGAGGATAATCATGAAAAAAGTTCCATTCCTGCCAAGGAAGTCGCCAAAGGTTATAATCGTTTGTTTGAACTAGCACGCGGACTTTTTCAGAAGATGTAAAGACTTCTGTTAATTTATACTTAACGGGAATAAACAACTCCGAATTAAGCCAGGTATTTAGATGTTCGCGCAGGAATTTAGCTTTTTCTTCTACCAAATGTCTTTCGTCAACCGAGGGGTTTTCCTCAACCGTATCCTTTTCGTAACGATAAGTACGAAATATATTCTGCCAATCTTTATAAGCTTCTAGTAAATTTGGATTGGGAGGTAGCTTAGCCTCTACAGGTGAGGGATAATTACCACAATTACCGATTTGCAAAGTGGCTGAAAATCCCTGTGCCAAACTGCCATCGTTCAGATTTATAACAATCAAATTATCCATTGTTTTTTATAGGAAAAATTTTCGCTAATTTTTAAATTAAAATCCCACTTATTTCAGTTTGATAGAGTAGACATATCTTTGACAACTCGTTCAAGCCAGCTAGATTGTTTCATTATGGCCGAAAGGTTCTTATCCATGAGAAATTTTACGGCAACTTTAATAATTCTTTCGCGGTTCTCCTGTTCTCTTTTATCTTCTCCCCGCCTTTCTAGCACACCACGAGTATCTAGCGCTACTGCTATCTCTTTTTCGGTAGGTAGTAATTGTGATATGTTTACAACGTCTAACTGAGTCTTAGCGGCTTGAAATAGTTCATCGAGGCGACGATTAGCAGTAATAATACTTATTAACCCCTCTGAGATGAACTCCCAGTCATCTGGGTCTAAGTCTAATTGTTCGCCTACCTCGTATAGTTTAGCCCGTTCAGATTGATTAAGTGGCTCTTTTAGGTTTTTGAGAGCCAGAAACAGAGCCAACAGGGTCTTGTCAGGAGGTGGTGTACTCATTGGGCAAATTGGGAGACAATAAATTATGGCTTATGCAAAGCCCTGTTTTTAGGGGATTGGAGGGAGGTATAAAGGCAAAAGTGTCTGAAGTTCTTTAATGATATGTAATTCTTGTATATTTTATATCAATCTCAGTTGATGCCACCGATATGACGCGACAAGCCCTAGTAGTCGGTATAAATCGCTACCCATTTCTCAAAGAGGCACCAACGAGCGAACCTTTAGAACTAACCACTTCAGTGCGGGATGCGGAAGCGATCGCACGTTTGTTAGAGCTTTACGGTGAGTTTGAAGTGACTCGGCTACCGACTGGACAGGATGATTGGCAATTCGAGCCAATGGGACGGTTGAAGAGAGAGGAACTGAAAGCGGCGATCGCCCGTTTATTTAGACCAGAAGAAAGTACCCCACATACAGCACTACTATTTTTTGCTGGAATTGGCTTGCGACAGGAGTATCATAACGGGGAGACAGAAGGATTTTTAGCAACCAGCGATAGTAATGCTCCAAGAGGAGAAAATTGGGGTGTGTCTCTCAAATGGTTACGCCAGGTCTTGCAAGATAGTTCAGTACAGCAACAGATTGTCTGGCTAGATTGCAGTTTTAGTGGCGAATTACTCAACTTTACAGAAAACCACACAGGCAATCCCGAGCGCGATCGCTGCTTCATTGTTGCATCGCAGGCAGATGAATATGCCTATGTTAATTTTGATGGACGTGGATTCCTCACCAAAGCTCTTTTACAAGCTCTCAATCCCAAACTGAGTTCAAAGGGTACGGTAACCAGTGAGACAGTCGAAGACATTATTCCCCCTCAATTTGAATTTGAACGTGAAGGAAAAACAGATTATCAGCATCCCTTGGTTCAAAATAGTGGCGATCCAATTCCTCTGACAGGCATTTCGGGCGTTCCACAATGGTTAACCTTCAAAAAGCATCGCCTTGAAAGCCTCTGGAGCGATACATCTGGATGGTTTCACCCGGAAGGCGACGAACATTCACTTCCTTTAGTGAGAGTCCATGACGCAGGCACGGTTTCTGAATATTTTGGAGAAACATCAAAAAATATAAATAAGGCAAACGAGTATAAGAAAGATGTGCAAGAAGCGCTGGGAGTTATCTTCCCCGAAACTTGGTGGCAAGACAAAGATTCAGTAAAAAATTTACACGAATCTCTTAAATGCTTGTGTGGGGCTGTTTTCTGCGGACAGACAGACGAGTCTTACCTAAAGCGCCCTATTTCTGTTGGTGCTGCTTACTTAATTGCTTTAATGGCTCACCAAAAGCATTTTGAAAATGTAGCTCCTTTGACAAAGGAAATCACTACGTGGGCAGAACGTCCACAATCTACCTATAAGTTATTTCCCTGCCAACCACCTGATTTTGCCAGAAAATCGGCAATGGCTTTATATGATTTTTTTGATAAATTATTTGAAGATCGCGATTGCCAAAGAAAATCTCAAGTTATAGGAACCGTCTTGAAAAAACCTGGAAATAGATTAGAAATTCAATTTTCTTGGAACGCTAGTGATGAAGCTGATAATCGTTCTCATGGTGAAAGTTTAGCAAGTGTTCTTATTCAAAGCATCCGCTCTCCAAAATTCTCAATTTCAGAATTAGCTGAAAATACAAAATCGTCTATCATCCGTTTGGGGATATATATGCTGGCAAATGAAAATGGGTTTATGAGTCCTGGTGTTATCTATATGGAAGGCAATCTATTAGTCATCACATCTGTTAAATAAGGTAAGAACAATAAAAATAGTAAAATAATGATGTACAGTGAAACCAATCAAAATCTAACAGCTTGCATAGTCTGTGAAGACAATCGATGGAAAGCTTGGGGAAAACTTCTCTCGAATAGATTTAACAAAGTATTTGTAATTTCATCTGACAATAGTTATCAAGAATTGATCCTAGAACCTCCTTGCCCAAAAAACTTAGAAGAATTACCTAATTTTATAAACGTTGCTTTTGTTCACGAAGCTAATGAAAGTTTTCTAACTAACATTACTACAAAATTTGATTATATTTTCAAGTGGACAAGCTCTGGTACTCCTGCTATTAAAGAAAAAGAGTTACCTATTTACCGAAAAAACTACCAAAATTCAGGGGATAAAAATAATAGTAATTTATTAGGCGTTAAAAGCAACGATATTGAAGAAGTCGTTGCTTATATAACTAAGCAAAGCGATAAAGAGCCATCTATGTGTTTTCCAACACTAGAATTGTATCAAAGTCTGGAAGCTAACACCATAGAGAAACGAAAGCACTATCTAAGCCTTCTGTCTTCATTATTGAAACATTATGAAGAGAATAACAAAGGCTATTATCAATCCATCTATCAATTAATGGGATCTTTAAAACCAATAGTTTATATATTTGATGACTATAATAGGTATATTATGGAAGTGGATGGCAGCTATACCAATAAACCAGACATAGAGGTTTATATAGCTAATTACTACTGTAAACATAACGAAAAATCAGATAATATTTTTACTGAAATATTAAAAGGCTTTTGTTTAATGTTAAATAATTTATCTTTGAGCTTTACTATTAAAGCACCTATCCTTGATATTTCAACTGATAAAGAAAGTTATGAATTAATTTGTTCAGCCCTCCCTCTAACGGAAATCGATCGAAAACGCTCCCAAATCGCCGCTTTTATTGTTGATCTAGAATGGCTGCCAACTCCTACAAAAATTTTTTATAAAAATAAAAATGAACAAGGAAAGCAGCAATGGAAGAAAATGGGCTGCTACGCCATTGATATTTTATCCCAGCGATATCCTGAAATTCCCTCTTTCATCTTCACAGGTTTACAGCCTTCCGAAGAGGTTCAAGAAGCATTGACACATGGAGCATCCTGGGGGTTTCAAAAAGAAAAAACACATCATTATTCCCCTACTGGATCAACAGAGCAACACCTCACAGGACAGCTTAACTACATTAACCTCGAACACCAGCTAGTTAGAGCTGTTAATGTTCGTTATGGCTCCTATCAAACAGTACCTTTTCCTAAGCAATTGAGGCTTGATTCAAATACTGTTGCCAAACGGCAATTACTTAATAAACTTGGCATCAAACAACTCGAAACCGAAAACTTTCAGAGCCAAGCCTTGAGAAAATTAATCGCTAAACTTTTCCCAACGGCTGATTCAGTTGAACCAGTAAAAGTTCTTACATCCGGTAAATCCCAAGCCCAAGCAACATTTTTTGTCACCCCTATATCTCAAGAAGATCAACTGGCTACTCGCTTTATCAAAATTGGCTCTTGGTTTAGTATCCAGAAAGAGTACCTCGCTTATCAAAGAGTTATCCAACCTAGACTCAATAGTTATACTGCCAATATAATACAAAAGCCTATTTTAACAGAGGGTGACTCCGGTCAAATGCCTTGGGGTGCTTTGATGTATTCCTTAGCGGGGTTACCCGAAGACTACAACAATCTAAAGTCCCTGCACGAACTATTTGAGCAATACATGGAAAAATTAGGCGGTGATATTTTCCTGCTTGAACGTTTATCAAATACTTTAGAAAACGTATTATTACCCTTTTATCAATCTGGTATTTCTAAATCAGTAATATCAAAACCTTTAGGGTATTGGCTTGGCGATATCCTTCCCCCTCTCTATACTGGGGTGCTAATCCCCTTAACGCTAACTCCTCTTGAGATTATAGAGCAAGCCACAGACGCGATCGCCCTCATATCTCCCACGTCTCAAACAGACAGCAATACAGTCACGTGGCAATTAACATCTCTTACTCTTACACAGCTAAATTCTCAACTCCAAAGTCAACGGGAAGATTGTGATAAAAACAGTATTTTAGAACCTTTACATGATGATATTTCTATCCTTGAAAAACCCTATAAACGAATTTTATTATTCAACTGGTGCTTATCTGGAGTTGAATGGGAAGAAGGCAACCCAAAGGAAGGCTCAATTATCTTAGTTCATCCTCAACTAGGCATAAGGATACTTCTTAGGGGACAAACTCAAGACATTCGTTTGCGTTTTGGTGCTACCTGGCTTCGTCCAAATATGTTTGTAAAGGTTTTAGCGTGTTTGGATACCCAAAATCAAGAATTTAGAAAGATTGATAAAAATATTAAGGAAAACATTTCCATTATTGATGCTTTACCTAATAAAACTAGCTGTTCTGAGTCAGAAAAATTAACTTATTTACTGCGAGTATTTGAAGATGAAAACCAATTAAACAAACAATCACTCAGATCGCCGTTTCAAGCTTTTGGAGATAACTCCAGCCTATTATACGGACAGGAAATTGAAGGACGCGAAGGAGCAATTCATGGCGATTTAAATCTAAATAATATCCTATATCCAGCTAATGAAACAGTGGGTTGGTTAATTGATTTTGAGCGAGTTAAAGAACAAGGAATGATTGCTTTTGATTTAGCCAAACTTGAAGTAGAAATTTGGAATCATCATCTCTCTCCTTATATAGGTGCATTAGTTACCCTATCGTCATCTAATAGAACAACTATCTGTTATAAACTACTTTATTGCGCGTTACAAGCTTTGGAGTTTCCTGGAGATGAAGCTGAGTTCTTTAGGACAAAAGTTAAAGAAGTGTTTCCAATAGGCTCTGACTCATTGTTGATACCCATCAGTAATACCCTAAAAGTTATCAAAGCAATCCGATGCTTTGGTTTAGAAAAATGTAAGTTGAGCAAGAATGAATTGAAGTTGGCATTAGCAGCTTATTTCTTTAATTCTGCTAAATTCCAGTCCCAAACCAAGAAGTTTGAAACCTTCGGCAGTTATTCTAGCATTTTTGCATTTATAGGCTCAGCTTGGCATTTAGGTCTTGCCATACCGCATAACTATGTAGCACCATCGAGCTAAACTTTTTACGTAAATGTAAAAATTATTTATTTTTCAATTGGCTTACATAAATGAATCAGGTTGCGAAGTATTTTAACATTTAATTATAACATATATCTTTTTGTTATCCAATTATGAACCGCAATCGATGCCTTCCAGGTCGCTCCAAAGGTAACCGTTCAGGGGGTGCGCCCTTCGGGCGCACCACCCAGCAAGCTTTTGTTGCAAATTATTTGGGGAAAAAGGTTGGCTGCAATCAGAGGAGCCAAAATCTGGTAATATAAGACGCATGGAACTGCATGACCCCAGCATCATAGAGCAGATACCCCCGGATGATTGGGAGAAAACTCCAGCCAGCGTCAAAAAAATGGTGGAGTTAATGGCGCAGCGGATTGAATCATTAGAACAACAGGCTCTTGAATTACTGCAAGTGCAGCAGCAACTATTAGAAAAAGTCAATAAAACATCAAAAAACTCATCCTCACCACCTTCAAGTGACCCACCTGGAAAAGGTCAGAAATCACGCAAAAAAAGTGGTAAAAAGCGGGGAGGTCAGCCTGGTCATGAGGGGAGGGGCCGCAACTTATACCCAGTAGAAAAATGTAGCTCGGTAATAGACCATCATCCAGTCAAATGCCGATGTTGCGGAGAAAGCCTCCAGGGAGAAGATACACACCCCTATCGCCACCAAATAGTTGAGATTCCACCCATTGAACCAATAGTCATAGAACATCGTTTGCATCAATTGACCTGTGGGCGATGCGGAACTTCCACTCGTGCTACATTGCCCGACGACTTCCACCCAACTGGATATGGTGTGAGAGTTGTGGCAACGGTAGCAATATTGAGTGGATTATACCGTAACAGCCACCGCATGGTACAAAATGCCCTGGCGGACTTATTTGGCGTCTCAATGTCTTTGGGAACAGTCAACAAACTGAGGCTAGAAGCAAGCAATGCTGTTGCCAATTGTGTGGATGAAGCAAAGCTTTACATCCAACAACAAGAAATTGTCGCAGCGGATGAAACAAGTTTCAATCAAGCCAATATCGACGGTTGCAATCCTCAAAACAGACAGGCTTGGCTGTGGGTAGCGGTTACACCTCTGGTCACATTTTTTGAAATTGCACTGACTCGTTGCACTACTGCTGCTAAAAACCTTTTGGGTGAAAACTTTGCAGGAATTTTAACCTCAGATAGGCATGGTGCCTACAACTGGGTAGACATCGAACGTCGGCAACTATGTTGGGCGCATCTCAAAAGAGAATTTATTAAAATCTCAGAACGTCCTGGAGTATCGAAAGAATTCGGAACAAGGGTTTGTCCAACAACAAGAAAAGTTATTCGAGCTATGGCATAAGGTAAGGGATGGAACTCTTGCTCATGGGGATTTTGTCGAATTAGTCAAACCTATTCGCCAGCAAATAATATCACTGTTACAACAAGCCGCTGACTACTCGATTACGTCGAAGGAGAAAACCCCTTTGGCTAAAACGGTTCGGACTTGTCGCCAACTACTTAAGGTTGAGAGTGCGATGTGGTTATTTGTGACCACTGTGGGTGTTGAGCCAACCAACAATGCCGCAGAAAGAGCGATTCGTCCAGCTGTAATCTGGCGACGTACCAGCGCAAGGTTCCCAAACACAAGCTGGCAGTACTTTTGTGGCGCGAATGCTGACTGTAGTTACTACGCTTAAATCGCAACAGCGTAATATTTTGGATTTTATCACAACTGCGGTTGCAAATGCTCGTGAAGGTAAATCTGCTCCTTCTTTGCTTCCATAAGTCGAATCCTCCTGAAAATGACCCTTGAATTTTTAATCTAGCAATATAATAGCTAGTTTCTGGCTGACAATAACTGCTCGTAAAAAATTGACTCAATGGTCAAGAGTGTTCGTGGGGAAATTATTGTTAGCTCACGCCGAGATCTCAAACATATTGATGCTCAAACTCTTCTTGGGGTGGTGCGCCGCAGGCGCACCCCCTGAACGGTTACCTCCAAAGCAGGCAGTGATAGTAGCAGAGTTGAAACTGCGATCGCTTTTTAGAATACCCATACATAATCACAGTTAGATTGCCAATGGAAAATTTTCCATTGACGCAAGAGTTGTGCGATCATAAGACTTCAACCTATCTTTAGCGATCGCATTGTTCTACAAAACTTACTTATTCACCACTAAATACATATAATTCAAGTTTTGTCAATATCCAACTGCACTGTTATGTATTAGTTATTTTCTAGTAAATAGTGAGAGTCCCCTCACTGCATTGAAGATGGCAAAGGAAGACACCCATTTGTGGATAATTACGATAGCCTTACCCGATGCAAGGCAATACACGCTAGGTCGATTTCGTAACAGGCAAGATGCCGAAGACCACGCCTGCACTTGACCCATTGCTGAACTATACCCGTTACTTTGTCAGTGTTTTTGCACTGCCAGTTGTTATGACTGAACCTTTTCAAACCTTGCCAAGCTTGGAGCGTGGTGCTGTTACTTTGTTGGAAACGCAATGTTTGAGGCCGTTACGGTTTCATTCTCATGAATGGGCCAATTTATACTCACTTGACTAGGAGATATAATATGACTAACAATGGAAAGTCGGGGCAAAACGTTCCCAGCAATGAAGAGTTGGCAGAAGCAATTAGAGATTTAGCCGAAACTATGGAGGTAGTTATAGAGCAAGTAGCTCATCTTACAGAGGAAGTAACAGAGATCAAGGAACAAATTGCTGATTTAAGTGGAGAAGAGAACAATGAAACCGAAGAAGACACTGGAGATAGTTAGAGAAAAAATGGATAACATGCGTCATAAATTGGCAAAAAATCAATTGCTTTTGGATGAATTAAGCCTATCTCGTCCTAAGCGGAAACACCCTTTATTGAGTTTTACTAATGACTTAGTAAAACGTCCGCCAAATCGGGAACAGATGCGGCAAGTTTACGAGGTACTACTTGAACAGAGGCGAGTCAACGCCAAATTAATCTCTCTAGTAGAAAAGTGGCTGGAGCAAAATTCACAATAATTACATGAAAGCCAGTTAAAATATAGCCGATTGCAAATTAAGCCGTACATCACGCGGCTGTAAATCGCTATAACTATTTGTGAATTACAAACAACAATCTATAAAATGAGTTATTTACACGATTTTTTTAATAAATTTTCAGTTTTACCAATACCAGAAATAGCTCTTGATTGTTGTTTATTATACAAATGTTGATTTGCCTAACCAGAATGCGAAAAAAATACCCCTGTTCAACTAGGGAACCAAGGGTTTTTTTAGCACCAATTAGCCAAGAGTCTTATTCATCAATTTCCGAGTCAAAATCGTCATCGAACTCCTCTTCATCTAGTTCATCGTAGAAATCATCATCGTCATCTATCACTTCGGCTGCAATCTTCCGAAGCGGCTTGCGTTCATTCTGTTGCTTTTTCCTATTTTCACCTTGGCGAGCAATAGGCGGCAGTACTTGAATCTGGGGTTCGGCGGCGGCTGGTAATGCAGGCGTTTCAGTGAAGCCAGCGATACTGTCGTGCAGTCCCCAAAGCGTGTTTTTCTGCTGCGGTCGTCCTAGATATAGAGAAGGGAAGTTATTAACTGTTGGCTTAGTATAGCTGATAGTTTTACAGCAATAACTTCTATTTGAGCCTTCGCCTTCTTTAACTCCTTTGAACTCAACCTCTAAGATGCCAAGACTCCGCCATTTATCGTTTTTACCGCTAAAGGGAATTTGGAAATAGTCGGAGAACGCTTTCTCCAATAAACGGTAGAATTCGTCTCTAGCAGCTTTAAAACTCCAAAGCGCCACATTTTTGAATCTGACTACGATAGGTGTACTGTGCATGGGACGATTGTTTTTATCTAGAAACACAAGGGCGTGTTCGCTGACAACATCCATTGCCTTCTTATCGAGTTGGGCTTTATATTCTTCATATAACCCAACAATAGTACCGCCTAAATCGGGAACGTCAGTCTTGTAACGAATGTATTCGGGAATGAATCCCAGTACGCACAAGCGGCATTTAGAGAGCAGTAGACCTGTAACATCTTCCGTCAGACCAATGGTAGTCATTTCCTCTTCGGTTGGCATGACAAACCAATTGGCTTTTTCTAACTGTTCCTCTGGAATTAATATGCCCGCAAATTGTTCGTTGACAACGATGCCATAAGGTAAAATCGGTCGCCTTACTTGGTTGTAATTAGGTTCTAGAAGTTCAGGGTCAATTTCAAAATCAAAGTCTTCTGACTGAACTGGAGTTGTGTTTTCAGTCATTTCTGGCTCAGCCGATTTTTTCGCTTTAGCTTTGCTATTAGTCCTAACCATTCAAAAGATTGGTAAATGTGCAGTTCCTGCAAGGCGGTAGCCTTAAACCCCTTTAAGGGGTACGAGAATCTGGAAACTTGTGATTTCAACTATAATTTGGCCAATCAGAAAACACAATTGCCCGAAAATGGCTGATGCCATTTATATGAGTAAATTTGCCAATTGAGCTAATATCTAAATTTAACCGCGAAGTCAAATACCATCATAATATAATAGAACTAAGCTTTTATTTATTATAACTAAAACCTAGTGAGTAAAAGCCTATAGCCAGTTTTTGTATGTACGTGAAAACATTTGGTTCAATTTATGCTTTTCAATTCCCCTAAGCAACAAATGCTTTCAACTGCTATTCGTGAATTAATGAAGCGAATCTATTAAATATATATTAAATACAGTCCCTAATTTTTAAGGTATAAATATTTTTGCTCATATTTTTTATTGGATACAAATAAATGTAAAAATAAATTTTACATATCTTCAGTTTGCATTATTGCAGCTTCCGCATGTTCTTTTTTGCCCTCGATCGGGCAATCATAAATCACACCGCGATTTTATTGGGCAAGGCTTTATCAGGCTTGGCTAGCTCGTTCCACCTCCTTGCCATTGCCATCATTGCAAGCCCAATTTCTTCTTGATCTGCAACGGCAATCATCGCTTCCAACTCGCCCACTTCATCACTTCCGCAAACCAGCAAGCGACAGAAATATTTTAAAAATCCAGGGCACATTGTACCTGCTCTAGCATAACGAGTGGTTGAGAACTTGCCGAGAGCTAACGCCGTCTCAAAGGGACCTGCTCTATTACTTGAGAACTCTAGACCCCTACGGCAAGGGGCAAGAAGGGAAAACCCTCGTTGATATCTGGGAGCAACCCGCACCGGAGGTACCTTATGGGGAAGAATTCTAAACGGTTCGACCATCAGTTCGACTGCATCGGCAATAACCTCTATGGGGACAAATTGGAAAATATTGCACTAAATGTAGAGTTATCTATTAAATCAAGCTCTAAAAGTTCTGGGGGATTTCAGGGATTTTTTCCCCCAGAACTAACTGGCGACGATTCAGTTCTGGGGGAAATGCAGGAGGATAAAAACTTTCCCCCAGAACTAACTGGCGACGATTCAGTTCTGGGGGAAATGCAGG
>DNGJ01000299.1 GCA_003486305.1 Cyanobacteria bacterium UBA11371
AACGTAGCGCACTGTATAAATAACCCCGCCCCGACGCGCAGCTACAGATGCCAACGGACGTATAATTGGCTGTAGGGGCACACTTTAACGAAATATTTATTGGTTGCACAAAATGGTTGGTAAAACCCTAAGCTACGTTTTTATATGTAGAAAAATCAAGGAAATTTGTATAATATGATGTCAGGTCGATTATACCGTTTTCCCGTGAATGTGCTACACATAAACCTGTAGCAATAGTAGGGGCGGGTTTTACCAATAACCTTTGATAAAAACAAACAGTTTAGCTAAACCCGCCGGTGCCCCAAGTGTTTCCCATTGATGGGAAAACAGTATTACCCATAATTAGCAGCCGGGACACGGCATTATTAACGTTATCTGTTTGTCCGAGATATCGATGATGCCGTGTCCCTACGCAACGACTATTGCATTATGCGCCCGTCTACACGGGCTATTAATACTCGCATCCGCTTTTATTGCCCCCTTTATGCCTAACGACTGAAGTCGCGGCTATACAAACAAAGACCGCCTGCGCGGTCTATAAGAATAAAGGGGGTCGTTAACCCGGATTTGGTATAACTTACGAAAAATCAAGTGTATTCTATTAAGTTACAATCGGCTATAAAATGCCGTGCCCCTACAACCAGAAATTTATTTTCTAGCAATTTTGGCAGAAGTCAATACGCTTCGGACACATTAAAGTTATAAGTTTCCCCATGACTTAAATACCTCACTCTTCCATCCAAACCTGCTGCTGTAACGGCGCGCTGAAAATCCTCAAGCGGCGACTTAAAGACAGTGTAATCATTAAAGTGAATCGGAATTGCCATTTCGGGAGCAATAATTTGAATTGCCTGCACTCCTTGTTTTGCATCCATCGTCAGCAGAATGCCGAAAACTTGCGTTCCTCCCAGGTGTAATAAGGCTAAATCGATATCTGGATAGCGTTTGGGAATTTCTTTTAAATCCTCATAAACTAAAGTATCGCCAGTAATGTAAAGGCGGAATACAGTTTGTTTTGCTGGCGACTGAAACTCTAGCATACTTCCCATTACTGGCGGTAAAATAGCTGCTAAAATTCCTGGGCCGTGTCTTCCCGGCATGGCAGTAATGCGGACAGAATTTTCCCCTTTGGTAATAGTTAACGTTTCCCAAGTATTTAGAGGTTGTGGCGCGGTGAATCCTTTCTGTTTCAGATCCTGTGCGGCGTGGTGGGTTGTAACGATTGGTACGTTTTTATCGAGTTTTTCGGCTGCGATGCGGTCGAAATGATCGTCGTGCATGTGGGATAAAACGACAAAATCCAGCGGGGGCAATTGTTCTATTTCAATTGCTGGATTGGTGCGGCGTTTTGAACGCAATCCATAACCTAAATGAACGTGGTCACCTTGATGCAAAAAGTTCGGGTCGGTGAGGATGGTAAATCCCCCGTAGCGCAGCACGACAGTTGCAGTACCAACGAAGAAAATCGAGCCGCTTGATAAGCTTGATTCGGTGCTATTTGTGGGTAGGACAAGTTGTTTTAACGAGTTCATAAGACCCCTGATAATTGAGCGAAGTGATTGATTTTATAGTCGCTTTGATATCTTGTAGCAGTCTATAAGCGAGGCAGAGCCTCGAATATTCGTTCCCAGGCTGGAGCCTGGGAACTAGATCGCAATATGTAACTAAAATTTGAGCAGTTGTTTGAGTGTAATTTCCAGCAATTCAGGGCGATGGTTGAGGTTTTCGCCTAAGTCATAAATGACTTTTTCCAAAAGATAGGCATCGAGCAGCAGTTGCAATTCTTCGGTTGTTTTTGGTAAGAAATTATCCCCGCTTGCTACTTTGAGATATCCTTTGAGGAAAGCGGCGCTAACCCAGGAAATCCAAAACTGATTCCAAGCTTCCATTAAGGGCAGATCTTTAGATTGGATCGTGCCGCTTTCGACTTCATTAGCAAGGGCAATGTTGGCAGCATCGTTGAAAGATTGCAGCATTCCCGCTACATCGCGCAGGGGCGATCGCTTCATTCTTCTTTCGGTTAACGGGCGTGTTGGTTTGCCTTCAAAATCAATAATGATAAAGTCTTTCCCCGTATAAAGAACTTGCCCCAAATGGTAATCGCCGTGATAGCGGGTACGCATGGCGGTAATTTTTTGGTTTAAAACTAACCGAAAGCGTTTGAAAAAATCTTCTTGGCGATTAAGGACAGCTTTCGCCAAGGGTTGAATATCCGGCGGTAAAGACTTCAAGCGATCTTTCAATAACAAAAAGACTTGCCCGGTTAAATTGCGCGCGTATTGGTAAATCGACCGCTGGTAAAATAAGGAAAAAGGTTCTGGTGCAAAATCGGGATTCTCTGCATCGGAAGCAAGAGCAATATGGAGTTCAGCGGTACTTTCTCCTAACAGTTCAACGTTGGGTAGATAGGAGTCGATCGTTTCAAATGCCAATTTGGGAATATCCGCCGCTTGTAACTCTAATAAAGCTCGATTGGGGACGGGAACTTCTGCGATGTGCGCTTGTTGGGTGATGACGCGATCGCAAAAATCCCGCCAGCTATCCAAGGTATAATCCCACCCGCTGCGGGTATCTTGAATAAACTCTTGCAACACCCCCACCGTCATCGGTAGAGTTGATGGAGCGTGTCGCGGGTTTGCTGGTATGGGGGTCTGGGTATCAAAACGGCGGTATTCCAGCGCCCCTGCAAGGGGTGCGAAATGCGTCAAACGTTGTTTTTGGCCTAAAAAGCGCCCAATCTCCAGATCCGGGTTGATGCCCGACTCGACTTTGCGGAAGAGTTTTAAGATTAAGCGATCGCCATACACAACGGCAATATTTCTGTGTTCCCCCTTTAAAATTTTCGGGTCAAGCTCCGACGCTTCTGGTGCTAGTTTTAAGCATAAATCCGTAGGCGAAGCAATTAATTCACCATTGATTCCTTTAAAGCGATGATTTTGTGCGATCGCCTCCAACAGCGAGGAAAGAAAGTATTTATCTGCGGCGGCGTCAAATAAAACCCCATCTGTTTCTGGATTAACCTGAATGCGACTAATTATAGTTTGAGGCATTTCGGTTAAAAGCTGTTGTGCTGCTTCACCTTCCGCATAAGCAAGCAGCAACAAATAAGTTTCTGGATTTCCCTGAATATAGTCTATCTGGAACCAAATTATCTTGCCCTGGGTGTGCTTGTAGGGGATAGCGATCTCTTCAACAATATGTGCAGCTTGAACCGTGCGATTTTTACTGCCAAACCAAGAACTGCAATACAAATAATCGCGCAAAATAGATTCCAGATTGTTTCTGTACTCTCGTTGCGAGAACGCATTTTGCCATTCCCCGCTAACAACCAACATTGGCAGTTCGCATTTTGGTTTTTGCGGTAGGTTAAATGCAGGTTTGTACTCGAGAGTAAACCAATAAAACCCGTAAGGACTAAGACTGAAAAAATAAGGCGCATCGCCAATCGGTGGAAACTCAGAATGCCCGAAAATTTCCGTAGGCACCATTCCCTTAAACGCCGCTAAATCTAATTCCACAGTTTGCACAAACCGGGACAAATTCGCCACCACTAAGATTATTTCAGATTTTTCAATCTGAGATTCTTCCTTATAAGTGCGAGTGAAAGCAAGAACTTTGCGGTTATGGGGGTGCAATAACTCAAAACTGCCTTTCCCCAATGCTTGAAAACGCTTGCGGGTGGCGATTAAGCGTTTCATCGTATACCAAAGCGAATTCGGATTTGCTCTTTGCGCTTCTACATTAACAGCTTCGTAATGATATTCCGAGTCTACAATCACGGGTAAATATAACCGCTGGGGATTAGCGCGACTAAAACCGGCGTTGCGATCGCTACTCCACTGCATCGGCGTGCGAACTCCGTTGCGATCGCCCACATAAACATTATCCCCCATGCCGATTTCATCCCCATAATAAAGTACGGGAGTTCCCGGCAAAGACAACAGCAAACTATTCAACAATTCTATCTGTCTGCGGTCATTTCCTAACAAAGGCGCTAACCGACGACGAATCCCCAAATTCACCCGCATCACCGGATCTTGTGCATACATCCGATACATATAATCTCGGTCTTCATCCGTCACCATCTCCAGGGTTAATTCATCGTGGTTCCGCAAAAATAACGCCCACTGACAATTATCCGGAATCGCCGGAGTTTGTTGCAGAATATCAATAATCGGAAAGCAATCTTCCATCCGCAAAGACATAAACAAACGCGGCATCAAGGGAAAGTGAAAATTCATGTGACACTCATCCCCTTCTCCATAATATTGTGCCGCATCTTCAGGCCATTGATTCGCCTCCGCCAGCAACATTCTATTGGGATAGTTTTCATCTACATGCTTGCGTAACTCCTTTAAAAAAGCATGAGTTTCCCACAAATTTTCGCAGTTAGTCCCTTCCCGTTCGTATAAATAAGGAACCGCATCCAAACGCAGTCCATCCACCCCCATATCCAACCAAAAATCCATCACATTAAACACCGCTTCTCGCACCGCCGGATTATCATAATTTAAATCCGGTTGATGCGAGTAAAACCGATGCCAATAATAAGCTTTCGCTACCGCATCCCAACTCCAGTTCGATGTCTCAAAATCCTGAAAAATAATCCTCGCTTCCTCATATTTTTCCGGCGTATCGCTCCAAACATAAAAATCGCGCTCTACACTATCTTTAGGCGCGCGCCTTGCGCGTTGAAACCAAGGATGCTGATCCGAAGTATGATTAACAATTAACTCAATAATTACCCTAATTTCCCGCTGATGCGCCGCCTCTAAAAACTCTTTAAAATCCTCCAACGTCCCGTAAATCGGATTAACCGTAGTATAGTCAGCAATATCGTACCCATCATCCTTCAATGGTGAAGGAAAAAACGGCAATATCCAAATCGCAGTAATCCCTAAATCTTGCAGGTAATCCAGCTTTTCCGTCATCCCCCGAAAATCACCAATTCCATCACCATTGCTGTCAGCAAACGCACGGACAGGCGCTTCATAAATAATCGCGTTTTTAAACCAAAGCGGATCGTTATTTAGGTTATGTTTCTGCATTTTTCCTGCCGATAAAGATAGGTTTACTTAATTGGTATAGTCACAAAATAGGGAAATTAACGAACCACAGAGGCACTCCAGAGCGCAGAGGTAGAGGAAAGAGAGAATTTAACCAAATTTGAACAGCTATATTGCTCTCTTCTCAATCCCAGATTACCTCTTCTTCTTTGCTCTGTGTCCTCTGTGTCTCTGTGGTTCGTTAAAAAATAGCCATGTCACTCACAAGATAAGTTACCTGGTTTACTTGCCAGAGTCTTCTATCTAAAGTCAGATTAAAATCTATCTGAAGTCGAATTGAAGAATATTGATGATATAGTTAATATTACAGGTTGTTTACAACCAATCAAACAACATGGATTTTCAACGCGCCAGTGGAATTCTGTTACAGCCGACAAGTTTACCGAGCCGATTTGGAATTGGCGATTTAGGCAAATCTGCTTACGAGTTTGTAGATTTTTTAGCAAAAAGCGGTCAAAAGTTGTGGCAAATTCTGCCTTTGGGGCCTACGGGATACGAACATTCCCCCTATACGATGAATTTTAGCGCTTTTGCGGGCAATCACTTGCTGATTAGTCTCGATTTATTAGCTGAGGAAGGGTTATTAAGTCAAGATGAGTTAATACCGATTAAAGCAGATTTAGATCCAGATAAAGTCAATTTTGATGCAGTTGTTACGCATAAAATACAATTACTCAAAATAGCCTATAAGAGTTTTCATGCCTCGCTTACTAGCAAACAGAAAGCCGCGTTTGAAGAATTTTGTCAAGCGCAGGCTTATTGGCTGGAAGATTATGCTTTATTTATGGCATTATTAGAAGCGAATGAGGGGAAAAGTTGGAATAATTGGGAACGCGCGATCGCTCTCCGCCACCCCGACGCCCTTAAAGCTAAATCCGCAGCTTTAAAAGACAGCATTGACTTCCACAAATTCTTACAATTTAAGTTTTTCTACCAGTGGTCAAAGTTACGGGAATACGCCAACGAAAAAGGGATAAAAATTATCGGCGATATCTCGATTTATGTTTGCCACAACAGCGCCGATGTTTGGGCAAATCGGGATATATTTAAACTCGATCCCGAAACTTTTGACCCCGCATTTATCGCCGGAGTTCCCCCAGATTACTTTAGCGCCACCGGACAATTGTGGGGCAATCCGGTTTATAATTGGGAAGAATTGGAAAAAACAAATTTTGCTTGGTGGATCGACCGATTTAAAGCTACGCTGCAATATGTAGACTTCGTGCGCGTCGATCATTTTCGCGGCTTTGAAGCATACTGGCAAGTACCTGCTGGGGAAGAAACTGCTATCAATGGCGAATGGTTAAAAGCGCCGGGAGAAGAGTTATTTGAAACTTTGCGTAGCGCGTTGGGAGAGATGCCGCCAATTTTGGCAGAGGATTTGGGGATTATTACTAAAGAAGTGGAAGAATTGCGCGATCGCTTCAATTTTCCCGGTATGCGAATCTTGATGTTTGCGTTTAGCGAAGACGCCACCAATACCCACTTACCGCACAATTACGTCCCCAATAGTGTAGTTTACAGCGGCACTCACGACAACGATACCGCAATTGGATGGTGGGAAAAAGCTAATCACAAAGAAAAACAATTTTTGGCGCAATATTTGGGTTATTCTTCTCCTGAAAATATCCAAGAAATAAATTGGATTCTTATCCGCACTGCTTTAGCTTCAGTGGCGAAATTAGCGATTATCCCGCTGCAAGATATTTTAGGTTTGGATAATCACGCGCGCATGAACGATCCGAGTAAAATTCCCGGTAACTGGCGCTGGCGCTATGAAAGTTCTGATTTGCTGACGGAAGAATTGAGCGATCGCTTGTTACAATTAACCCAAATTTACAACCGTTAGGTTTAAATTGTGCGATCGCGCCAGCAATTCCAGCTTACACGTTAAGTTCGCCTTGTTTTGCTAAATTAACCAATACGCGAAACTGTTCGCGAGACATCCTCACGCTTTGACCAAAATCATCTTGAATCACCACTTCTTGTGCTGTCGCAGCAGACGGATCTACCGCCACAATTGGGCAGCAGGTATCTGTATGACACAACACCGCGATTACTTGCAATGCGGTTGATTTGTTTTCCATGAAAATCTCCTTTTCCGTAGATGCACGCGGCGCTCGTCTTCAGCGCCGTTCTTTATGATAATCATTCCCAGAATATCTCTGGTTAAATCCAATATTTTTTAACAAGCTCTCAACATAACTTAATGATTAAAACAGCGGGAGTGGAGAAGCGATCGCTTATTCTTTCAGCTTCCTTTGCTGCTGGGCTTCCTCCTTTTCATAAACCATCAAATCCCCAGGCTGACAGTTTAGCGCCTCGCAAAGGAGATTGAGGGTTTCTTGATCGATTCTGGTGAGGTGGCGACGAGTCTTGAGTCTGGAAATAGATCTAGGATTCATACCAGTTCGGAGAGCTAGTTCCTTGTTGCTGATATTTCGTTCAGCCATCACAACTGCCAATCTCCAGTTAATCACCGTTTAACTGCTTTCCTCCTGAGTAGATTTTTTTTGCTGTTGTTGGCTCTGGTACTCTTGAACGCCTTTCTCAATCAGCTTACCCGCCAACCAAGACACAGACCGCTCTTCTTTAAGGGCCCATTCTTCTAATGCTTTGGCTATTTCCGGAAGAACGTAACTGGTTACCCGTTTGAGGTTTTTTGGTGGCACGCTTGTGTTTTTCTCATCGCTGCTTTCCATAACATTCTAGTGAAAGCGCGTTACCCGTTGACATTGGAACACACTGGGTGTTATGGTGTAACCCAATTCAATCTAAAACCAAACCCCCACCGCTTCTGACGCCAATCAAGACACGGTAGGGGCTTAGAATCCTGTATTCAGCAGGAAGTCAGTCCCAGTCTACAGGTTTTCATCCTTTTCATAAACCATCAAATCCCCAGGTTGACAGGAAAGCGCCTCACACAGGGTGTTGAGGGTATCTTCATCAATTCTGGTGAGGCGGCGACGAGTCTTTATCTTGGAAATGGAAGTTGGATGCATTCCAGTCAAAGCAGCCAACTCTTTATTGCTGATATTTCGTTCAGCCATCACAACTGCCAATCTCCAACGGATCACTATCGATGCTCAACTGCTAACCATGACATTGCAAGCAGATGTTAGCATTCCCCGATCTAAGTCTGATGCTGATTTGCCGTTACGACCATTTTTTTTGTCGTAACGCTTGATTCATGGCGGCAAATGAACTATAGTCAGGATGTACAAACACCAAAAGCGATCGCCCCGTTGCCTGGAAAACTTCAGAGCGATCGCCAATCCACTATTCGTGTGAAACTTCCATGATAATAACACCCAAGTCAGTCCCGGAACTGCTGCGGGAAAGCATTCCCGATGTCCCTCCAGGCAAATACCCCATCCGCTTGCTTGCTTGCGGCGTCCCCAAGGGCGTAGAAAGCGTCGTGCATCAGCTATATGTAGTGCGCTTTGCACAAATTAGTGAATGGAGTCCGCCTTTACCTTCGCCTGTCAAGGGTGAAGTGATTCGGATTTTGACTCGTTATTGGGTTGAGTGATAATGGGGAGCGATCGCATTTTAGTGGGAGAGAGTGCGATCGCTCACCTGCTTAGAATTTGTAAACTAGAAAAAGCCGGAAATCTGCGGTTCCTTGTAATGCCGAAAAAAATACGCGAGCTGAAACAAATGCTGCGCCGAGTAGGTTTTAGCGAACTTCCAGGTAAAGGGAGTCAATAGTAACTGGGTACATCCACTTTATGCTGGCAAGCTGACGATTTCTGGAAAAGATGGAGCAGACGCGAAACCATATCAAGAAAAGGAAGTTCAAAAAGCAATAGAGGAAGTAGAAAGGAACGAAGAAAATGAAGAAAATTAAGTATCCAATGATGATTCAATGGTCTGAAGAAGATGATTGTTTCTTGGTAGGGTTCCCTGATTTTCCGGGACAATGTTGGCGGACTCATGGTGATACCTACGAATTGGCAGTCAAAAATGGAATAGAAGCATTAGAGTCGCTGATTACTGCCTACGAAGCTGCGGGAGATCCGCTTCCAGAACCAACAACAGTTTCCTATGCGGCTTAGAGTGATACCAAATCCGGGTTCTAAACCCCCCTTTATTTTATAGCCCGCGTAGGCGGGCTTTGTTTGTATAGCCGCGACTTTAGTCGTTTGGCATAAAGGGGGTAGTTAACCCGGATTTGGTATGAGAGTGTCACAACTGCTCGCTGGTTATTTGCAGCGAAGGCGAGAACTTCCTCATCTGGTATTTTTTGGTTAGCTTTTCCTGCTTCCTGAACTGTCAGAACATCGTGACCCAAAGTGCGTAGAATCAGCACAGTTTCTCGTGGAAACTGTTCATCAGCATAAAGACGTGCCATCGATTATGCTTCCTCATGCTTTTGAATAGCTGCTTCAATTTCGTCAGGATAAGCTTCAGCATAAGTCCAGGCATTAGCTAAATCAGCAGCAGTTAAAGTTGGATAGTTATCTAAGATTTTGGCTTCATTCATACCTGAACGACGATAACTTACCAGTAACCAAACGGGAATACGAGTTTCTCTGATACAGGCGTCTCCCCCCATAACACCGGGAGTTTTGTTAATTCCTTGCCAAGCGTTCGCAAGATTTTGGGATAATAGCTGGATGATTTCAGCTTTTTCTGCTGGCGTTAAAGAGAGTAATTGGGCTTTTAATTCTGTGAGGATCATTAGTGCTATTTGATTTGTGAATTAGAGAAGATATACTATTGATTACATTTTAGCCTTGTGGAGGATGCGATCGCATAAGCAACTTGCGACTATATAGATGCGATCGCTCTATTTCCATCACCTCACGCTTTCAACGGATTTGGCAACTGTCCAACTTCCACACTCACCGTATCAAAGCGATTATCGCCAGGACGATAGGAAAGTAGCTCTAAACCAATTGGTTCACCACTGGTAGCGTCTTTAATCAGAATAATTCCATCTCCCAATTCAGTGCAGATTTGCTCTTTTCTGGGAGCTTGCCAAAAGACTGTGAGCAGTTCCATTTCAGGTTCGTAAAAAACCTTTACTTGAGCCATATTGTTTCTCCTTCTTTAATAGCATCAGTTTGATAAGCTGTAATCAAAAATCCCTCCCTCGGAAGTTCTAACTGTAAATCCAAGCGGCGTAAGCACTTCAAACATTAATTTATCCTATATATTGGCTTCTACAATTGATTACATATTAGCTGGGTGGAGGATGCGATCGCGTAGCTAGCCGCAAGGCAATATCGCGCTCCGCGATAGCGCCAGCTTCACGCGCAAGCTAGGGTATGCATATCGCATCTCATCCTCCAATGCCCCAAGTAGCGATCGCTGCTTGAAAATAAAGTTTATGAGCGATCGCCACAAGGCATTGTCATGATGCTAATACTTCACTGAGGATGACAACTGACAGATTGGGAACATTACGAAATCCACTGTCATTGGTTAGAAACAGCGTACAGTCTTCACTTAAAGATGTGGCAGCATGAATAGCATCGGGTGTTTTCAGGTTGGTAGTAGCCCTTAAATTAGCTGCGTTTCTTAGTACAGATTGAGTAATGGGGACTAGCTGGATCTCTGAGTATAAGAGCAATTGCTCGTAATCGCTCACCAAAGCAGTATTTGCGTTTTTCAGAGGCAGAACCAGAGCTTCCATCAAGGTTAATTCACTGGTAATCAATTCAATTTCACCTGTTTGAAACTTCAGCCACAATGGTTGGAGAATTGAATAATAATTGGTATTTGCTTCAACCGTGTAAATAATGACTGATGTATCCAAATAAACCGTGGCTGAAGAAGGTATAGTTAGCTGTCCCATGAGTTTCTTTCTGCTTGAAGTTCGCGGTCGATTTCTTCAACTGTTCTGGACGCATGACGACTGCGGATTTCCTCAATAAATTCCAGCACTCTACGCCGTCCAGGTTTAGGTTTTTCTGGCAGAATGACAAAAACTTCTACCTCTTCACCCACAGAGCCAGGTGGCAGTTTAATTTCAACTTTGTCTCCTGGTAGAACTTTGGTTGTAATCCGTAAAGCTGATTGCATTTTTCCCCCTGTTTAGTTTTTGATTATGCGAGCAACGTAGTTTACCCAACAGACACCTCTAATCGAGTGATAAACACTTCATTCTTCAAACGTCTTTCAATTTCTGACGAATCGGCTACTTCAAAGAATAGCTCTAAAGCTTCGATTAAATTAGCTCGTGCTTGTTCAACGGTGTCTCCCTGACGCCCATAAAGACGTGCCATTGGACTTAAATCCCTGGCGTGCTGGTTTACTAGCTGATTTTGATACTCTACTCTGGCTCTACCCAAGGAATATCTAAACGTCTGAAATCTCGATAAAAAGAAAACACTGAGCCGCCTTCTAGACGAGCAACTTCTGCAAGGTAAGCATCAATAAAATCTAC
>DNGJ01000120.1 GCA_003486305.1 Cyanobacteria bacterium UBA11371
ACAGCAACCCCACAAAATCTTCTAGTTTAGCGCCGCTAAACTCAAGCGCGGTTTGATTAATTTCTATAATAATTCCGTCAGGGGTTAATAGCCCCATAAATTGAAAGGTTTGGTCAAAAATTCCTCGGAAGCGGCGTTCGCTATCCTTTAGCTGTTTGAAAAGTTGTCCCCTTTCAATCGCGTAGCGAATTGCTCGCATCAACAATTGACTGGTAATCTGGTCTTTAACTAAATAATCTTGCGCTCCTTGGGAAAGCGCTTGCAGTGCTAGTTCCTCATCATCAGATCCGGTTAGCACTACAATTGGGATATCCGGTTCGGCGCGATGAAAGTCTATTACCGTATCCAATCCATCCGAGTCTGGAAGGCTAAGGTCTAACAACACCACATCAAACCGCACATCTTTGCACAATTCAATCGCATCGTCTAACCTTTCGACGTGTATCAGTTGCCATCCATCCTGATGGGAAAGGGAAAAGATCCGGCAAAATAAGCTGGCATCGCTGGGGCTATCTTCTACTAATAAAACGTGGATGTGTGTCTTATACATAAAGCTTTTTCTCTCAATTAGATAGGGCGTTATGTTATATCAATTCCGGTTAGTTAGTCATATTATATAGGTTATGCAAAAAATCTTTCCCATCTGCGGTTTTAGTGTGAGTATGTAACCAAAAGCAATATTACTGGCATGGCAGTTTGACCGCCGCTAGCCAGAAATCTTCTATTAAGCCGATAATATCGAGGAACTGCTGAATATTAACGGGTTTGGTAATATAGCAATTAGCGTTGAGGTTGTAAGCGCGTAATATATCACGTTCATCGGCTGAAGTAGTAAGAATTACTATAGGAATTCGTTTGAGATCGGGGTCTGATTTGACTTCGTGCAGTACTTCTCGCCCATCCATTCCCGGTAGGTTGAGGTCGAGTAAAATCAAATCGGGGCGGGGGGCGCTTGCATACTCGCCTTCCCGGAGAAGAAATTCCATTGCGGATTCGCCATCTTCAACCCAGTGCAAATTGTTTAGCACTTTGGCTGTTTTTAACCCTTTGATTGTGAGGTTGGCATCGCTAGGAGAGTCTTCAATTAGTAAGATTTCAATCGGTCTATAGTGAGTCATTGCGGGAGGAATTGCAAAGGGTTGATTGTCCGTTTAGATCGTGACGAGGTAAGGTAAAATAAAAAGTTGTCCCTACTCCTGGCTGAGATTGGGCCCAGATGTTCCCGCCGTGGCGTTCGACAATTTTTTTACAAATTGCCAAACCGATCCCTGTACCGGGAAATTCTTTTCGAGTATGGAGACGTTTAAACAACTCAAAAATGCGTTCGAGATATCGAGGCTTAATGCCAATCCCATTATCCCTCACTCCAAACAGCCATAGATCGTCTTTTGCTTCTGCCCAAATATGAATTTGGGGGGGTTCCTCGCGGCGAAACTTGATGGCATTGGCAATCAAATTTTGAAATAATTGGGCTAATTGGGCTTTTTCCCCGCGAACTATTGGCAGCGCGTCGTAGGTAATAATAGCGTTATTCTCCGCGATCGCTAAGAGCAAATCGGTCAGCGCCTGACGCAGCGCCCCATTGCAATCAGTGGTAACAAATGCTTTACCGCGAGTCCCGACGCGGGAATAACTCAGCAAGTCTTGTATCAACTGTCGCATCCTCGTTGCGCCATCGATGATATAACCCATATATTCTTTGGCAGTTTCATCAAAATGGCTTTCGTATTCTTGCGCTAATACTTCTGTATAACCCGTTACTGCCCGCAATGGTTCTTGTAAATCGTGAGAAGCTAAATAAGCAAATTGCTCTAGTTCCTGGTTAGACCGTTGCAAATCCAACGTTAGTTGCTCTAATTTCGCTTCGGCTTCCCTTCGTTCGGCAATTTCAAGTTGTAAAGCCGCGTTGGCTTCCGATAGTTCTTTTGTGCGTTCTTTTACTCGAATTTCTAACCGATCTCGCGCTTGTTTCAGTGCGGCTTCTGCTTGCTTGCGATCGCTAATATCGCGAGAAATACCGATCGCGCCGATGATGTTTCCCTCCGCGTCGCGCCAAGGACATTTGACAGTCAACAATGTCTCGATTTTTCCCTGCTTGGGTGCAGCCTCTTCATAAACTAAAGCTTTCCCCGTGGTCACAATCGCACGATCCACCTCGATAATTTGCGCGGCTATTTCCGCTGGGAATAATTGATTGTCATCTTTACCAATCATTTCTTCTACTGTTATTCCCAGAACATTAGCAGCGGTAGAGTTGGCGAGGACATAGCGATTTTGCAAATCCTTGACAAAGATAATATCGGGGGTACTTTCCAGCACGGAATTCAAGATACTGTTGCTTTTGTAAAGCGCGGCTTCTGCTTGCTTGCGTTGGGTAATATCAATCATCGTAGAGCGAGTCATGATGAAGTTACCAGCCGCATCTTTGACTGCGATCGCATTCACGCTCACCGGCACAATTGAGCCATCTTTGCGAACCATCTGGAATTCTATATCCCGCAAGCAGCCGCGTTCTTTGAACAGTGGAAAAATTGCTTGAAAGGTAGACAAACTTGCCGCAGTTAACAAATCGGAAAACTTTTTCTTACCAATAATCTCCTCCCGCGAGTAGCCCAGCATTTTAAGTTCCGTATCGTTAATCAAAATAAACGTGCCATCTTTATTTAACGAGTGATACCCGCAGGGGGCATTGTTGTACAAATCTCGCAATTGGGCAGCGGTTTGTTCTAATGCCTCCTCTGCTTGCTGGCGTTCGACAATTTCAGCCTGCAATGCTTGATTGATTTGTAATAGCGCTGAGGTTCGTTCCTCGACTCGCATTTCTAACTCTTCATTAGCGCGTTCTAGTGCTAATTGAGCTTGTTTTAGCGCGGTGATGTCGCGAGAAATTGAAAGAGTAGATACGACAGAACCATCCGGGGCCAATTCTGGTGCGATCAGAGATTGAATTAATTTTACTCCCTTGGCACTTGGGTAATTAAATTCCACTACATTCATTTCACCCGTGGCGAAAACTTTTTGATGGCTTGCTTGTAAAAACTCTGCTAATTCTGCTGGAAAACCGAGTTCTGAGAATGTTTTACCAATGAATGCTGCCGGTGGAATTCCCGTTTCCCGTTCTAACGCTGAATTAACATAGGTGTGTCGCAGTTCTCTATCCACTCGGATAATTACATCCGGACTGTTTTCTAACAGGGTTTTGAGTTCGCTTTGACTGCGTTGTAAAGATAATTCGGCGTTGATGCGATCGCCTATTTCTTTTTTTAATATAAAATACACCCCAAACAGCAATCCAAAACTCAAGGAATAGCCAAGACCAACCACAAGAATTGTATTTTTAACGCTAGCATCTGTTGCCGCTGACCGCTGCTGTAATAAAGTTCGTTCTTCCTTGTCCATTGCTGTTAGTTTCCCTTGCACTTCTTGCTGTAACTTTCCTCCTTGATTCGTGAGAGCGATTTGAGTCTGCCTGTCGTACTTGTTCTGTTGCACCGATTCGATTGACTGTTGAAGCCCAGCTAATCTTGTATTAATTAAGGGTTCAATTTCATCTAGCCTGCGCTGTTGTCTGGGATTATCAACCGTTAATTTTCGCACTGCTTTAATTGCTTCTTGAGTTGTTTTGCTCCCCGTTTTGTATGTTTTTACAAAAATTGCTTCTTTTGTAAGAATATATCCCCGTCGTCCGCTCTGGGCATCTTTAAGACCATCAGAAATTTTAGCAATGTTTTCTAATACTTGACGAGTATGTTCTACAGATCGTTTGTTCTCAATTAATCTTTGTACGCTCAGGTAGGAAGCTGTCCCCACGCCAGCCAAAACAAGCAAAGCTAAAGCAAACCCACCTGCTACGAGTTTTTCCGATAAATTTTTCATGGCAGTTGCGCCCTCGCTGCTGAAAGCTTTTTTTAACTATAGCGTCAGGATTTGGTTGCATCCGTTTTGTTTTTATTTTATCTTTAGATTTTCTGTTTGATCGGGAGGGCGATGCTAAACTCAGTTCCCTTACCCTGTTCTGAAAAAACCTCTATTTTTCCCCCATGTTTTTCAATAATTTTACGACAGAGATAAAGTCCTAAACCTACCCCCTTAACTCCCTGTTTAGTTGTAAAAAAAGGTTCAAATATCTTATCTTTCAACTGAGGTGTAATTCCCAACCCATTATCCCGAATTTTGATGACAATTTGGTCTTCTTCGCCATTTTCAGTTTGGATTAAAATCTTTTTAGTCGTTTTTTCTGTCGGTAATAGCAGCGCGTCGATGGCATTACCAATGATATTCATCAATACCAGATTGATTTGGCTTCGGTAACAATCAACAGGCGGCAACTTCCCATAGTTTTTACTAACTTCTATACCTCTTTTTAGCCGATGGTTTAGAATCAAAAGAGTGTTTTCAATTGCTTCGTTGATATTAACCGCTTGCATTTCAGATTCATCAATCGTGGAGAAATTACGTAAAAATGAAATAATCTGACGAATGCGATCCGCTCCAAACTTCATAGATGAGAACATTTGAGGCAGATCTTTAGTAATGAAAACCACATCAATTTCTTCAGCAAATCTTTGAATTTGAGTCGCAGGATGGGGATACTGCCGCTGGTATAACTGCAATAAATGGAGTAAATCTTCAGTATGGTTGCTAGCATGGGTAAGGTTGCCGTATATAAAATTAATCGGATTGTTTATTTCATGGGCAATTCCTGCCATAATTTGACCCAAATTAGACATTTTTTCAGCTTGAATGAGTTGAGATTGAGCTAAATTTAAATTTTGCTTAGCCTCGATTGCTTCCCGCTCTTTTATTTCAATTTGTTGGTTAAGATGGTCGCGCACGCGCTCCAACGCCTGAATCGCGTTTTTGTTTTGCTTGTTCAGGTATGCAGGAATTTTAACGCTGATAAATATTAAAACAACCGTTGCCATAACCAGGCAGAGTAACAAGTATTTTTTAGTTAGATTCACTTGCCTTTCTGCTGCTAGTTTAATTTGGTCGGTAAAACTTTGATTGCTTTGCCAAAAAGTAAAAATTGAATCGTTAAGCTTGTCGAACAAAAAGTTCTGTTTTAGCTTGGTTTCGTCAAGCTGATTCCGCAGGTTCAAAGCCAATATTACTCGATTCATTTCCGGTGAATTTGGCTTTCCTTGGGCAAGCAAATCGGCTCGAACTTTCTCAGGATTGCGAATACCCAATTTATCGTATTCTTGTTCGAGTTGCATAAAGTTTTGGTGGGCTTGCTGCCACGTTTTCCAATCCTGAAGAAATTTTTGGTAGAGGTTTTTTTCTGTTTCGTTTTTGAACCGGGCTGAATCGAGTAAATTAAAGCCTTGATTAATTTGCGACCAAGCTTGGTCGATTGTTTCCAAAGCAGCTTGTCTTTGTGCGGGCAGGATTTCTGGAACGAGCAATAAGCGCTCCGATGATTCGATTTGGGTTTGTCCCCGATTGATTTTGCCAAGTCCCACTATACTTGGCAGGCTAGTCTGACTCAGGGTATTGATGTAATTAGATAGCTCTTGTGTTCCTCTATACCCGACAAAGGCAACCGCCAAGACGATCAAAGCCACGATTAAGAAAATGCTGACAAGCCTTTGTTGTAAATTAAGTTTGGCAAACATGTTGTTTGTCTTTCCGGTTTGGCTAAATTGCTAAAAAGTATAAAATTATGAAAAAAAACTGGAATTGCACTACCTGACTATCGCTGACTACTCAAAAAGTTACCAACAGGGAAAGTGAAGGTCAACTTAAGCAATTATTATCGAGCAATAAGGGTACGATTGTCTTACACGCCCGGAGGAATTGTTCTGGAAGCACCCGCGATGCGCTTCACCCAAAGCGTTTTGAGGAGCGCGTAACCCGTAGGGTAAAGCTTGCGAAGATAGGTAGCTATTACCTCCCTCTCCCTTCTGCCGTAAAAAAACACTTCGGGCAAGGTGGAAAATCCGAACTATATAGATCGGCAAAAAATCGTTAAATTTAATGCAGGAGGGGAAAATAAGCTCGCACCCTGCTTCAGCGCTATAGGCTGTCACGATTAGGAGTAATTGCACAATGGCTATAAAAGATCAACCATCACCCCCTCGTTCGCGCCAGATCGGCAGCATATTATTATTGCTGTCTGCGGTATTGTTGCTGGTGAATCTATTTTTACCTTCTTTGTTTGGTCCTTCGATTCCCCAAGTGCCTTACAGCTTGTTCATTCACCAAGTCGAAGAAGGCGAGGTAACTGGAGTTTCCATCGGTCAAAACCAAATCCGCTACCAAATTAAAGGCGAAGAAGGCAAGCCGGGACAAGTGCTTTCTACTACACCAATTTTCGATATGGAGTTGCCCAAACGCCTAGAAGATAAAGGTGTAGTGTTTGAAGCCGCACCGCCACCAAAAGGCGGTTGGTTTACAACGCTACTAAGTTGGGTAGTTCCCCCACTGATTTTTATTGCGGTGTTGCAATTTTTCATGGGACGCGGCGGCGGTGGTTCCCAAGGTGTGCTTTCGATTGGTAAGAGTAAGGCTAAGGTTTATGCCGAAGGCGATGCAGCCAAAATTACCTTTACCGATGTCGCTGGGGTAGAAGAAGCCAAAACCGAGTTAGTCGAAATTGTCGATTTCCTCAAAAATCCCGGTCGCTTTACCGCGATTGGGGCGCGCATTCCCAAAGGCGTGCTGTTAGTGGGACCTCCGGGAACGGGTAAAACTCTGTTGGCAAAAGCGGTAGCAGGGGAAGCGGGAGTACCATTTTTCAGTATCTCTGGTTCGGAATTTGTCGAATTGTTTGTCGGCGTCGGAAGTTCGCGGGTGCGCGACTTGTTTGAACAAGCGAAAAAACAAGCGCCTTGCATTATCTTTATCGACGAACTCGACGCGATTGGTAAGTCTCGCAGCAGTTCTGGTTTCTACGGCGGTAACGACGAACGAGAACAAACCCTTAACCAGTTATTAACCGAAATGGATGGGTTTGATGCTGGTAAAGCAACGGTAATTGTACTAGCCGCAACCAACCGTCCGGAAACTTTAGACCCGGCGTTGTTGCGTCCCGGACGCTTTGACCGTCAAGTATTGGTAGACCGTCCTGACTTATTGGGTCGCCAAGAAATTTTGAACATTCACGCCCAAAAGGTTAAACTGGGGCCGGATGTGGATTTAAAAGCGATCGCAACTCGCACCCCCGGTTTCGCAGGCGCAGATTTGGCAAACTTGGTCAACGAAGCCGCTTTATTAGCCGCCCGCAATCGTCGCGAAACCGTCTCCCAAGCCGACTTCGCCGAGGCGATCGAACGAGTAGTCGCCGGATTAGAAAAGAAAAGCCGCGTCCTCAACGATAAAGAAAAGAAAATCGTCGCCTATCACGAAGTCGGTCACGCTTTGGTCGGCTTTTTAATGCCCGGTAGCAACCGAGTCGAGAAAATTTCCATCGTCCCGCGCGGCATGGCAGCCTTGGGATACACCTTACAACTGCCTACAGAAGACCGTTTCTTGATGGACGAAACCGAACTCCAAGGTCAAATAGCAGCCTTGCTGGGCGGCAGAGCCGCCGAAGAAGTCGTTTTTGGCAGCATTACCACAGGTGCTTCCAACGACTTGCAACGCGCCACCGACATGGCAGAACGGATGGTCACCACCTACGGCATGAGCAAGGTTTTAGGGCCTTTGGCTTACGATCGCGGTTCTAACGCCATGTTCCTGGAAAATGGCGCGCCCAACCCGCGCCGGATGGTGAGCGAAAATACCGCAGAAGCGATTGACAAAGAGGTCAAAGATATTGTAGAGAATGCCCATCAACAAGCCGTGGATATTCTGAACGAAAATCGGGATTTGTTGGAAGCGATCGCATCTAAACTTCTAGAAGTAGAAGTGATCGAAGGCGAAGAACTCAACAACCTACTAGGTCAAGTTCGCCCCGCAGCTAAAGTTCCCGCTCAAGTCTAGAAAATTTTAGATTTGAGATGGCAGATTGCAGATTGAAATATATCTGCAATCTTCGTTTTTTAGATTTGAGATGATGTCCGTTGAATTGCCGATAATAAAAAAAACCACCCCGTCGTTGCGTAGGGACACGGCATCAGAGATACCTCGGACAAACAATGGACGTTAATAATGCCGTGTCCCGGCTACTGATTATGGATAATCGACCTGTATAAATCTAAAATCTGCAATCTGCAATCTGCAATTTTCCTGGTGGGGTTTTCCACACCAATTATAGAGGGGTAAATCTCCGAAAAGTAAGATTCAACTGCGGAATCTAATTTAAGACAATTGAGACAATCTAACCGATAAATCAGCCAAACCATGAATCAAGTAGAACGCATTGCCAAACTCAACCGCATCCGTAACTTCAGCCGCTGGCTAGATAGTGCGTTTAGAATTCCGGGAACCAACTTTCGCTTTGGCTGGGACCCGATAATTGGCTTAGTACCGGGGGCGGGAGATTTAGTCAGTACTGCACTTTCCGCTTATATGATTTATTTAGCCGCCCGCTTCCAATTGCCGCCGAAAATTTTCCTCAAAATGCTCGTCAACCTCGGCATCGAAGCCACCGTCGGCACTATACCTTTAATCGGGGATATATTTGACGCCTTCTTTAAGGCAAATATCCGCAATTTTGAACTGTTAGAAAAACACATTCAAGCAGCTGAACCAGAACTTAACCAAGCAGTGCCAGTCATGCCTAAAACAGAAACATTTGTCAGATAAAATGCGGTGGCATCGGCATGGTAATTGCTAATTGCTAATTGCTAATTGCTAATTGCCGTAACTGCGTTGATTAATTCCGATGCCGCTGGAATCGATATTACAAGTAGGGGCACGGCGGGCGAGATATATGGGAAAAACAGATAAGGTTAATATTGCCGTGCCCCTACCCCTTGGGCATCGCGGGCGAGATCTATCCTCTAAACAGATAAGGTTAATATTGCC
>DNGJ01000062.1 GCA_003486305.1 Cyanobacteria bacterium UBA11371
ATGTCCGGTCGATTATCCACAATCATCAACCGGGACACGGCAAGATCATCGTCCATTGTTTGTCCGAGATATCTTTGATGCCGTGTCCCTACGCAACGACTCTGTGAAGTTTTTTTATTATGGGCAATTCAACGGGCATGATATGACATAGGTTGTTGAACCATGCAATATTTCTGGATTGCCTTGTCCCTACAACGATGCCGCGACTTCTCTTGGTTCAGATTTGGGCGGGTTGCCGATTTGCTTGATCTGAACCTTGATGCCGTATTCAGGACGTAGGGTAATTGAGGGTTGAGGTACTATTGGGAATCCCGGCACTAACTCTAACTCGAATTGTTGCGCGATCGCAGCCAACAATAAAGTCGCCTCCATCTGAGCAAAACCTTTACCAATGCAAATGCGCGGACCATCGCCAAAGGGAATATAAACACCTCGCGGCAGTTGTTTTTCAAACTCTTGTGTCCAGCGTTCCGGCATAAACTTATCTGGATGCTCGAAATACTTTGGATGTCGATGCATTACCCATTGACTAATCATCACCGTTGTGCCTTCAGGAATCGAGTAATCGCCAATTGTGGCATCCCGTGCTGCTTCGCGCCCAAACATCGCCACAGGAGGATAAAGCCGCATCGATTCTTTGATGATTTGGTCGGTATAGTGCAAGCTTTTAATATCTGCTACAGTCGGCAACCTTCCTGACAAAACTTGTTTTAGTTCCGCTTGCAGTTTCTCTTTAACTTCGGGATGTTGAGCTAACAGCATCCACGTCCAACTAAGGGCATTAGCGGTAGTTTCGTGACCTGCTAACATTAAGGTTGCGACTTCATCGCGCAACAGCTTATCATCCATTTGTTGACCTGTTTCTTCATCGCGGGCTTCGATTAGCATTGAGAGCAGATCGTTGGTTTTTTCGGTGCTGTTGCGACTATTGCGGATTAGGTTGTAAATTGCTTCATCCATTTGCGCGATCGCATTGCGATACCGAATATTTTCCGGTCTGGGAAACCATTCCCACACAAGGAAATTTTGCCTGCGCTTGCTCTCAAACCAATGCATCGCCACATCTAAAGCATTCGCAACAACTTGTGCTTCTCCATTATCCACATCGGTGTTAAAAATACACTTCATGACAATTTGCAAAGTCAAGCGCATCATATCTGCGTGAATATCGCGGACTTCGCCATCTTTCCAAGTTTGCAACATTTTATCGGCGTATTCCACCATAATTTCGCCATAGCCATTAATCCGCTTTTGCTGAAATACTGGTTGAGCAATCCGACGCTGCCAAAACCAAGATTCTCCAAGATCGGTTAACAACCCTTCGCCTAAAAGCGTTTTTAAGACGCGAAAGCCCCTACTTTTAATAAAAGTTTCCCGCTCTTTTAGCACTTGTTCAATGTAGTCAGGATTAAATAATAAGCAAACAGGCGTCAGTCCCAGACGCAAAGGTACAATATCACCATAATCGCGACAACGCTCTAGAAATCCTAACGGATCTTGTCCCAGGTCTAACAAATTACCAACAATTGAGTTACCCTCTGGGCCTGGTAGTTCAAATACATCCTGAGTCATAGGGAAAAGCTTCTACTGCCAACTGCTTTAAGCAAATTTATTTGCAGATTGAGTTGAAGTCGTCATCACAAAGAAAGATTTTGCAGCAGAAATTTTTGTCAAATGACTTATTCAATACATCAATTCCCTATTGCCGTACTAGATAGAGTGGTTTCTGAGAAACAATTTAAGAAGCAGTAAATTTAGTAAACTAATATTGAGAATGTTCTATATTTAACAAGGCTCAAGGGAAGTAACTGGACGCAACCGAGTCAGAAATTGTCAAGAATTCCGGATAAAACAGCGTTTTAGGAGTTGTAAAACACTCCAAGGGGTAGATATAAAAGCTGAGAAACTGCGTATAAGCTTAAGTAATAGCCCCAAAGCGGGTGGTATCATTTGCGAAGTAAGACTTGAACAAAGGGCGATTTAGTATGGCGCAAGCGCCTGTTTCTCCAGTAGTGCTAATAATACTGGATGGCTGGGGTTACCGAGAAGAAACCGACGGAAACGCCATAGCCGCTGCTAACACACCCGTAATGGATAGCCTCTGGGCAGCCTATCCCCACACGCTGATCCGCACTTCCGGCAAGGCTGTGGGGTTACCAGAAGGCCAAATGGGTAACTCGGAAGTCGGACACCTGAATATAGGAGCAGGAAGAGTCGTCCCGCAAGAATTAGTTAGGATCTCGGATGCTGTTGAAGATGGCACTATACAAACTAACCCAGCGTTGGTGAAAGTTTGCCAAGATGTGAAAAGTCGGGGAAGCAAGCTGCACCTGATGGGACTGTGTTCGGAAGGCGGGGTGCATTCCCATCTCAGTCATCTACTGGGATTGCTGGATCTCGCCAAAGCATGGGGAATTTCCCAAGTGTGCGTTCACGCGATTACCGATGGGCGGGATACCAATCCCAAAGAAGGCGATCGAGCGATTCAAAAGATTCAAGACCACATCGACCGCATTGGTGTAGGGCGTATCGTCACCATCAGCGGTCGCTATTATGCAATGGATCGCGATAAGCGATGGGATCGGGTTAAACTCGCTTACGACTTGATGACGCAAGATGGCGAAGGCGATGGACGTTCTGCTGTTGAAGTATTGCAAGCTTCCTACGCAGCAGGGGTGACGGATGAGTTTGTTATCCCGACTCGCATTGCACCCGGTGCGGTAGAAGCGGGAGATGGGATTATTTTCTTTAACTTCCGCCCAGATCGAGCGCGACAGCTAACGCAAGCCTTTGTTAGTCCAGATTTTACCGGGTTTGAGCGCAGTCTTATCCAACCCCTGACCTACGTTACCTTTACCCAGTACGATCCAGAATTTCCCGTATTGGTGGCATTTGAACCCCAGAACCTGAAAAATTTGCTGGGAGAAGTGATTTCGCAACACGGTTTAAAGCAGTTACGTACCGCAGAAACGGAAAAATACGCCCACGTTACCTATTTCTTCAACGGCGGTTTAGAAGAGCCATTTCCAGGAGAAGATCGGGAATTGGTGCAAAGTCCGATGGTGGCGACGTATGATAAAGCACCAAGGATGTCTGCCGAACAAGTGACCGATGGTGCGATCGCAGCCATCGAAAAACGCATATACTCCTTAATCGTCATCAACTACGCCAACCCAGACATGGTAGGACATACAGGCATCTGGGAAGCTACCATTACCGCCTTAGAAGCCGTAGATCGCAGTTTGGGACGCCTGCTGGAAAGCATTATTAAAGCCGGAGGGACAGCGATTATCACCGCCGACCACGGTAACGCCGAATACATGTGGGACGAAAAAGGCAACCCCTGGACAGCGCACACAACCAACGAAGTCCCCTTTATCCTGGTAGAAGGCGAAGGGGTGAAAATTCCCGGATACGGCACCGAAGTCAACTTGCGAAGCGATGGGCGTCTGTGCGATATCGCTCCCACGATCTTAGAAATTTTACGACTACCCAAACCAGCGGAAATGACAGGTAACTCGATGCTGCTACCGGCAGAATTTGAAGTCAAACTCAATCGAACCCCGGTACGACTTTCTTTATAATGGGGGAATGGCTAATCGCTAATGGCTAATGGCTAATAGGAAAAGAGAAAAGAAACAGGACAAGGGAAAACAGAAATTAACTTTCATCTACCCTAGTCCTTCTCCCAATTAGCAATTAGCAATTAGCAATTAGCTTTTCTTGCAATTAGCAATTAGCAATTACCAAACCCATGACCATCACCAACGTTATCGAAATTATTTGGGCAATCTCTGCTTTAGGTATAGTTATTTTAGTGCTGCTTCACAGTCCCAAAGGCGATGGAATTGCAGCGATTGGGGGACAAGCGCAGTTGTTTAGCAGCGCTAAGAGTGCAGAAACCACCCTTAACCGCATAACTTGGACGCTGACAGCCATTTTTATGGGTTTAACCGTGGTTTTAAGTGCCGGTTGGTTACCTAAATAGTCAGGTTGAGAATGCGGCGGTTACTGATAGTTATTGCAATAGCTATTTGCACCGCCGTGCTAATTTTAGCGGCGGATAAACTAGGGGCAATTCCAGAAAATTTACCATCCTTGCGATCGCATCCCCTGCCGTCAACGCTGGTACAATGGCAAGATTCAACCAACAGCGGCGATTATTTTTCCGCTGTAAAAACTACGCAAGTCGGTTATTTAGTTTGGTCGGAGTTCCCCGTAAAAATCTACGTAGAGCCAGCTACAAGCCTGTCTGAGCCAAATGCAACCAAGGGTAGCGAGGCTCTGCCTCTCTTATCTCGTAGCGAGGCAGAGCCTCTATTATCTCGTTCCCAGGCTGAGCCTGGGAACGAGTTAGGGAGGCTCTGCCTCCTGAGTCCAAAGGTAAACTTAGTGCCATTGGCGTCTGATGCGTCTAAAGCATGGGTTGATGCAGTGTTACAGGCGGTGCGGGAATGGGGCGTATACTTGCCTTTGGAGGTTGTGGACGAGTTAGAGTCGGGGGATATTGTTGTCGTGCGATCGCGCCCTCCCCTCCAAGCATCCTTTAACCGCAATACCGGACAATTTCAAATCCAACGCGCCCGTGCAGCAGAAGCGCGTTACGAATTATACATCCGCCCATCAGGAATTTTATCGCACCGATTTACGATCAATCTCAATCCTAATGCTGCACCGCAATCGATCTTAGCCAGCGCCCGTCACGAACTCGGTCATGCATTAGGTATTTGGGGACACAGCCCATTAGAAACAGATGCGCTTTACTTTTCCCAAGTTCGCCATCCGCCCTTAATTTCCCCCAGAGATATCAACACTCTCAAACGAGTTTACGAACAGCCAACTCGACTAGGATGGGCTTTAGTTGATTAGACTTTTGCACAAATCTTGCCAGGGGTATAAATATATTGGTCGTCAGATTGTATTAGTAATTACAATTTGAATTAACATCAATATACTTCTTTTAGAAGAGGATTGTTAAAAAGCTAAAAGTTACTTTTGTTGATTAATAGACTTTTGGCAAAAGTGCTGTAGGGGCACGGCGTATACGATATTTGTAGCTAAGCAAACAATATTTAAAATGCCGTGCCATCACTCAGTGAAAAAGATCTGTCTGGGTGGAAATTATTGTTTGTTTAAAGTGGGAAATCATGGCTATTTCACTTAAACCGCTGCGAAACCAAGTAATTGTGATTACCGGCGCTTCCAGCGGTATTGGCTTGGTGACAGCGAGAATGGCGGCAAAATCCGGCGCGAAGCTTGTCGTTGCCGCCCGGAATGAGGAGGCGCTGCGTCAACTGGTGGAAGAAATCCGCGCTTCTGGGCGTGAGGCGATCTACGTTGTCGCGGATGTGGGGCGGGAAGAAGATGTGAATCGGATTGCGGATGCTGCGATCGCACATTTTGGACGCTTCGATACCTGGGTAAACAACGCGGGCGTATCGATTTTCGGTCGCTGCATGGATGTTACGATACCGGATATGAAGCGCATGTTCGACACCAACTTCTGGGGCGTCGTATATGGCTCCCGCGCCGCTGTGAAACACTTTCAAGATCGGGGAGGTAGCGGGGCGCTGATCAACATCGGCAGCTTTTTTGGCGATCGCGCGACGCCAATCCAGTCTACCTACTGTACAACAAAGCACGCGCTGCATGGCTGGACGGATGCGCTGCGGATGGAGTTAGAAAAGGATAAGATACCCGTCTCGGTAACGTTGATTCACCCCGGTAGAATTGACACGCCATATAACGAACATGCCCGCAGTTATATGGCAAAACAACCTGCCCATCGCGGGATGATTTACCCACCGGAAGCGGTAGCAGAAGCGATTTTATATTCAGCTGAACATCCAAAACGGGATATGTACGTTGGTTTCCAGGCGAAATTCTTTGCTGTGTTGGGTGCTTTAGCGCCGCGACTGATGGACAAGTTGATGGAAATTTGGATGTATCCTTCCCAACAATCGGATCGTCCTTCACGCGATCGCGAAGACAACGCACTCTATCATCCTGGCTATGGAATGCACGAAAGGGGAACCCACCAAGGATGGATTCGATCGGGTAGCCTGGTATGTGAAAGCATCAAAGCATCCAGTTGCTACCACCGTGGCTGTTGTAGCGAGTCTCGGCGTAGCAATTTGGTGGCTGACAGCGTCCTTTGCTCAAAGCTTATAAAGTAGGGTGCGTTAGGCGCATTTGCCAATTTGCTTTTTGGGCAATTAACGAATTTTTGCGCCGTAACGCACCGCGATTGATGGTGCCGTACTCTGCGCGAAGACAGCACCCTACATTTATAGCGGTTTGCACTCGAATGAGGTACACCGAAGGACAGCAGTGTGCGGGCACCCTTAAGGGTGCCGCTATACAAACCAAGCCTTTTGGCTGTACCTCACACGAAAAGCAATCCGCTGTAAGCAGCTTTAACGCACCATCAATTTATTACTGTTAATGCGTTCAGTTCCTATAGACATCCTTCCGATGCTTGCAGTGAAGCAATAGCACGACAGACTCTTCATCTTTGATTTCATATCGCACTCGGTAGTCACCAATTCGGATGCGATACTCATTCTCATAACCTTTTAGCTTGACGACTCCCTCTGGACGAGGGTTTTCAGCTCATAGTACAATTTTTTCGATAATCTGTTCTCGCATATCATCTGGTAGACTATCAAGCTGTTTCTGCACGGGTTTGGGAACAATAACGGTGTAACTCATGAAGTTTCCCCAGAGCGATTAGCAATGTACTGCTCGATGGTTTGATAGTCTCCTGTCTGGTAAGAAACACGAGCGGCTTGGATTTGTGCTTGGACAGTTGGATCTTTTTCTAGCAAGTCTTCTTCTGCTTGAGCGATCGCCTCTTCTAGAATTTGCCAAAGCTGCTTCTGTTCTTCTAGATTTAGTGAGGCAATAGCATCTACTAGGGATTGAAATGGAATTTGCAGTTGTACTGTTGTTTGTGTCATAGTAGTTTTTTATTTGATTTATGTAATTGATTTTAGTGCTTTTTGATAGTCCTTTCCAAAATAGCTCATGTAGCTGTGGGTAAGTCCCGATCGGTTCGTAGTGAGGAATGGGCGTCCTCATCTATATCCAAAGGACTGAAGTCCTTACTACAAAAGGATGCGGACGCGGCGCTGCTTCAAAGGCTAGCTGCACAGCCACTGGCGTCGAACTCAGGTCATCTCCGTAATTGTTTTCCTACCCTGGGTATAATTTCTGCCAGAATGGATAGAAGGTCACTATGGTTGAATTTGGTGGGTACGGGATGGCGTGGTAAAGGCTATGCGCTAAATCAATTGAAGCAGTATGAGGCGGCGATCGCTTCTTATGACAAAGCCATTAAACTTGACCCCAACCACCAAACAGCAATCGATAACCGCAAGGCGATCTCTTCTGGTTCTACCTGAAAGGTTAGAGAGGAGCGATCGCGCTATCTCTACACCTCTCTAATTTCCAGAATGGGTTGTTCTCTTGTTTCCATAAAATCTTCAGAGAATAGGTTTAAACTATCAAACAAAGCTTGCCAAGGATTTTCTTTAGGAATCAAAACAATGACGCCGACAATTTTTTTGATATAAACTTCACTACCTTGGATTTGAAATTCTTTAGGCAAAATCAACGATTGATTATCGCCATTCATCAATAATTTAACAGTTTCCATTTTTGACCTCTTTATCTGTACTTAATTGTCTATGCTTCCTAGCTTAGCAATTTTTACGTAAGACAAGAGGACTTAAGTCATTACTACAAACATCTCGCTCTTTCATCTGTTGATTTGGACTAGGACTAATCTAAACCACTATTGATTTGAAAATAGTTGCGTACTACTATTTGCAGCGTACACAAAGTTTCGCTGTTTTGGGTCACTATTTCAATTAGCGATCGCCTCACCAATGACTCTAACCCTTTGATAAAATCCGAATCGCTACATGGCGGGATTTTTAGGCGCAATTGATTGGGGTAAATCGGCTGGGATTCTGTTGCTAGTTGGGATAGTATCTGTTTTTCTAATGGGGTGAGGCGAGCGAGTTGGGAGGAGATGCGATCGCTAAAATCTCCTAAAAACAATCCCCCGCTTAAAAACCGAGAAATACTTCCCCCAAATACATCTTGAATCGTCGTCGCGATAATTTTCAAAGCTAAGGGATTGCCGCTATAAGCATCAATTAGATT
>DNGJ01000205.1:0-7938 GCA_003486305.1 Cyanobacteria bacterium UBA11371
GAGGCATCGATTTGGTCAATTCTCTATCCCATTGAGCAAGTTGATCCGAGTTGGAAAAGCATTCCTTACGGTCGCCCGATGGCTAACCAGCGCTTTTACGTACTCAATCATGCCCATCAACTTTGTCCTGTATGGGTTCCCGGACAGCTATACATCGGAGGGATGGGACTGGCTAATGGCTACTGGCGAGATGAACAAAAGACCAATGCCAGCTTTATGATTCATCCTCACACCGGGGAAAGGTTGTATAAAACTGGGGATTTGGGTCGATATTTACCCGATGGCAATATTGAGTTTCAAGGACGAGAAGATTCTCAGGTGAAAGTCAATGGCTACCGGATTGAGTTGGGCGAAATTGAGGCAGCATTGCAACAGCATCGAGGTGTGAAGGAGGCAGTTGTTATCGCGGTTGGAGAGTCGCGAGAAAATCAACAACTCGTGGCTTATATTGTTCCAAAATCTGAGGAAGCTTCAAGCCTCTTTGAAACTGAACGTGTAGATTATTCTAAAACGCAACAACTCTGGAAATCTTTGGTGCAGGCAGGTCACCAACAAGCTCAAAACGATTTTTGGGATATTGATTTTGAGACGTTCTCGACACTATGGAAGCATCAGGATCGTCTGTATGTTACCTCCGTGTGTCGGGCACTTAGAAAACTGGGTGTTTATAATTCAGCAGGAGAGAAGCATGACATAGATGATTTAATAACCCACTGTAAGATTGCCCCTCGCTACCGAAAGTGGTTGTATCGAGCGTTGAAGGAACTGGTTAAAGAGGGATTTTTACAGCAACAAGGTAAGGTATTTGAAAGCACGGATAATTTGCCAAATGTTGCTGGTGAAGAACTCTCAGCAGAAGTTCAGGCGAAAGTCGCTAAAAGTCATGGGTTGACCAAACGTTGGATTGATTTGCTACCTGTTGAGCCGACTGAAAACCTGGCAGACATTATTACCGAAAACATACATTCAGCGGAAATTTACGCTTCGGAAGAAACATCGGGTGCTTACGAGGTAATCTTTGCTCAGTGTAATGCGATCGCCAGGGAAATCATCCAAACTGTAGTGCAAGCCTTAGAGCCAGGAAAACAACTGCGAATTCTGGAGGTTGGAGGAGGTTACGGTACAACCACAGAACATGTGCTGCCGCTGTTGCCCCCCGATCGGACAACCTATATTTTTACCGACATTTCTAACTTCTTTCTCCAGAAAGCAAAGGAAAATTTTGCTGACTATCCTTTTGTACGTTATGACCTTTTAGACATCGAAAAAAATCCTAACGCGCAAGGTTATGAACCCCATAAGTTTGATGTCGTCATCGCCGCAACTGTGTTGCATAATACTCGCTCTATAGAGGAAACATTAAAGCACATTCGCTCTCTGTTAGTTCCTGGTGGTTTACTTATAGCCATTGAAAAAACGAAATTTTACCGTTCGTTTGATTTGAGCATGGGGCTTCAGAAGGGATTTGAGCGATTTGAGGATGAACAACTGCGGCAAGAGCATCCAGTGCTGTCAAAGGAACAATGGCAGAAAGTCTTGTCCGATCTAGAATTTGAAACCAGCGTATTTATGAATCGGCCTGATTCTGTAGCTGATTTTATCGGATTTGATGTTCTGCTTGCTCGAAGTCCATCATCTGTCAAGCGGTTTAACCCAAGCGAGTTGCGCGATTTTCTCCAGAAAAAGCTGCCTGAATACATGATACCCGCAAACTACATACTTGTAGACGCCCTGCCGCTAACACCCAATGGCAAAGTCGATCGCCGTTCGCTTCCTCAAGTAAAATCTCTGCAAGAAAATACTAAATACGACGAAACTTATGTCGCACCTCAAACCAAAACCGAACAGTTACTTGCCGATATCTGGGCTGAAGTTCTAAGGCTTGACAATGTAGGCATCCACGGGAATTTCTTTGAATTAGGAGGCGATTCCTTGTTAGGTATTCAGGTTATTGCTAAAGCCAATCAACAAGGTATTGACTTGAAACCGCAACAAATTTTTCAGTATCCTACCATCGCCGAATTAGCAGGGCTTGTTAGTAGCGATCGCACCGTTGAAGCAGCAAAGAGCGATACCTCATCTGGATCGCTCGTGGCAATCAAGCCTCATGGCTCCAAAAAACCCCTGTTTTGCATTCACTCATCTAGTGGAAGTGCTGATTCCTTCATCCAATTGTCCCGATACATAGACTCAGACCAACCTTTATATGGGTTGCAATCAAGAGAATTTGAACGCGAACAAAAAACAATTCCCACAATTGAAGATATGGCAGCACATTACATAGAAGCCATTCGTAATGTCCACCCCACTGGCCCTTATCATCTGTGCGGTTGGTCGATGGGAGGAATTGTTGCTTATGAAATGGCTCGACAATTGAAAAGTAGCGGTCAGCAAGTTGAACTTCTTGCTTTGCTAGACATCATGGCAGACGATCGCGAAAAGCAGCTAGAAGCTCTCAGCGCCCAGATAAAAACTACTGAATTGTTGGCTGAAATGCTTGCAGCAGATCGGGCAAGCACAGTTATTAGCGTCAACCAATCTAACGTACAAGCCATGCTTAACTATTCACTACAAACCTATTCAGGAAAAATTACGCTACTAAAAGCAATCGACCAACCTTCAAGTATTTATTCAAACCCCTACTTCGGCTGGGACAAATACGTTATAGGTGGTGTAGAAGTTCATGAAATACCGGGCGATCATTTCTCAATGATGGCAACTCCTAACGTAATGGTTTTGGCAGAAAAATTAAACTACTGTTTGGGAAAATAACTAACTTGCAAACTCCCAGGAGCGGTATACACTCGTGGATCTGGGCAATTCGGGAATGGAACATGGTAGAATTGGCTCATTGTTAGGTGGCTTTCTGGCAATCTACGTTCTTGAGCATAAATTGGGAATTGTCTGCGATTCCAGTACAGCATTCACTTTAAAGAATGGTAATAAGCGATCGCCTGATGTTTCTTTTGTGGCGAAAGAACGACTCAAGGGTTTAAAGCGTCCCCCACGCGGTTTCTTTCAAGGTTCCCCCGATCTAGCCGTTGAAATTCTTTCACCTAACAATACGGTTGAGGAACTTCACGAAAAAATTGTGGAATATTTTGAGAATGACACTCGTTTAGTTTGGGTGATTCATCCTGATGAAAAATACCTGTTGGTTTACCATTCTCCCAAACCCGACCGCTTCCTCCGTCCTCAAGACAGGTTAGACGGTGAAGTGGTAGTTCCAGGGTTTTCGATGGCTGTGGCAGAGTTGTTTGAAGAGTGGGATTTTTAGGAGTCACTTTCAGTTGCGATCGCTCCGGCTGATATGAAATCCTGATGAAGGTGACAATAATAGTGAAAACTGCGATCGCATTATAGAAACTGTGCCATGATGGTTATAATATCAACTAGAAACAAGCGAGGTCAGGTTTTCTATGACTGCACCTACAGAAATTCGTCAAAGAGCGATCGCTTTATTAGAACAAATACCGGGAGAATCTTTAGTAAGGGCAGTTGAATTTTTGGAAGCCCTTTCTCATGAGGCTTTGCAGGCATCAGAAACAACACCTAAAGCTAGTGAAACAACTTTACTTGAAATTATTCAACGTCGTCTACCTTCTGAAGAGCAAGAAAGATTAGCTTATTTACGTCAGCGAAATGAAACCGAAGAAATTACTGATGCCGAACATCAAGAGTTGCTAATATATATCGATCGCGTCGAACAACAGGATGCCGAACGGGCGGAAGCTTTGATTAAATTGGCTCAACTTCGTCAAGTTGATTTGAAAGTGTTGATTAAAGAATTTCTACCTCCACATAGCAATGTTGCCTAATGTCAGAGAAAACCCCAGAAGCCATCAGGCGTATTGTCGCAGCTCGTGCCTTTGGTTACTGCGAATATTGTCGTTGCTCTAACCAATTTGCTATTGAGAGTTTTACGGTTGAGCATATCAAACCGCGACGAGCAAGTGGGGAAACAGTTTTAGAAAATTTAGCTTGGAGTTGTTCTGGCTGTAATGGTCATAAATATGCCAAAACACAGGCGAGCGATCCAGAAACGGGAGAAAAAATAGCTCTATACAATCCTCGGCAGCAAGTTTGGAGCGAACATTTTAGTTGGAGCGATGATTTTACAAAGGTAATTGGTATAACTTCTTGTGGCAAAGGAAATAGGATGCGTGGATTTAGCTGGTTTTAAATTAGCCATAGGTTTTACTAGCTTTTTTTTGCCTGTGTCCAGTTTAAGGAAAAACCGAAATAACTGCTAAAGTTTAGCATTGCGTTTGGAAGTCTACGGATAATGAGACTATCGCCAACACAGAGGAGAAAATGATGACTTCTCAACCGATCGAGCTTTCGGAAGATTTGCTCGGCAAGTTACAGCAGCTACTACCGGAGAATCAGCAGCTTCTGTTAGCTTTTGCAGAGTTTCTGCTAGAACGACAGATGCGATCGCTCCCCGATAACACTTCAGTTGAAGTTGCACCCTCTCCTCGGCAACAACGGGTTTTGGGTCTACATCAAGGCATGGGTTGGATGAGCGATGATTTTAACGCTCCACTTCCCGATCAGTTTTGGTTGGGTGAAGCATGAATATTTTGCTGGATACGCACGTATTAGTTTGGCTGGCGATCGCTCCCCAGAACTTATCGCAACAAGCTACGAATTACGATCGCCGATCCAACTCAGACTTTATTTACGAGCTTGGTTAGTATTTGGGAAATGCAAATTAAGCTTCATTCAGACCGATCGAGGTTTAAAGGTGTTTCTGCTTCAAAACAGCTTTCCATCGCTAAACTTTGACAAAGCTGGATTCCATCGATCCGACGCTGGAGTTCTTCAGCGTTAGAACTATAAATTTTGAGTAAAGAACTAGCTTTAAGCGAAGCATAAGTTTCCTCGGAGATATTCTTTAAGGAATCACTAGCTTGGACAAATTTACTTTTTGCATTTTGCAAAATATCAATTGTATAAGGTGCTTTTGCAATTACTTCCCTTGCTTGTTTCGCTAAATTATCCGCCTTAATGAGACTAACCGTAGCTTTTTCTTCAATCGCGTTGACTGCTTTTGCTTCTGCTAAAAACTCTAAATTTTTCTGGCGTTCATAAATCAGTTCATTCTCAATTTATTGCAAACCTTCTAACTGTTGATCGGTTAAAGATTCATAAAAAGCTCTAACTTCTTGCTTGTGATTATCGAGAATTTTGAATAATTCGTAAACCATACCCACAGCACCAACAGTTACTAATACTGGGGAGGCGGCTGTTAGGGCGATCGCTCCCTCCTCTGCCAGAGAAACCTTATCTAAAACAACCGTTCATACTACTTATGCAGTAAAGTATTACAATGATTCCCCAGAACTTTTTAAGAAATCTAGCCACCAAGCTTGGTATTTCTGACAATGAATTTGAGGCACTTTCCAGAGCTATCCAAGGCGAATCGATGGATGCGATCGCACAAGAACTGGGAGTCAGCAAAGATGCGCTTCAGAAAAGACTGGGTGAGGTTTACAAAAAATTTGAAATTTTGGGTCGAGGGCCTGGAAAACTGGCTAGGTTACAGCAAATCCTGATGACCCAGTATCAACAGCAAGTCGCTAATTTTAGTCATGGTGCAGGCAACGATAAGATTCCGATTACAAATGACATAGCACAGTCTGCCGTCAGCGTTGATACTACCCCAGACACAGCGATCGCTTCCGGTACTTCACTCCGCGCGATCGCCAAAACACACCACACAGATTGGGGTGAAGCACCTGATGTGCCAATTTTCTACGGTCGTAGTGCCCAAATCGCTACTTTAAAACAATGGATAGTCAACGATGCTTGCCAACTGGTAGCGTTACTGGGAATGGGAGGAATTGGCAAAACCGCGTTGGCAGTCACCACAGTACAACAAATTCAGGGTGAGTTTGATTATTGCTTATGGCGATCGCTCAAAGACCGCCCACTGCTACCCAAGCTCTTAGCCGATTTCATTCAATGCTTGTCTTCCCAATCCGAAACCGACTTACCAGAAACTACGGAAAACCGAATAGCTTTATTGCTTAAATATCTCAGTGCCTCGCGGTGCCTGTTAGTATTGGATGAAATTGATAGCATTCTCCCAACAAGCGATCGCTATCAACAAGGATACGAAAATTATGCGGAATTGTTCCAACGAATAGTAACATCAAGCCATCAAAGTTGCTTATTACTTACCAGTTGGCATCTCCCCCAACCACTTATTTCGCTTGCCTCTGAAAAATCAGAGCTTAAACTATTACACCTCAATGGCTTAGACGAGCAAAGCGCTCAAAAAATTATCGAGACAGCCAAAAGGTTTTCTAGTAGTCCCGATCGCAGTCTTTTTTCCGAACTCATCCAACTCTATGGCGGCAATCCTTTACTTTTAAAGATAGTTACCGCTAACTTTGCTGACTTGTTTTCAGGGAATATCACCCAATTTATCCAGCAGACTACCTTAGTTGTCCAGCAGATTCTGCGCGATTATTTGCAAAAAAACAGCGCTCATTTATCAGAGACAGAAATTTACCTGCTCTGTTGTTTAGCCTTAAAGAGTAAACCAGTCAGCATCAATGATTTGAAATCCAATCTAGCTGTAGCAGGAGAAACATCCGAATTGCCATCGGCTTTAGAACTACTTAGCCAGCAAGCATTTTTAGTGAAAATTGAACAGAGTTTTACCCTGAATTCAGAACTCAAAAAATACATCATTCATCAATTGATTGCTAAATATTTAAATCAATTAGGCTATAAAAACTATCTAGCAGGGCAGTTTCAAACTGCCAAAGCTTACTTAATTCAATCCATCAGATTTAATCCTGACTTAGCCGCATCTCACTATAACTTAGGAGCTACATACGAACAATTGCAAGATATATATACAGCACGAATTCACTATCAAATTGCTGCTGGATTTAACAACAGAGGGGCTTATGCAGCTATCAGTAACTTAGCCCGTCTGGAAATTATTTATGGAAATGTGGAGACAGCAATTAACCTGATATTGCCGATTTTGGAGCAAGTCAAAGATGAGTTAGTTCTAGCGGCTTTACACAAAAACCTTGGTTGGGCTTATTTTGTGAACAATCGCTATGATGAAGCAGAGTTACAGCTTGTGAAATCGCTGGATCTAAATAATCTTCACCCACCGACTCATTATATTTTGGCACAAGTGAAAGAAGCTCAAGGGAATATCCAAGAGTCGTTAGTTTGTTATGAGAATTTTCTCAAATGCGACCAGAGCAACAATAAACCTCAAGGAACGCATTGGAGACTGCCAGAATTAGATGTTTGGAAAATTACAGCACGCCAGCGCTTGAATTTTCCAAACAAACAAGTAAAAGCTGATGGTTTAGGGAGCATGTCAACTTTGTAGCCGACACCCTCAAGGGTGTCGCTACACAAACAAAGCCCGCCTACGCGGGCTAAAACTTTTAAAGCCCGCTACGCCTTGCTTCGTTTGTATAGCCCCACTATGCGCGGGTGTTGGTGTAGATTTGCAAACTTGACATGCTCCCATGCTTTATCCTAGAGATTTAAGCGATAGTTGGGAGGAACTATCGGAGCGTCATCACCACCTTTATTAATTTCAGTATTGACAATTTCCACAGAAGAGTGAATGTAGCCAACTTGTGTCGGTGTAAAAGTTTGTTTCCCGCACTCAGTAGTTTTTCCAGAAGCAGGAAACATCATCGCCAACGCCAGGAGTGAAGAAAAAACTGTATGTGTCATGGCTCGTTTCTCCGTTAAGGTCGATCGAGAATTTTGGGAGAAGCGAGTTGGCCAACTGCGCTTTTCTATTAACCAGGGCGCAGTCAAAAAATTATGCAGGTTTTGGGAAAAAAAATGAAAAAATCTCTGGGATACTCCCACAGACAAGGCGCAGAGGGGATTACAGCGGCTTGCAAGCGTTATCGCTTCGTTTGTGTAGCGGCAGCGTTAACGCTG
>DNGJ01000205.1:8134-10221 GCA_003486305.1 Cyanobacteria bacterium UBA11371
CCCTTAAGGGTGCCCGCACACCGCTGTGATACCTCATTCGATTGCAATCCGCTGTAACCTGAAGTTAACGCAAGCCAGAACAGGTGAAAGCTGACCAGTAGAAAGGGTGAGAGAAGGGGAAAGCCTCTTGACTCATAGCCTTGAGCCAATTTTTGGTCTTGCGGATGCGATCGCCAGCTTGAAAGTGCTGCTTATACTCTTCATCCCATTTCAGATAATCTGGGGTATCTTTGGGGCAGCGATCGCGATTAGCTTTTGCTTCCTTACGTGCCCTATCTAGTTGCTGAAATTTCTCATCCAGCAGCATATTTATTTGAGGTTGGTAAACAGTAGCAAGAGTTTCCCCAGTTAAAGAGCGTAATTCTTCCTGTGCTTGTTGCAAAGCAGCCGGACGACACGATCCTCTGTGTCGATATTGGTGATAAAAAATCGAAAATAGCGCCGTTGCTAAGTCGTCAACCGCCCAAAGGGTACTCACCACACTTCTAGCACCCGCACACAGAAAGCCACTGGCAATCGTGAGGAGATCGTCAGTCACTTGGGTTAACCCAAGATTAGTTTCGCAGCAGGAAAGAAACACATCTACTAAATTGGGCACTCGCCAACTCGGAGTCAGCAGTTGTCCTAGCGTAATGCTTCCATCCCCTAATTGCAGCTTGGATTCTAGCGGTTTATCGATGCGAGATTGAGCGTGGTGACTGCTGAGAATTCCTTGGACTTGTTTGACGAGCTGGCGATAGTTGCTAACAGTAGCTTCGCGACGACCTTGGAGGCGTAAGTGTGGTGGAACGTTGAACATTTGAGCAATTTGAGCGCCTTCAAAACTGGAACAGGGTAAGTCTTCTGTCGCATCTTCAACGGTTCCGTAATTGCAAGTCGCTTCTACTTGGGGGCGCTTTTGGCAGAATTCTAAAATTTGGCAACTAGGAGCATAGCGAATGAGGAATTGTTTATCCAGTTGTTTGATTAATCCTTGTGGAGTTTTTTGTACCGTATATTTAACTAAATCAATATCGCCTTTTTTTAAACACAGTTGCCCTTTCCCGTCCTCAAGATTCCGCCTGCGACTAATCAAATAATCCCCGACCTGAATTTCATCGGTTTTAGCCTTTTCCAAAATTTGATTGAGCAAGCCCAAAACTTCTATTTTGCGAAAGCTTTCCAAAGTAGAAAAAGTACCAGCAGGAGCAAGAGATCCAAGCGCCGCAGCTAAATCTCTCAAGTCTGTTTTAGCATTTGGTAAACCTGAATCAAGGCGATCGCAAACCATGATAAATTCTTCTTTCTCATTCTTGGTCGGATACAGAGCGACTAGATTTACCTCTACCCGTACTTTTGGAAACTTGCTTATATTTGATTTCCTCATCTCCAAGGTAAGCCGAGAACATGCGGGCAGATTCTTCCTACCCTGGATTAAAAACAAATTTAGTACCGCAAGCTCCTAAAATTGCTTTCGCAAGTTCCTTGCCATAATACTTTTCTAATTGCCCCATATTCTGCCAACCTAAAATGCCGCAAAATCCTTCAGAACGAGACTCATTCAACCATTTGGATAAATCCGGCAGAAATAAGCTAACCAATTCATCCAACACCACAATTAAAGGGTCTTGGCGTTTCTTGGCCCACGGGTGCAGGGGCGTTGGGAAACTCGCTAAACGGCACGCGAGCCAGTCCTGGCACACCGTTAATTGGGGTTGATTGCCAATTGTTGAAAGCTTCGAGGGGGACTGTTTCAATGCCTGGAATTTGGGTTAATCGGTATTTGCTTAAGTCAATTTGTCCTAATTGGGTAAATTGAACTTGAGGGTTTTTTTCAATAATTTCTCCCAATGTTTGATTATGCGACCACCCCGGTGGCAACACTTGCCCAACTAATTCTTGAATCGGTGGCATTTCTCCCAAAGTTTTTGTTAAAAGCTGGGGCATGGCTTTCACGAGGTCTTGGATGTTTTGAGTTTCCAATAGTTTGAAATCGGATAACTTTATCACATCAAGCCTGATGCCAGACTTCTGACCAATTTGATTGAGGTCAAACTTTTGGAGTTTGAACGCGGCTTCAAAATCTCCCAAAGTAAAGATTTGACTTG
>DNGJ01000304.1 GCA_003486305.1 Cyanobacteria bacterium UBA11371
ATCCCCAAAACCCCAATCCCCCAACCCCCCAACCCGGTATCGATCCATCCCTACCGCAAATCTCCGTTAACGACCCATCGGTAGGAGAAGGTAGCGGGGAATTAAACTTTACCATCAGCTTGTCGGAACAAAGCTTGCAGACGGTGACTGTAGACTATGCTTTGACCTTTGCCAATACCGAGGGCAATACCGCCTACGAAACAGTTTTATCCGGCAATCAAGAAGTTCCGCCCGTCAATTCCAAAGCTACCGGCTTCGGCTTTTTTCAACTTAACGGTCAAGGCGATGCTCTAACTTATGCGACAAAGATTTCCGGCTTAGATTTTGGCCCGTTGTTGGGCAAAGCGCCTCAAACCCCCGATACAGCAGATGATGTTACTGGCGTTCACTTTCACGCCGGGTCATTAGGCGTCAACGGCCCGATTGTGTTAGATATTACCAAAGGTCAAGACGCAGACGACTGGCAGGCTACGATTAACCCAGATGGTTCCACAAGCATTACCGGCGTTTGGGAAACAACCGATCAAGCCAATAAATCTATTAGCGATTTTGCCGCCAGTTTCAAGTCGGCAACACCCGGAGACGATACCAAGCTGTACCTAAACGTTCATACCAAAGGGTCGCCAGGGGGTGAAATTCGCGGTCAAATTACCGGCGGGCGTCCCGACGTCAGTGCTGTTGCTTCTAAGGGTCAGATAACGTTCAACCCAGGCCAAACCAAACAAGTTATTACTTTAAACGTTATCGATGACAGGCGACCGGAGTTTGACGAAACAGCGCCGATCTTTTTGAGCAACGCCAAAGGCGCTGCGATCGCAGATGCCCAAGGTCTTGGTACGATTCTGGATAACGACGGTGGCGGCGGCAAAAACAATGCGCCCCAAACACCGCAGACGGGTAGCAAAGGCAACGATACCCTTTCTGGCGACAACGGCAACAACACGCTTTCTGGCGGCGATGGGGATGATGTGTTTTATGCCGGAGATGGGGACGACAAAGCCTTTGGCGGTAAAGGTAAAGACATCTTCTACGGTGACGGCGGTAACGACGACATCAACGGCAACCAAGGCAACGATATCCTGTATGGAGGTAAAGGCAATAACACCCTGTACGGTGGTAAAGGCGATGACGAAGTGTACGGGGATGGGGATGACGATGTTCTTTACGGCAATATAGGTAGCGATCGCATCTACGGCAACGGCAAAGATAAGCTCTACGGCAACCAAGACAACGACTCGATCTATGGTGGAGTAGGCGAAAGTACGATCTACGGCGGTCAAGGCGATGACATGGTATGCGGCGACAGCGGTAACGATGATGTTTATGGAGATAAAGGTAAAGATACTGTCATTGGTGTCGATCCCAAATCTTCCAGACCTGGAATCGGCGAGATCGATAGTCTCACGGGTGGAGAGGAATCAGATACCTTCATCTTGGGAAGCAAACTTAGCGCCTACTATAACGACGGCAATACGAAAGACAAGGGCTTGAGCGATTACGCGATCGTTACCGACTTCAACAGCAAGGAAGATTTTATCCTGCTTTCAGGTTCCGCATCCGGCTATCGGCTGGTTGAATCTCCAAACGGTTTACCCAGCGGGACGGCTATTTACCAGCGGACAGTTGCTGAAGATGAACTGATTGCGATCGTCAAAGGCGTTACGGATTTGAGTTTGTCAAGCAGTTACTTTAATTACATCTAACCGATCTAGGACTTACGCAGGACGAGGTGAGAAACCGGGTTTCTGCGTAGCTCCTTCGTTGCCAAACCAAAGATTTTTGATAGAAACCCGGTTTCTTTGCGTAACTCCGGCGATCGCATGGGGCAGATGAGCGACAATGCGTGCATAATACATCCAAGGCTTCCTCATCTTCCCTTGTTCTTATGCCTCCGATTATCTTGCTGCCCCTATTGGTATTGAGCGTTTTATTTGTGACTAACGCGATCGTGCTTTACCCTTTAGAATTGATTCGGACGTTTAGCATTCCTCTGTGGCTGAGTTTAGTTGCGATCGCGCTGGTGTTTTTTTGGTGCTTCGGCGAGTAGCCTCACAACTTACAATTTTTTAGTGCGAATTAACCCCTAACATACAAAAGACATCTCCCTAGCAGAGCAAATCCGATCAAAATGGCTGGCAGAATTCCCATTCCTTTTCGTTCTAAGCGTCGTGTCGCCAACATCTCGCGCTCGGTGAAGGCAGCTAGACCGCAAACTGCGGTGCGCCCGACTAGCGCCAAATACCGAGCCGTCGTGTTGATGCTGATTGTGACTTCCTCGATCGGCGTTTGCACGGCTCGTTTGGTGCAACTGCAACTGCTGCAAGGACAGTACTTCCGCAAGCAAGCCGAACAAAACCGCGTGCGCTTGATCCCGATGGCATCGGCGAGGGGCAATATTGTAGACCGTAAAGGCAAAGTGATGGCAGCCAGCCGGGTAGCTCGCTCGGTGTTTGTCTGGCCCATGCAACAAACCCCTGCCGAATGGGAAGTCACGGCGAATAAACTCAGTGCCATTGTCGATATTCCCACCGAGGAAATCCTGGAAAAATTAGAGCAAGCAGGCTATCAATCCGCTTTGCCAGTAAGGGTGGCGCAAAATCTTTCCCCAGAAGCCTTCGTCGCCCTGGAAGAGCTTGCAACTCAATTTCAGGGTTTGGAAATCCGCACCGAGTCGAGCCGTTACTATCCCAACGGGGAAGTAGCTTCCCACGTTTTGGGATACATCGGCGAAGCGACGAGCGCAGATATGAAAGCAAACCCCGACTTTCCGATGGGGATGATTGTCGGCAAAATGGGAGTGGAACGCCTAGCCGATAAACAGATCAGAGGCGTGTGGGGCAGTCGCTTGATCGAAGTCGATGCCAGAGGTAAAGAATTGCGCGAAATGGGAGTGCGTCAGCCCCAGGCGGGCGCTCAAGTCACCCTCACCCTGGATCTGGAGCTGCAAAAAACGGCGGAACGCGCTCTAGGCCGTCGGCGGGGTGCAGTTGCGGTTCTCGACCCCAGAACGGGGGCAGTGTTGGCGCTGGCTAGCACCCCCAGGTTTGACCCGAATTTCTTTACGCGCAAGGTGTCTAGGGCTGAGTGGCAAAGCCTTCAGGCACGCAATAAGCCGTTTCTCAATCGCGCTTTGCAAGGCTATCCCCCCGGCAGTACGTTTAAAATCGTCACCTCGGCTGCGGGGATGGGTTCTGGTAAATATTCGCCTGGGTCAAGGATTGCTACTTCGGCTGCTATCAGTATGGGTGGATTTGTTTTCCGCGAACACTCAGGCAGCGGTTATGGGGTAATTGGCTTTCGCGATGCCCTGGCGGTAAGCAGTAATACCTTCTTTTACCGCATGGGGCTAAAAATAGGGCCGGAGGAAATTTCTAAGTGGGGTCGTAAGCTGGGAATTGGGCCAGTAACCGATCTGAGGTTGCCTGGGGGTACTCACGGCAGCCTGCCGACGCCGGAGGAAAAAGAGAGGATTTATAAAGAACCTTGGTATCCAGGGGATACGGTTAGCATGTCGATTGGTCAAGGCTTGGTGCTGACGACTCCTTTAGAGATGGCGGTGATGGTGAGTGCGATCGCTAACGGCGGGATGCGGGTTAAACCCCATTTGCTGGCGGATCAAACTAAAACCGCCGAATTTAAACCAGAAGCCACAGGTCTAGCTCCGGACGCAGTTGATGCGATTCGTTCTGGACTTGTTGCTGCTGTAACAAAAGGAACCGCTAAAAGGCTCAGAGATGGTTCGATTCCTCTGACAGCAGGTAAGACGGGTACGGCGGAAGTACCCCACGGCGGCAGAAGTAATGCCGTGTTTGTGGGTTATGGTCCTGTCAACAAACCTACGATAGCGATCGCTGTAGTCGTCGAAAATGGCGGCTACGGCGGCGTCACTGCTGTCCCCGTCGCCCTTGAGGTCTACAGAACTTATTTCAATCAACGCAAATAGCGCATCGCTAATGGCTAATGGCTAATTGCTAATGGCTAATTGCTAATTGCTAATTGTTTTTCGCGATTAGCTATTAGCTATTACAGCTGCTTGCAGCCCTTGTGAGGGAAAGCGTTATCGCTTTGTTTGAGTAGCGGCAATATTAATGCTGCCGCTACTCAAACTAAACCAGCAAGGAATTACCCCCGTAAAGATTCGCCACATCAGAACTATTTTGTAGCGCCCAAGCGCGACGGACAGCAGCATCGGCATTGACTAACCCAGAGCCAAAGGTATTATCCCGACCCGCTGCACCCAAATCCATCGCCGTATCGGTTAAAATTTGACGCACTTGACCTGCATTTAAATTGGGGTTAACGCTCCACACCAGGGAGGAAATGCCAGCTAAGTTGGGATTTGAAGCAGATGTGCCGCGAAAATAATTGAAATTGCCATATTTGTCGATGGCGGGGGAATCGGTTGCTGCTATTAAGGTCAAATTAGATCCGCGATTAGAATAGGATGCAATCTCCGCCACCTTTGCATTCAATAAACCATTCACCCACTCGTATTGCCACTGACGTAACCCGTTAACATCTGCTTTGGTTTCCAGCGCGCCAACGGACATGACGTTACTGTGCGTTGTTTCCAGCCTTGCTAGACCATTAACGCTGGTTAGATAATTCGGATCTGGGAAATTACCGCTTGGACCTCCATTACCCGCACCAACCGCAAACAGCGCTATATCCGAGTTATTTTGGATTAGCTGTTCGAGTTGCTGCCGCGTACCCCCACTATAATCTAGCCAATAATCTCCTTGAATTCCTGCTTGGAACACAACCCGCATATTATTAGCCCGTGCGTAATTAATTGTGTCACCAATCGCTTGCAGTAAATCAACCCCCCGATACACGTCGTTTACGTATACTTTGCCGTTCCAATTGATGCCAGCAATGCCAAAATTGTCGTTAGCCGTTGACGACATAATACTAATCGCAGAATGCCCGTGTCCGTAATTAATCGTGCCGTCAAAATTGTCATCGTCCGTTGGATCGGTTATCAAACGAGCCGGTGCTATGTCAAAGATGCTGCCGCTTGCTCCTGCTGCGGTCAATATTCCCGTATCCAAAGAAGCCAATAATACGTTGTTTGCTCCTTGGGTAAAACGCCACGCGCTATCTACATCTGATACGTGCAGATTCCACTGATAAGCAAAATTCGTATCGTTGGGTCGAACTTGCAGTTCTAAATTTGAACCGTCTGCAAATTTGAGGTTTTCAATCCCTTGAAAGTAGATTTCTCCCCCATCAGCAAGGGTTAAATAATCAAACGCTGTGCCTTGAAAAATTGCTTGAAAGGCTGTCGAGTTAGACAAGGGATTGAACCCACTAAGGTTCGTGCCATTGATACTGGTGACATCGGCGCGAGAAATTCCAGCCAGATTCAGCGTATCTGTCCCCCCGCGTCCGAGAAAGACTGCTGCTTCTCCTGGTACATTAGAGTAATTCAGGGTGTCACCAGTAAAAGTACCAACGCTTTTATTCCAAGGTAAAATTCCCAGAGGTTGGAAGGTAGAGAAAATCTTTTGACCGCTAGTTGTGGTGGCAATTGCGCGGACTAGATATTCGCCCTCAGATAAATTTGAAAAGTTCGCTAGATTAATCAGATTATTAGATAATTTATTCGCAGTCCAAGACCCTAAACTTCCTACGATGCTATCAAATTCCACAACTTCGAGGTCAACCTTGGATACTGATTCCCCGTTGGCTAATTCATAGCTAACCCGGATCGCTCCACCTGAAAAAACTGTATCAAGACTGTTATCGCCGGAAGCGTCAGTTACGCTAAAGCTAATAAAACTTGCGATCGCACTCTTATTCGAGCTGACTATCGCCGGAACAATTGGATTGGCTGCCTCACTTGTCCAATTTGTTAAGTCTTGTTCGCTAGATGCATTGCCCCGATTGCTCGGGGAAATGTTATCCCGATTGTAGTTATTGTTAGGCGGTAAGCTTTCTTGGGTATTGGTAAAATTGGTTAAAATATCATCTTTTATGCTGTCGCTAGAAGTATCTGCCTCGTTACTCGATGGGATACCAGACACGGTAAGATTGTTAGCTGTGGTAACAACATCATAGGGATCTATCTGGATCTGGTAAGTGCCTGCATCCGGAATTTTATCTATGGTTGCGTCGCTTATGTTGGCATTGGTTGAACCGTGCAACACCTGACCGCTATCAGACAGCACCTGCACGTTACCATTCCCGCTGATGCCAACGCTGTCTATAAAACCCGTAATCGTCTGGGTACTAGACGTTATGTTTAGCACATCAGACGTAACCGATGAATACCCTGCATTTTCTAATAGCATATATAACCCCCTTGGGGATCGTACTTCCACTATACAGGTGAGTTTCCGGTATTCTGGGCTACAGAAAGTACTTTTACCTAAAAATTATGAAATCTTTAAATTAGCTTTATGAAAGCTTTAAAATACATACTTACTTGACATCCTCCCCACCCTGCTTACGCGCTCGGGTGGGGATTCCCAACATCACTGCTCTTAGTTTCTGGCTCGTCGAGCCGACTTACTAGAAGCTGGTTTCCCATCCTCAGCAGAGGTCAATCTCTCCCCAGACTTTACTTTCCGAGTGCCCCTCGGTAGTTGTGCTAGACCTTGCAATGCTTTGATCAAAATGTTGATGGCAGCATTCGTATCGCGGTCATCTAAGTAACCGCAATGTGGACATTTATGAGTGCGAATGGACAAGGATTTCTTAACTTCTTGTCCACAGTTGGAGCAATTTTGAGAGGTGTAATGAGGCGCAACAGTAATCACTGGCACATCAAACGCTTTCCCGAAATACTCCAGCCACTGTGCAACTTTTAAGCTAATCAAAACGCTTAAACGTGATTAACTACGGCATCCGTCAATTCCGACGAATCGGAAAGCACGATATAATCATGCGTCACGGTAAAGGCAGTTGCTTGCAAAGCACGTAATAAAATATTACGTGCGCCATTTGCATCGCGAGAAATTTGAGTTCCGCAATGTGGACATTTAAAAATTTTGTTGCCACCTAGTTTATGGTGAACATGACCGCAGTTGCCGCAGGTTTTGGAAGTGTAAGACTCGTTACAAAGAACGACTATTACACCTTTTCTTGATGCGGCTTGTTTAAGATGCTGCTCAAACCGATAATGAGAAAGAGTTAGCATTTGACGGACTGACTTGCTGTTAATTTTGCGCTGATTGCCGCTACGCTTTTTGATTACCATAAGACTCGAATCAAAAGTTTGCAAGAATATTACCTTGTAAGAATTGACTAGCAAATTAACAGCTTTGTTGTGCAAATCTTTGATTATATTCTCGATTCTTTCCCTGACGCGGCTAGCAGCAATCCGCATCTTAGAGCGTTTACGACATGTTGTTTTGGTAGAACGACTTATTAGATTGTCAAGGTGCTGACACAATCTTTGTATGCGCCCGATATCTCCCTTTCCAATCTCTAAGACATTCTCTCCATCAAAACCAGTCAAGAAAGTGCGATTGCCTGGGTCTAAAGCTATTACCCTATCCATTTCAGTTGTGACAACTTCTTTGTGCTGAGGAAAGCAACCGAACCATTTACCACGACGATATACAAGTTCTGTACCAGACTCGCATTGATAGGGAACAGATTGACCGAATGTAGTAAATTTTAATCCTTTTGTCGTGCGTGGATACCAAGTACCATTTTTGAAGTTACCAACTTTAAACTGGATGGCTTGGCTTGTTGCTTTGACTGATTTTAACTTCGCTTCACCCCCATCTTTTTTAGCTCGATTACATGCGTCGTATGCCTCGAAACATGCTTCTTGACGTTGATGCCCAGGTATTGTTTTTACCCATTCAGGTATAGTTTCTATTTGCTGTAACAACTTATCAAGTTGCTTTGCACTAACTTTCTGTACCCCATCAAAAACTCGTAATAAAGTAATTGTTTCGTTGTAATAGTAGCGTTATGCTGCTAACCAACGCTTCCATACTTTGTGCAATTCCTTGCTAGGATATAGCCTGATTTTTAGTACACTGTTCGGCTGAGGCTTTGTCGATTCCTGTGTAGATTTCGAGTGACGGGGCTTCTTTTTGTAAGTCTTCTTTGAGCGAGAGTTTGTATTTTCTGAGTCCGTATAACCTACTAGAGAAACAGTGGATGATGGACAACATATCTTGAATGAGTTCGGCTTCTGGACTGAGTTTGCGGTCATTGAGAACCATGAGTTCACACTCAAACTTTTCGCATAACCACTTAACCAATTCGTATCCGAACCGGACAAGTCTATCGGGGTGGGCAACGACAAGACGCTGGATATCACCATCGATGACTCGTTCCAGAATTGAGAGGAATTTTTTCCGCCTAAAATTGAGTCCGCTTCCAACTTCTGAAATGATTTCAGCCTCTGGGTATCTTGTGCGTAAATGCTCAAGTTGTCGTTGCAAATCATCTTGTTGGGAGTGAGTCGAAACCCTTCCGTAGCAAACAGTTCTAATTGTCCTGGGCATTCCTCCGACTTTCTCGACTTCTTCAAGGATGAATCTCCTTTGACCGCCTGGTGTACGGATTGCTTTAAGCTTTCCTTCATTTTCCCACCTTCTGAGGCTAGAGACGTGGACACCAAGGATTTTAGCCGCTTCCTTGGGGGTGACATGCTGCATTAAAACCTACTTAACTCAACTGCAATTACCATAACACGGAGTTAAGTAGGTTTAATTGATTTAAGCTTTAAGCAAAGATTTTGCAATTAGTTACACGTCTAAACACGGGGATTCGAGCGTACCGCAATGATTACCACTATTGCTGCGAATTGTCAAGAATCTCAGAAAATCTTAAAGCTTTAATCAAATTACCTTAAATTATATTTTTTTACGGGTCTAACCCCAGCCAGATTGCTTAAACTTGATTAGTATCGCAGGCTACGCATTAACAGCTAACTTGCAGCATCAGAATATCAAGGTTAAACCAGAGATTTACCTTGAAAACTTTGGATATCAGTGTAGCCATTAATACATAGTGGCTAGTGGATATTACGATATAGTATTAAATTTGGATCAACCTGGGGGCGATCGCAATGCTGGAACTAAAATCGCGTCAACTCGATAAATCAGAGGAAGAAACGGCAACAGAAGCATCAGATACAGATTTGCAACAGCGGATCGAAGAGCTGCAACGGGCGGATCGGTCGCTATACAATCTGATGGGGATGGAAGTCTGGGCGATCGCAAAAACGATGGACGATATCTATCCTGGTTTTTGGCATCAGTTTATGGAAAATCGCCAGCTAGCCTTTAAGCAGTTTATGCAGGAGAAAAGACAAGCTCATCGTTCCCAGGATTGATATAGTTTGAATGTAGGTTTCTGCCAAAGCGAGTGTCTGCTCAATTTTTTAGTCAGTCTATCCCTGAGATCGGTGTTGAGGAATTGGCTAGCCGTCTAGCATCTGCCACGGATGGGATACAGTTAATCGATGTCCGAGAACCAGATGAGGTAGCGATCGCTCACGTCGATGGCTTTTCCGTCCTCCCTTTAAGCGAATTCAACTCTTGGTCTGGGCAGATCCAAACCCGCTTCGATCCTAATGCAGAAACTCTCGTTATGTGTCACCACGGCGTTAGATCGGCTCAAATGTGCCAATGGTTGATGAATCAGGGGTTCACCAACGTTAAAAATGTAGTCGGCGGGATTGATGCTTATTCTATCTTGGTCGATCCTTCAGTTCCGCGCTATTAACTTGATACAGCTGCTTGGGGGCGGGTCGAGCCAAATTTGTGGGTAAAATTCACATAGACCTACCCTGCAAGGGTAGGTCTATACAAACAAAGCAAGGCGTAGCACGCTTTTAAACTCCTTAAAACCTGCCCCCACAAAATGACAGACTTAACCATCAAGGTTGAGGAGAATCCAACCCAAGAAGATATTCGTACTTTTATCAGAAACCTGGTTGACTACAACGCCTCCCAGGTAGGTGAAGATATCTCCTATCAACTGGCAATTTTTATTCGAGATAGTGATGGCAAAATTGTTGGTGGTTTGGTCGGCGAAACCTATTGGGAATGGATGTTCGTTTCCCAACTTTGGGTGAGCGAAGCGCTGCGAGGTCAAGGATATGGACGGGAATTAATGCTAAAAGCAGAAGCCGAAGCCAAAAAGCGCGGTTGTCATCATTGTTATCTCGATACGTTTAGCTTTCAAGCGCTTGGTTTTTACCAAAAACTCGGATATCAAATATTTGGCACTCTCCAAGATTTCCCACCCGGTCATCAACGCTATTTTTTACAAAAACGGAACCTATAACTCTGGTTGTACGGTCAACCCACATCAGCCTCGGCTTTGCTATCTTAGAAGTGAAGCCATCTATGGTG
>DNGJ01000489.1 GCA_003486305.1 Cyanobacteria bacterium UBA11371
ACAAGGCATTGAACAAGGCATTGTCCAAGCGAGTCGAAACTATATCATTCAATTCCTACAGATTCGGTTTGGAGAAGTACCAAGTTCTATTGTCGAGGTTATCAACGGGATAAACGATTCAGCTATGCTGCAAAGTCTTTTTACCAGAGCGATCGCTATCAATTCTCTGGCAGAATTCCAGCAAGTATTAGACGAGGTTTTACCTGGGGAATAACAGACTAATTTGAGCAACCAAGCCTTCTGATTAGATCTAGTCATTTTTTTTACCTCACACCTGGATACTGTCACAAATTTGAAAGTTGGCGATCGCAGATAACGTCGCCATATCGTCAAACCTTGACGAATATGGTTTTGTGCCAGAATTAGGCGATCGCTGGCAAAATTTCCACTGGGAACGGGAAGTGCTAGCAGTTTTTGCCGATAAAAAAATTGGCGAAGCTTGCTGGCAAGTCTTTGTAGCAGACGCCCAAATGCAGATCGCCAAAGCACTCCGGGAACTAGAAGACCTGGAATGGAGCAACACCAAGCGCCATCCCGTTGAGAGCTTCACCCGTTATAGCTAGGGGCTAGGGTCTAAGGCAGAAGGACTCAATCAGATGCGACGACTGAGTTGAAGGCGCGGCTGCTGCAATACCTGGGTATAAAGTTTTTCCAACTGAGAGATATTGCGGCTGAGGGTATAACGTTCTAAAATCCGCTGACGCGCCTTTTGTCCCAAGCGGGCTGTAAATTCTGTATGCTCTCGCATTAAAGGCAACAGCGTCTGCAACTCAGTTACCACCCGTTGGGGATTGACAATTATACCGGCTTGCCCTTGCAAAACTTCGCCATCGGCTCCCACATCTGTGGCGATGCAAGCCAGACCGCAAGCCATTGCTTCCAACAGAGACAAGGAAAGTCCTTCGACTAACGAAGGCAAAATAAATACATCAGATCCCCGTAGAATTTCGATCCGTCGCTGCTCGTCGGCGACAAATCCCAGCCAGACGATGCCGTATTCCGAGTCGTAAAATGGCTCTAATGAGGAGCGAGTCGGCCCATCGCCAACGATGACTAATTTACACTCTGGCCCCATTTTTGCCTTCTGCCAAGCTTTGAGCAAAGCTTCTACATTTTTTTCTACCGCAATGCGCCCTTGGTAAACAAAAATCCGTTCGGCTTGCAATTGTGATTTGAATTGAGAAAAGCCGGGGGAATATTTTTCTTCGTCTACTCCGTTGGGAATTACCGCTACCTGCGCTGGGGGGACGTTCATTTTTGCCAACAGTTCTCGCTGTATTTCGCTAAAGACGATGACGCGATCGTAGTTAGCTAAAAAGGGTGCGTAGAGCTGATAGGCTAGCAGTTGGGTTCCCGATTTTAGTTTGGCTCCCTTGCGGGCATAGGGAGTGTGGAACGTTGCTACTAAAGGTAAATTTAACTCTTCGCAGATTTCTGGGAGGAGGAAATCTAACGGCGAAAGCGTTAGCGAAGCATGTACCAAATCGGGCTTTAAGTCTCGCAAAGAGTCCATCAAGACTTTGCCCGATTTTGGCGTCGGAATTGTATAAACCTGAGATTTATACAAGAAGGGTAGGGAAACTTCTTGACACTCAGGCCAGTTTTCCGGGTCGGATTCGTCAGTAGCAAAGTGGAGGAAACTAACCCGATGACCCCGGTCTAGCAGAGCGTTGGTTATTTCCCGACTGTAGGTAACGTTGCCGCAAAAGGGTGATTTTTTTCCAAGCCAAGCGATATGCATTCAAGTCTTGGTGATGGGTAATGGGTAATTGCTAATTGCTAATTGCTAATTGCTAATTGTTTATTGTCTGTTGTCACGGTTGACTTTTGACAAGTAATGCGATTAGCTATTAGCCGTTAGCGATTAGCCATATTTATCAGCTTTTGCTGACTTTTGAGCTTGTACGGCAAATATACCAGGTTAGGAGTCCTCCTGCGATCGCCGCCGCCGCTAATCCCAGAAAAACTGCTTGCAATCCAAACAATGTCTCGGCGACGCCCGCTAAAGCCAATGGTAAGGTGAGGGCGATGTTGATCCCGTTGTTTTGCAGCCCAAACACTTTACCGCGCATTTCCGCAGGGGTTTCTTTTTGGATCGTTGTCTGCATCGGCACGGCTACGATCGCTCCACAGCCTCCTAGAAGCATCACCAACAGCAGTACAATCCACAGTTGGTGCGGCAGCAAGGCCAGACCGATCAGCGCGGCTGCGACGCCGCCAGAGCCAACTAAGCTCAGCCAGGTATGGGAAACTCGCTGACCAAAGTGCCCTAAAATTGCGGCTGAAACGCCCATACCGATGCCGCCTGCTGCCATTAAAAAGCCAAATTGGGAAGGTTTTAGTCCGGGAATGATTTCGGCGAGGCGAACCGCCAGAACTGATAATGCAGCAAATATGGAAAATAAAATCACTAATTGCAGCAATGCTGTACGGACGCGGCGCTGGTGTTTAAGGTAACGCAGTCCGTCCCGTAGGTCTTCTAGGATATGAGGCGCTTCGCGATCGCTTTTAGTTTTTTCGTTGGTTTTGAGTAGCAAAAGCAATACACCTGCGCAAGCATAACTCCCGCCTACAATCAATTCTTTCCCATTTCCCACACCCACCGCAGCCATCAAACTATCCGCCAAGTCTAAAACTGGCTGACCTACGGCAAATCCTACAATCACCGATGCCATCATCGTCGTGGTGTAAAGCGAATTTGCCGATAGCAAGTGTCGCCGTTCTACAATTAGCGGAATTGCGGCTTGTTCTGCGGGGGCAAAAAACTGGGTCAGGGTGGAAACCAAAAACGTCACCAATAATAGCAGGTAGAAGCCTGCTGGTAGTCCGGAGATGCTTCCCCATCCTTGTGACAGCCATAGCAGCAGGGGAACAGCCGCCACCAAGCCACCGCGTAAAAGATTGGTCGCCACCAGGACGGCGCGTTTCGACCAACGGTCTACAAATACACCGGCGAGGGAGCCAAACAGTACCGCTGGGATGGTAAAAGCGATCATAATTGCCGATACCCAAGCGCTGATCGTGCGATCGCCCGTATGAAAGTGGCTTTCTATCAGCGCGATCATCAGCACCAGGTATACTTTATCCGCTAGTTGGGAAAATACCTGACCGCTCCACAGCGCCAAAAAGTTACGATTTTTCAGCACCGGCAAAAATCCCTGTTCGGGCGCGGCTTCGTTTTGAGCGCTTACCGGAATTTTCGGCGGTGTCGCAGCGCCGTTGGTAGTTGCTGGGGATAAGCTGGTGTCTTGCTTATCTTCTGTTTGTATATCTTTTGACACTTCCCCCGCTGAGGGTGGCGATGCGCCAGCTGGCTCAAAATGGCTCTTGATCGCCTCCGATGACCCACTTAGTTTGGAGTCAGCGCGCGATCGCCAAGTTTGGTCAACCTTGGTGTGATAGTTTGTCGGTGTCGCACCAGAAGCTACTCGTGCTGGATGGGAGTTGCTTTTGTGGCTTGGCGAGCAAACATTTGTTTTTAAATTGGGATCAGACTGTTGCAGCATGAGGCTCTGAAGTCGGCAGGGTGTCAAAATAGTTATCTATCAAAGCGGCAGAGCGAATTATCCGCCCAAAGTGATATTGAGTATAGTGACGCAAAATCCGCTCCACGGAAAGCCAGCTAGTGTAGGAATATTCCTGCTGGCCTAAATTTAGTTGTAATTGAGGCAGGGAGCGGGAAGCTAGCTGCTGAAGCAATGTCAACTCGGTGGCGTTTATTTGAATTTGGGAGACGGGAGAGGAAGTTTCCCCCTGTTTTTTGACCGTTCCACCCGATGAGGGGCAAAATCCGACGCTCCAGTTTGGCTCGTTATTGTCTGGCTCTAGGGGGGATTTGGTGATGCAACAAGCCCTTACTTGGGGGGCTATTCCGGCGTTGGCTAGCAGGTGGAAAACTGCTTGAGCTAGGTGAGCCAAAACTAAGTATGCACGATAATCGCCACTGGTTTTGGGCAATTGCTCTAACCGTTTTAGATGTTCGCTGAGCAAGTAAAATATTTCCTCTTGGGGGTGATCGCTCAAGGCGTGGTAGATGACGACTTCGGCTAGGTACTGACTTGCGGATAGTTTCAGCAGATCGGTACTGAGTGCTGGGTAGGATTCTAACGTTTCTGCTTGAGTAATTTTATCGAGCGATCGCCCCTTGGCTACCACATACTCGTTTACCACAAACAGCCCACTCCTTCCACCCAACTTTGACAGGTGCTTGCGCGCCCCTGGAGCCACCACCCGAATTAAACCAAATTCCCGCGTCAAAATCGTCAGCAGGCGGTCTGACTCGCCCAGGGGCATACTCTTAAGATTAATTCCGGTTGCTTTGTACGTGCGACTCATGAGATTGGGTGATTTGTAATTGGTAATTGGTAATTGGTAATTGGTAATTGGTTGTTGGTAATTGGTAATTGCTAATTGCTAATTGCTAATTGCTAATTGCTAATTGCTAATTGCTAATTGCTAATTGCTAATCAATCTTTGTTAACTGTTAGCTGGCGAAAACGGCTTTTTACTATTAGCCATTAACCATTAACCATTAACCATTAACCATTACCCATTACCCATTACCCATTACCCATTACCTCCTGTTGGAGATTATCTCGCTGGCGGATTAAATCTGGGCCAGTCGAGGTGCCTAGTCGAGTAGCGCCCGCCACAATCAAATCCAGCGCTTGGTCATAGCTGCGAATTCCCCCGGATGCCTTGATGCCAACATTGCCTCTGGTGACTTCCCGGAGGAGTTTTACATCTGCTACGGTAGCCCCTGTTGAGTAGCCGGTGCTAGTCTTCAAAAACGCTACCCCTGCATCCATACATATTTCCGCCGCGAGTCGTTTTTCTGCCTCTGTCAATAGAGCGGTTTCTAATATCGCTTTGACGATTTTCCCAGTTTCCGAGCAAATTTCGGCTATTTCTCGGTGCAGTTCCTTGCTTTTCCCGGCTTTCAACCATCCCAGGTTAATCACCACATCCAGTTCCGAGGCTCCATTTTCCACGGCTTCTTGCGCTTCGTAGAGCTTTACGGTGCTTGTTGTTGCACCGGAAGGAAAACCAATTACCGTACAAACTTTGGGTTTCTTGTTGTGGAGTAGCTCCACGGCTTGGCGCACGTGGACGGGATACAAGCATACTGTTGCGAATTTATACCTATCTGCTTCTTCGCACCACTGCTGCACTTGCTCTGGGGTGGCGGTTGGTATTAATAGCGCGTGTTCGATAAATGGCGCAATATCAATATCTGGCTGGGTTGCAGCCATTGTTTTTTCTCCTATTGTTATCTTAGGATACTTACGTATCTTATTTTACTTGAAAATTAACTTAATTAAAATCGGGTACTTTACCGATTAATATGTAGTGCTAACCGTACACTGGTTAAGCTAAAAATTAGCAATTTTGCTTCGTCTGTGGTATGGGCATTATTTGCTTACCATAAAAAAGCACGGTAAATCGGTAGAGATACAGTATAATAAGTGTAAGAAGGAGCGATCGCAAGAGAGGTAATATGGCACATGCATGTTGTGGCCCTGGATATGCTTCCCCCGAAGCAGCAATGCAAGCAGATAGAGAGAAACTGCTGTATACTATTGCCCTTTACACCGGGACGGGAATTGAAGCACCCGACTATTTAGCAACTGTTGATGTCGATCCAGAATCTCCTACCTACTCGCAAGTAATTCATCGTCTACCGATGCCCTATATTGGCGACGAATTGCACCATTTTGGTTGGAATGCTTGCAGTTCTTGTCACGGAGATTCAACCAAATCTCGCCGCTTTTTAGTCATTCCAGGAATTCGTTCCAGCCGCATCTATATTGTCGATACGGCTGACGCTAAAGCACCTAAAATTCATAAAGTAATCGAATCAGAAGAAATTAAAACTAAAACCAATCTCTCCGCTCCCCACACCGTTCATTGTTTAGCAAACGGTAAAGTGATGATTTCGATGTTGGGAGACGGCGAAGGTAACAGCCCAGGTGGGTTTTTGCTATTAGATGAAAACTTCGATATTATCGGTCGGTGGGAAAACTTTAACGATACCATGAAGTTTAATTATGACTTCTGGTATCAGCCGCGTCACAACATCATGGTCAGCAGCGAATGGGGCGCACCTAAAACCTTTTATCCTGGCTTTGACCTCAAGGATGTTGCGGCTGGAAATTACGGTCGCCAACTGCATTTTTGGGATTGGCAGAAACACGATATTATCCAAAGTATTGACTTAGGTGAAGAAGGCTTAATTCCCTTAGAAGTTCGCTTTCACCACAATCCCGACAGCACGCATGGATATGTGGGAGCGGCACTAAGCAGCAATATTTGGCACTGGCACAAAAATAACGGAAATTGGCAAGTTAGTAAGGCAGTTGATGTGCCTTCAGTTGAATTGTCAGGTTGGTCAAATCCCGTGCCTTCGCTGATTACGGATTTGCTGATTTCTTTGGATGATCGCTATCTTTATTTTTCTAATTGGCTGCACGGCGATATTCGTCAATACGATATTAGCGAACCTGCAAATCCTCAATTAACTGGGCAAGTTTGGTGCGGGGGACTGTTAGATAAAAGCGGTGAAGTCAAAGGGAAAAAATTGGTCGGCGGGCCGCAAATGTTGCAGTTGAGTTTGGATGGAAAGCGACTGTATGTAACTAATTCGCTGTTTAGTACTTGGGATAATCAGTTTTATCCAGACTTGGCGAAAAAGGGGTCTTATCTGTTGCAAATTGAATGCGATCGCGAGGGCGGTCTGTCTATAAATCCAGATTTTTACGTTAATTTTGGTGACGAACCAAATGGGCCGTCTCGCGCTCATGAAATGCGCTATCCAGGAGGCGATTGTACTTCGGATATTTGGGTTTAATAAATAATTGCTAATAGCTAATGGCTAATAGCTAATGGCTAATGGCTAATGGTAGAGCCAGAAAATATTACCACGAGCAATTAGCAATTAGCTATTAGCTATTTTTCACCGCATGATAGTTATAACTAGCAACTTTGTTTAAATATGATAAAAACCCATCGTATTGAATTAATCAATCGCTCGCACTTCACAATAGAAGTTCCCGAAGATAGATACATTTTGGATGCAGTGGAACAAGCCGGAATGCGCTTACCTGTAGGCTGTCGCTACGGTGCTTGCATTACTTGTGCGGCTAAATTAATTCGGGGGAAAGTAAACCAAAGTGCAGCAATTTGTCTTAAAGAAGAACAAATTGCAATGGGTTATGTACTTTTGTGCGTTGCTTATCCTCGTTCGGATTGTGAATTTGAAGTGGGGACAGAATGCCAGGATGCGCTTTATTTGAATCCGTTTAAAGGGTGGGGTTAGTTAATTTGAGGCGGGAGCCTCTAAGACTGGCGTTCCCAGGTAGAACCTGGGAACGAGAGAACGAGAGACGAGAGAAAAGGAGTAGTTAAGAATATAATTAGACCTCTTGCATAAATGCCCAGAAATAAATTTCTGGCTGTAGAGACGTTACATGTAACGTCTCTACAATATGTAACGTCTCTACAGCTAAAACCCGTTAAAACAAGTTGAAAATTCACGCGAGCGTCCGTCTATGTAGGGACTGACAAGGCAAGAGGTCTATTCATCCTCTATTGAATCTGTTGCTGCTTCCTTCTGTTCTGCTTGTTGGCGCCGATTAAGCTGAACTGAAAACGATCGCCTGATCCGCTTAACTCCACTCAGCGTTATCAACGTCAACAAAGCTCCCAATAGTCCCATTTGCCATAAACCGCAGCCAATCGAGGCTCCCAGTGCGGCTGCAATCCAGATAGAAGCGGCGGTGGTTAATCCGCGCACTTTGGGGGTTTCCGATTCTTCGGGCGGCTGTTGCAATATCAATCCAGCGCCGAGAAATCCAACGCCTGTGGTCACTCCCTGTATCGTGCGGCTGAGCGCATTTGTCGCTGCATAGGGACTGTCGCCTTCAACTTGCAATGGAATCATCACAAATAAGGCAGCGCCCATGCTCACGAGCATAAACGTTCTCATGCCCGCAGGTCTGCCTTTGCGTTCGCGGTTGAGTCCGATTAGGCAACCCACCAGTAGTGCTAGTTTGACAACTCCCCTGCCTAAAGG
>DNGJ01000227.1:0-2214 GCA_003486305.1 Cyanobacteria bacterium UBA11371
CCCGCCCCTACAGCGTGATTCGGCTCGCCCGGCGGGGCGGGTTTAGTTACATTGTCGGAAAGGGTTTTAACGTTATCGGTAAAACCCGCCCCTACAGCGCTCACCTGCTCGCCGACGGGGGCGGGTTTATTTACGTTGTCGGAAAGGGTTTTAACGTTATCGGTAAAACCCGCCCCTACAGCGCTCCTCTGATCGGAAGCACCGCTACAAATTTTTAAGACTTTCTCGCCCCAGCCGGAAGCAAAATGCTCGATTTCCAGGAAGTTGGCATTTTCGGGGGCTGGTTTGTAAGTGCGAAAAGTCCGCATGATTCCCAGGGTGGCGGCACTTTCTAATGGCCCGAACCAACTTGTGTCTCGGTCTAGAAAGTGAGGCTGTCGCACCCAGTGGTTCATTTGGACGACATTCAAGAAATAGCAGGCTGCATGGGGATTGGAGGTACGCAGGAAGCGAACGCTGTTGCCCATTATTTGACCTTTCAATTCCGGCTGGTCTTGCAGGTCTTGATATTTGGCGGTAAATTCAGGTGCTAGGTTGGGATCGATGTAGGTTTTGCAGTTGGCGCCATCTAGGGATACTTCGTAGCGATGGGGCTGTAGCAAGCACGTATTCCCCGCTTGCTGGGTAAACCAGTTGAGTTTATTAAACAACCAGGGGTCGTGGAGGATCAGGTCGTCTTCCAGAAAGCAGAAATATTCGTAACTGCCCAAACAGTCGCGCAGTAGCGCCTGACACTCAAACCCCAACATCATCGGTTCGACCCGCGTTGGATAATGTTTGTACAGATGAGCGGGCAACGGCAGTCGATCCAGTAGGTGGCTACCTTGGGTGGTGCAGATTACTATATCAATTTGATGCGCCTGGGGCTGATTCGCCGGAACGGTTTTGCGTTGGTCAAAGTCCGCCATACACTGGGTGTTGCCAAATAACTGGTGCAACGCGGTGACGCAAGCCGTTAGCGCCTCGATGCGAGGCTGGGGGTCTTTTCCCAAAGAAGCGTACCCCCCGTCGCCAAGGGGTTTAAAGTAGTGGGGAATGGTGAATAATATCCGCATAAAAAGCTTCAGGAGAGGGTATTCGCCGATTTTTTACAATTATTTAAGAATTCTCCAGGTTTTCTGGATTTGAAATGGTATATTAAAGGGTTAAAGTCGATTTGATAGCATTTTGCTAAAAGTCAGGGAAAATTATCTGAGGTTTGCTAATAAATCATAGGGGATCGGGTGCTGCGATCGCAGTTACCATTGGTTTGGCTGCTTTTCTGGAATTTGAGGGTTTTAGATTGTATACCAAGGTGAAAGGGGGCGGATATCGATTTGGGGAAGAATCTCAGGCGCGATCGCTTGCCTTTGCCGAATGGTAAAATCCCCTCTAAATGAGGGTAACTTAGGATCGGGGTCGCCTCTTTATCGGCAACCGTAAAAACTTAGATCAGTAGTAACTAATGGCACAAGAATTTCAAGCTGGGAATAAAAGAATTAAACCAGACGAAATGCTGGTATTGCTAGGGAGGTATCAAATGATGCCACAGTTTTTGCGTGGGCTGATAATAGATGAAGCGATCGCAGGCATAGAGTGTACGGAAGAAGAAAAGGGGGCAGCGATCGCGCAGTTAGAAGCGCAATATCAGCTAACCACGCCGGAAGCGAAAGAAGCTTGGTTAAAGAGTCAAAACTTGACACCAGAAGACCTAGAAGCGATCGCCACGCGCCCCCTGAAGCTGGAAAAATATAAGCAAGAAACTTGGGCACATAAAGTCGAGTCTTATTTCCTCGCACGCAAACCATATCTCGACCAAGTGAGATATTCGCTGATTCGCACCAAAGACCTGGGTTTGGCGAACGAGTTATACTTCCGCATAGAAGGAGGCGAACAGTCCTTCGCCGAAATAGCCAAACAATACTCTCAAGGGGTAGAAGCCAACACGGGCGGTTTATTGGGACCCGTTCCCATCCGTCAACCCCATCCGCTGATTAGTCAAATACTATCGGTAAGTAAACCAGGTCAACTTTGGCCCCCGCGCGCATTAGCCGAATGGTTTGTCATAGTGAGATTAGAACAATTAATTCCTGCCCAACTCGATGAAACCATGCGCCGCCGCTTAATCGACGAAATGTTTGAAACTTGGATCAACGAGCAGATCAAACAAATGGGGCCATTGCGAGCGATCGAAACCAACGAGCCAGAGTGAGCAGGTGAGCAGAGGTGCAGGTG
>DNGJ01000227.1:2445-7116 GCA_003486305.1 Cyanobacteria bacterium UBA11371
GAGGTGCAGGTGAGCAGAGGTGCGATTACGGCACGGGTTTTACCGATAACGTTAAAGCTCTTTCAGAAAATGTAAATAAACCCGCCCCCGTCGGCGCAGGGGCGCATAAAAGCAGGTGAAAATGACATATCAGAAATTACCAATTACCAGTTACCAATTAGCAATTACCAATTAGCAAATCTAAAATTAATATGACCCAAGCAGTTTCAAGAACGCAAATACAAACATTTCTGGCTCAGACACAGCCGTTCTCGCAACTGGGAAGCGCGGCATTACAAAACCTGGCTGGGGAATGCGAAATGCTGCGGTATCGGATTGGACAAACGATCCTGCAACGAGAGGTGTTGCCTGCGAATATATCGATAATATACATCGGACAGGCGCGGCTGTTGGGACACGACCATCGGACGCAAGCGCCAATAAGTTTAAAGTTAGTAGGGCCGGGAGAAGTGCTGGGGTGGGGAAGTCTGGTGCGGGGAGTGGGGTGCGAGACAGCGATCGCATCGACCGAATCGATCTGCATTACCGTCCCGGCAGCGGTATTTCTGGCTTATTTGGAGAAAGAAGAGGTATTAAGGAGGGCATTTTGCGATCGCCCCAATCCCTGCGAATTGTCTGAACTGCTAAGCCTGGAATTGCAGCGCCGCGCCCTCGGCAACGCCAATCTGAAAGAATTAACCGTCCAGGTGCTGCCCGGAGTAGAAGTGCTGAATTTTCCATCCGGCACGCCGCAAATACCCGAATTAGAAAAAAAATTATGGCTGGTCAGCAGCGGCACGATCGGAGCCTTTTCAGAGGGTAGCCGATTTCCCACAGAAGAATCGGGCAAATGGCAGCCAGTGCGAGGCAAACAAGGGGTGAGATTGCTGGGGTTGCCAATAGTCAGCGAACCCGAACCAGAGAATACCACCCAACCCGTCCAAACGCAAAGCCAAGCCGTACCCGACAGCGGGGAATCATCCTATGACGCAATACCCCTAGCGCCTGATGTCCCAGTAGGGCTGGCTGAAACAAAAAAAGAAGCAAGGGAAAACTTCCCCTTCGTGCGAGGTAGGGGAAAAATTGAAGCGCCTTTAGCCTGCTTCAAAATGCTGAGCCAGCATTTTGACGTGCGATTTCGCCGCGACATCCTCCGCAAAATATTAGACAACCAAATTAAATCCACCGGCAACATTACGCTGATGACCTGCGGGGCGGTAGCCGAAACAATGGGTTTAAAAGCCCGACTGGTAGAAGTACCAGCCCAAGCCGCCCTGAGATTACCAGCACCGGCATTAATTGAATGGCAAGATAGCTTTGCCGTTGTTTACAAGATTACCGACAAAGAACTGGTTTTAGCTGTACCAGAAGAAGGAATTCGTCGCCGCAGTCCCAGAGACTTTACGGAAATTTGGGGAGCAAAGGGACAGGTGCTGTTGCTGGAAGCCCGTCCTGAAGGAGTTAAAGAAGATTTCAGCCTCCGCTGGTTTTTACCAGCAATTTCCAAATATCGCAAAGTCCTGATCGAAGTATTTATCGCTTCATTCTTTGTCCAGCTGTTTGGACTTGCCAATCCGCTAATCACCCAAGTGATTATCGATAAAGTGCTGGTGCAGCGCAGTATCGATACGCTGCACGTGTTGGGGATCTTTTTGTTGGGCGTAGCGGTGTTTGAAGGGCTGCTAACCCACCTGCGGACAGTTTTATTTGTCGATACCACCAACCGGATTGACGTCAGCCTGGGTTCCGAGGTAATCGATCGCTTGCTGACCCTACCCTTAAATTATTTCGACAATCGGCGCGTAGGGGAACTAGCAGGGCGGATAAACGAATTGGAAAACATTCGCTCGTTTCTCACCGGGACAGCACTCACCGTCGTGCTGGACTCGGTGTTCTCGGTGATTTATATCATCGTGATGCTAATTTACAGCGTGCCGCTGACGGTTGTGGCGTTATTAACCATCCCGTTATTCGCCATCTTGACTTTAATTGTCGCCCCGATCGTACAGCGACAGTTACGCACCAAAGCCGAACGCTTGGCGGATAGCCAGTCGTATTTAGTCGAAGTGCTGGGCGGTATCCAAACTGTCAAGGCGCAGACGATCGAGTTAAAATCTCGCTGGAACTGGCAAGAAAAATATACCCGCTACATATCGGCAGGGTTTAAGACAGTGCTGACGTTTAGTACCGCCAGTTCGCTATCGGGCTTTTTCAACAAGCTATCGGGATTGCTGCTGTTGTGGGTGGGCGCTTACTTGGTTTTAGACAATAAAATGACCCTGGGGCAGTTAATTGCGTTCCGGATTATTGCCGGATACGTTACTAGCCCCTTGTTGCGCCTGGTGCAACTGTGGCAAAACTTCCAAGAAACCGCCTTATCTATCGAACGGTTGAGCGATGTAATGAATGCCACTCCAGAGGCAGACGAAAGCAATCGCAACAATATCACGATGCCGCCGATTGAGGGAGCAGTCAAGTACGAAAACTTATCGTTTGGGTTTAATCCAGGCGCGGCGCTGCAACTGGTGAATGTGAATTTAGAATTTCCAGTAGGAACCTTTGCCGGAATTGTCGGACAAAGCGGTTCGGGAAAAAGTACGCTGATGAAGTTGCTGGCGAGGCTGTACGAACCAACCGCAGGGCGAATTCTAGTCGATCAATACGATATTGCCAAAGTTGAGCTTTACTCGCTGCGGCGGCAAATCGGCATGGTGTTACAGGATACGCTGCTATTTAACGGCACCGTGCGGGAAAATATTGCTTTGACAAATCCTGAAGCCAGCGACGAAGAAATTATCCAGGCGGCTAAAATAGCAGTCGCCCACGAGTTTATTATGTCCTTGCCCCAAGGGTATAACACGATTGTGGGAGAAAGGGGTTCGTCGCTATCTGGGGGACAAAGACAAAGGATAGCGATCGCGCGCACAGTGCTGCAAAACCCCAAAATGCTAATCTTAGACGAAGCCACCAGCGCCCTAGATTACCACTCAGAACACCAAGTCTGCGAAAACCTAGCAGCCGCCTTTAACCACCGCACTGTATTTTTCATTACCCACCGACTTAGTACGGTCAGAAATGCCGATGTTATCCTGATGATGGATCAGGGAAGCGTGGTGGAACAAGGAACGCACAAAGAATTAATGGCACTCAAAGGCCGATACTATTGCCTCTACCAACAACAAGAATCTGGACTGTCTTAAATCGGTAATCGGTAATCGGTAATAGTAGGGGCGGGTTTTACCAACAATTAAGTGGAACCACTCGCATATCTCGTTAAACCCGCCCCTACAACCAATTACCAATTACCAATTAGCAATTAGCAATTAGCAATTAGCAATTAGCAATTAGCAACTATGACCAACAAACAATTACTCGATCATTCCAACGGCAACGGCAACGGCAATGGTAAGCACAATGGGTCTACCACTGTCAAGGAGTTTAAACCGATTTATTTGCCCAGCCCAGAACCCGTTGCCCCCAAAGCGGTTGAATTTAAACCTAGCGAACAACCAGTCCTGATAGGACGACCAGGTTGGTGGTCCCACGCCTTTGTTTGGGTAATTGTGGGGATTACGGCTTCCGGGATTGCTTGGGCGTGCATCGCCCCCATTGAGCAAGCCGTACCCGCCATCGGTAAATTAGAAGCCGTAGGTGCTGCTAGAGAACTGCGCGCGCCCAACGGCGGCGTCGTGCGGGAAATTTTCGTCAAAGACGGTCAAAGGGTGAAAAAAGGCGACCTGCTGCTCACCTTTGACCCCAGAGCGCCCCAAGCCGATTTAGAATCTCTGAAAAAACTGCGCGACACGCTGTTAAAAGAAAATCAGTTTTATAACGATGCGAAAAATGGCAATATGGCGGGAGGGACGCCAGAGTGGCGCAGTTTAATGGAGTCGCGTAACGCCCTTTTATCAGAAAACGAGTACTTCAGGGCGCAGCTTTCCGGCGGCAGAACGGCGGGAAGTGGCGGAGGGGACTTCAACGCTAACCAACAGAGACTGTTAGTAGCCAGTCGCGCCGAAATTCAGTCTCGCGTAGCCGCAGCCAGATTGCAAGTCCAGGAATTAGGAACGCAACTAGGTCAGGTGCGGGGACTCCTAGAAGCTTCTAGGAAACAATTACCGATGCAGCAGGCGCAATTAGAAACCGCGAAGCAGCGATTATTAACCGCAAGGGATCAGCTAACCACAGCCCAGGCGCAATTACCCAGGGCAGTTGAGCAACTGCAAACCGCTAGGGCGCAATTAAACAGGGCAGTTGAGCAACTGCAAACCGCGCGATCGCAATTACCCAAGGCAATCGAACAGTGGGAAGTGGCTAAAGCTCAATTACCCAGGGCAGCTGAGCAGTTATTAGTCGCAAGGGCGCAAGTACCCAAGGCAGCTGAGCGAATGGAAACGGCAAGGCAGTTGCTCGAGACGGATCAAGCTTTGTATAACAAAATCAAACCCGTCGTAGATGCAGGGGCGCTGTCTGAACTGCAAGCTCAACGGCAACAGCAACAAATTTTGACGCGCCGTCAGGAAGTTGCACAAAGCGAAGCGGAGATTTTGACCCGCAGAAATGAAGTGGTGACAAGGGAATCGGAAATGCTGCGCCGCCGTCAGGAAATTAGCGCCGGGGAATCGGAAATCCTGCGCCGCCGTCAGGAAATAACCGCCGGGGAATCGGAAATTCTGCGCCGCCGTCAGGGAA
>DNGJ01000385.1 GCA_003486305.1 Cyanobacteria bacterium UBA11371
CCATATGCCAAGGTGGTATAAATAGGGGTGTACTGGGGGAATTTTTGGGGTTTAGTTGGGGTTAAACTCACCAAAAATTCAAGGTTTTGACTGATGAATGCGAGCAATTTCTGGGGAAATAGACCCCTGTTGCACCCCTGTTACACCCTCCAGATCGAGTGCCTGTTGCAGGTATTTTTAAGTTTGCGCTTTTATCTTTGGCTTGACAAGCTATCAAATGATGTAAATTTTTACTGTCGATTGAACTACGTGGCACAAATAGATTTCGCAGTCGGTTATATCAAAAGGTATATGATACTGGCGATCGCCCGTTTAGTCTGGGAGCAAGCCATGCTAATGTCAGACAACCAAAATCTTTAAAAATCGCCGCCATAATTATCAAAATTAGGCGTAATCTTTTAGATGTAATTTAAGAAATCTGCGCTCAATTTTAGTGAATTCATGACCAAATAATTTATACTATTTATAAGTAACCGACCTCACAACCAGCGGCTTTAAATTCCTTCAGCGTGAGGAATATTCGTCCTTTACTCAAATTGGGGGAGGCGACGATATAGAAGGATTAGCAGGATGCGATCGCACAAGCGTGCAAGGAGCGCGATCGCGCTGCTGTTTCCGCTCCTCTCGTAATTCTCCAATTATGAAGAACAACCGAATTACTGTCAGGTTTGAAGATGAAGAATACACCTTACTGCTAGTCAAAGCCTCGCAAGCAGGACTGTCAGTGAGCGATTACGTGCGAGAAACATCGCTCTCACGACACATTCGCTTAGCCAGATCCCAACTTGACATCCAAGCATATCGAACGCTGTGGGAAATTGCTTCATATCTTCAAGCACTCCAAGCAGATATTAGGCAGGCACTTCAAGAAGGACGCAATATCCCCAAGGATTTGAATTGCCAAGTCCTAACCTTACTCCATACACAGGTGAAACAACTCAGAAAAAAAATCGCGATTCCCGACGCAGGTGGCACAGATTGTTAGCACTTGATTATGATTGCGAAACAAACCATTGGCGACCAATTCTACCCTTGCCTCAATTACGTTCTCTCCAAACAGGATGCCGTGTTGATTGGTGGCAATATGGAAGGTGAAACGCCAGCACAATTAGTCGAAGAATTCCAATTATCTATCCAACAGCACCACCGACTTAAAGCTAAAGAAGGTAAGCGAATCACTCAAAAAATGGTTTATCACGCTTCTTTAAGCGTGCCGATTGGTCAAAGGCTTTCCGACAAAAATTGGCAATCTATCAGTCACGACTACCTACGAGAGATGGAGTTTGACGACAATCAATATGTGCTGGTACGTCACGGGGATACGCAGCACGACCACTGTCATATTGTTGCTTGTCGTCTGAAATTAGACGGTACAGTTGTTAATAGCTCTTGGAACTACTATCGCGCTCAAAAAGTACTGCGCCAATTAGAAATTGCTTATCACTTAGACCCGGTGGCGAGTAGTTGGGAAATAGAACGCGCTGCACCCAGCACCGGACAGATGCGACGGATGATGAAGGAAAAAGTACGGTACGAACAAGGCTTACGTTTGCTACCTCCAATTGAACCCGTAAATCGGCGGATACAACATGTAATTGATGAGGAAAGTGCCGATCGGCCTAGTTTAACTCAACTGGTGAAAAGACTGAGAAACTCTGGGGTTGAGGTCTTACCCAAAATTAGTCAGACTGGGATGATACAAGGACTAACTTTTGAGTTAGAAGGAATTAGATTTCCTGGCTACAAGTTAGGACGAGCTTATTCTTTACCAGGATTGCAAAAATATCGGGGAATCCATTTTGAACCAGAACTAGACATAGTTGCGTTGCAATTAACAACTACAGAGACTGATAACGCAGACATATCTACAGATGATGGCGACGAGTTTGAAGTTCAGCAGCAGCGCACCCAAATAGTAGCGCCCATCGTAGCTGCTTATTTGGCTAGTTTGAATTGCACCCGGATGAGGGGTAACCATTATTCTGCTTATTGGGAACAGCTTCAATTGGTGCTAGTTCGCCATAGTGACGGGATACAGTTGATGAGAGCAGCGTATGTGGATGGGGAATGGGAATCAGTAGAGACTTCGCAACTCACGGCAGAAGATGTCGCGCACTTTGAGAAACTCTTTCCAATTATCGGGCATCTTATGGGATTGGAGAAAGGGGCTTGCGATCGCTTTTCTGATATGGAACTCGATTAGTTAATACAGCTACAAATAAACCAAAGACCTGATTCAGCAAGCCCTAATTAAATTCTGAATCAATCAAGTTTATGAAAATATGTTCGCGATCGTTCATGTAATCCCTCCAAAAAGGTAAATGTCCTTCAGGAGCATCTATACTAAACATTATCTCTTCTTTTGACTTCCAACCCGAAAAATCAGGAGGAAAAACCGAATAATCAAGAGAGAAAAAACACACTCTTTTTTTCCATCCTATATTTTCGCTAAAAGTTTTGTATTGTCTATCTGAACTGACAAAAATATCTCTTTGTTTATGGAACCCAAACCTACCTTTACTATAGACATCCCACAGAATATCAATTATCCTTATTTGCCATCTAAATTCAATCATTACCATCGGCTGCATCGGCATTTCATTAATTGCTAATATGAATGTGTATAATATATTTTTAGTTTCTTCGTTTGCTTCTTTCCATTGCTTTGAAGCTAACAAATTTTGTAGTTTTTGGTAATCTTTTTCAAATGCATCACTCGATAAGTAATCAATCGCTTTGCTTTTTTCTTTACTGGTATTAATTATCTGTTTAACAATTACTATGTCTTCACGGTTGAAACCCAGCAATTTAACGCCTAAAAATTCTTGCCTTTGTTTCAATGTAGCAATAATTTTAATATTTAGAGGATAGCCTTCTTTGTTTATTAATTTTGTAAATTCTTCTTCGTATTTATCCAGGCTGGTTTGATAATATTTTTTAATAATTTCTTGCTCAATAGCTTTGACATCTTCACTTTTAAGACCTAACCAATCTTTCTGATTCCTCAAGTTAGCGATAGATTTTTCTGTTAAATCATTAAAATCTTTATTCATCAATCTTTCAAAATATTTTTTATACTTATTCATATTGTCTTGATAAAAATCTTTTATGATTGATTCCTCGACAGACATTAT
>DNGJ01000384.1:0-1206 GCA_003486305.1 Cyanobacteria bacterium UBA11371
GGCCCGCAAGAAATTTCTGCCACAATTATCCTCACCGCGCTCAATCGCTTCCTCCAGGAAAAGAACGGCTCGAAAATGGCCTTCCTGGATGGTTCTCCCACTGAGCGACTTTGTGAACCATTGGTACACAAAATCACCTCCGGCGGCGGGGAAGTGCGCTTGAATTCCCCCCTCAAAGAGATTGTGCTAAACGACGACGGCACCGTAAAGCATTTTCTGATTCGGGGACTCAACGGCGCAGCGGATGAAATTTTAACCGCCGATGTTTACGTTTCCGCCATGTCGGTGGATGTAGTCAAGGTGATGCTGCCCAAACCTTGGAAACAAATGGAATACTTCCAAAAGCTGGACGGTTTGGAAGGCGTACCCGTGATTAACCTGCACCTGTGGTTTGACCGCAAGCTGACGGATATCGACCATCTGCTATTTTCCCGCTCGCCCTTGCTCAGCGTCTACGCCGACATGAGCAACACCTGCAAAGAATACTCCAATCCCGACCGTTCGATGCTGGAATTAGTTCTAGCACCGGCTAAAGATTGGATTAACAAAACCGACGCAGAAATCGTCGATGCCACGATGGCAGAGTTGAAAAAACTCTTTCCCAACCATTTTTGTGGCGACAATCCTGCTAAATTACTAAAATCCCGCGTCGTGAAAACGCCGCGCTCGGTTTATACAGCGACGCCAGGACGCCAGCAGTACCGTCCTTCCCAAACGACTCCCATCGGGAATTTTTATCTTGCAGGTAGTTACACCATGCAACGTTACTTGGGGAGTATGGAAGGGGCCGTACTTTCTGGTAAGCTGACAGCGCAGGCGATCGCTGAAACTTTTCCCAAAACAGGGGAAAAGCAAGCAAAAATCCTGACCACCTCCCAGCCTGCGACAAATGCTGCAACTGTCTAACTCCCCCCCCCGCATGAGAACGCTGGCCTCTCTGGAGCAATCTTACGAACTGTGCCGTCAGATTACCGCCTACTACGCCAAAACGTTTTATTTAGCCACTTGGCTGCTACCAGCCCCTAAGCGTCGGGCGATTTGGGCAATTTATGCTTGGTGTCGTTCGACAGATGAACTGGTGGATGGCCCCCAGTCTGGTGCAACAACTCCTGAAACCCTAGACCGCTGGGAAAAACAGCTAGAATCGGTGTTCGCAGGTCATCCGGTAGATGACAACGACGTTGCTTTGGTAGATACTGTGGAACG
>DNGJ01000384.1:1407-2230 GCA_003486305.1 Cyanobacteria bacterium UBA11371
GCTTTGGTAGATACTGTGGAACGGTTCCCGATGGAGATTCAACCGTTTCGGGATATGATCGCGGGACAGCGGATGGATTTGTACCGCAGTCGATACGAAACCTTTGAGGAACTCAATCTTTACTGCTATCGGGTGGCTGGTACGGTGGGGTTGATGTCCACCGCCGTGCTGGGTGTGGATAAATCGAATTACACCGCACCCTGGGATTGCTGGCGGGATATTCATACTCCCACAGAGGAAGCGATCGCATTAGGGATCGCCAAGCAGTTAACCAATATCCTGCGCGATGTGGGCGAAGATGCCCGCCGGGGTCGCATTTACCTCCCCTTGGAAGAATTAGCGCTATTTAACTATACCGAGCAAGATCTATTTAAGGGGGTAGTTGATGACCGATGGCGCGAGTTAATGCGGTTCCAAATTCAACGAGCGCGTAAATACTTTACTATGGCAGAAAAAGGCATTAGCGCCCTGATTCCCGATGCCCGTTTACCCGTCTGGGCAGCTTTAATGCAATACCAGAAAATATTGGATGCAATTGAGCGCAACGGGTATGATGTGTTCCGAAATAGAGCCTACGTTTCTACCCCGCGCAAGCTGCTAAGTTTACCTATTGCGGCAATGCGCGCCCAAGTTCTCTAAGTTATTTCCACCGATCTCAGAAACCCGGTTTCTTTAAGAAACCGGGTTTCTTTGTGAGTATCAGATTCGTACAGTTAACGCAAGTTGCTAGTTATAAACAAGCGCGTTGCTAATGGCTAATTGCTAATTGCTAATATAGGATTTTTACTAGCATTAGCCAGTAGGGGCGGTTTGTAGGGGCGGG
>DNGJ01000384.1:2468-16867 GCA_003486305.1 Cyanobacteria bacterium UBA11371
GGTTTTACCAGTAATCTTTGATCTGTGGCTGATTGTGCTGATAAACCCGCCCCCCCCGCGATCTGTGGCTGATTGTGCTGATAAACCCGCCAGAGCGTGCGATGCCGAAGCGAAGCCGGGGCGGGTTTATTTACCCCTTGGGGGGGCGTTCAAATCTCTCTAGTAAAACCCGCCCCTACAGTATCAAAACTCAACAATTTTAACTACCTGGTTGACCCATTTCTAAAGCTTTTTGCACTAATTCATCGGTAACTTCGCCGCTAGCTACTGGTGTACGGCTAACTTCCTTTGCCATATCCATATAATCAGCCGGATCGCCCGTAGGTTCGGCTTTAAATTCGGTTTCTTTTGCTACTGGTACTTCAAATTTAGGTGCAGTGGCTGCGGCTGCGGCTTGCGCGCCTTCTTCAGTCAGGTCAATGGCGCTGACGCTAAACTCTTTAGAAGCTTCGTAATCAGCCGATACATCAACAGTTGGTACTTTTTCTTGTCCTTCCACCATGTTTTCTGCCGCAAGCTGGGCTTCATGGGTTGTAGCTTGCTCAGGATTGGGTTTGATTTCTTCAGTCATTGGGATTCTCCTAGTATGGGTTTTTGTTATCCTTGCAACAATCTTAAACTTGCGATCGCTTCGTCTCTAACTCTCTTGCGATAGATCCTTCATCCCCCTTTTGAGAGACACTTATTCTACCTTTAGGTATGGCTTAAACTCTCTCTTAAGTAGGGCGATTTTTCCCGGTAAACTTTGATATCTCTTAGTCTGAACGCTCAAACTATCTGTGAGAAAAATTTATGATTTCCAGCCAAAATACCATCCAATCTCAAGCTTTATCAGACAAAACTCAAAAAGTGGTGCAAGCTTTTGAAGGGTTAGGAACCGATGAAAAACTAGCTTTACTGTATTTTATTTACGAAAAGATGGGAGAATCAATTACTCCCGCTGCGCCAGCTGCAACAGAACCAGAACTCGCACCGCTGTTAATGGGAGACTTTTATCAATTATCCCACGAGGATCAGCTAGCAGTAATGCGCCAAATTGTAAACTGCGAAGACAGCGAATATTCTCGTGCCTATGGTGCTTTAAAAGAAAACAATCAATTAATGGTTTGGTTTGCTTGGGCGCAGGGAATGGGCGATACAGTTGTAGATATGCCGCAAGGTTATAAAGCAACTCAATCGATTAACGAGGCGCTGTCGCAAATTGAAGGGCTTGATTTTGACGAGCAAATTTCTGTTTTGCGTACAGTTGCTAGTAACATGGGATACACAGACATTCAGCCAATTCCATCTCAGGCCGAAACGGGAAAAACTGCCAGCCTTTAATGGTGAAATAAACCGTTGGTTTGATAACCAGAGATCCCAGCAAGAAACGCGGTTTCTAGGATCGTCATGCGTAAGTCCTGATAAAGTTATCCCACCCCGAAACGGGGTGGGATTTTGCGTTGTTTTTGTTTAGCTAGCTGAGTCAAGAGATTGTCTGCGATCGCGGACAATCTCGTGATATTACAAACCGGGAATATCCAGACCGCTGGTGAGTTCTTCCATGCGCGATCGCATCGTCGCCGTAGATTTTTCGTAGGCATCTTTCATCGCCGCTGTAACGGTGGCAGAAAGGGCTTCTGCGCCGCCTGCCAGGGCATCTGGAGAAATTTCCACCCGCTGGGGTTCTTGGTTGCCGTTGAGTACAACCTTGACGAGGCCATCAGAAGATTGTCCCTCAATCTCCATTTGCTCCAATTCTTCTTGAAGCCTTTTTGCCCCTTCTTGAACCTGCTGAGCTTTCTTAAAAGCCTCGGCTAGCTCTTTCATTTTGCCTAAGCCGAAGCCAAATCCCTGCTTTTGTGACATAAACTAACTTTCTGGGTAAACAACCCCATTCTTGCACAGGCAAGGAGCATAAGACATCGGTCATGGGCGATCGGTAATGGGTAATAGCGAGGCAATTACCCATTACCCATTACCTATTACCCTATCTAAATCATTTGAAAATCGCCCAGAATTTTAACTTCTGGCTCTAACAATAAAGACCATTCCTGTTCCACTTTCTGCTGGACGAAGCGAATCAGCTGGAAAATATCGCTAGCCGTTGCCCCGCCGCAGTTAAGAATAAAATTAGCGTGGCGTTGCGCTACTGCGGCATTGCCAATTCGATGGCCTTTAAGACCAGTTTGTTCGATTAACCATCCCGCCGCGTGAGGTTTGGGATTGCGGAAGACGCTGCCGCAATTTGGCTTATTGTAAGGCTGGGTAGAATGGCGTTGCTTGAGATGGGCAGCGGTGGTGGCGACTAATTGCGCTGCGTCGGCACCTGGTTGGAGTTGGAAAGTCGCTTGAGTCACCAGGCGCTTATCTCCTTGCAAATTCGAGGTGCGATAGCTGTAGTCCAAGTTTTGCGGGGTGACAATCTCAAGCTTGCCGTCAGGGTAGAGTACGTGGGCGTTGACCAAAATATCTGCGGTACAGCTATTGTGCGCCCCTGCATTCATGACAACGGCACCGCCAACGGTGCCGGGAATGCCAACTGCCCATTCTAGTCCTTCTAAACCCCGTTCTGCGGCTTGCCAAGCGAGACGAACCAAGGGTTCTCCGGCGGCGGCGGTGACTTGACCCGTTTCCAGGTCGAAGTAGGTGGAACGCATGTGGCGGGTACATATTACCAAACCGGGTAGACCGCGATCGCTCACGAGCAAATTTGACCCAGCCCCCAACAGGGTAACCGATAAACCCTGGGACTGCGCCCATTCAAAGCTGGCTTGTAGTTCCTCTAGGTGCCGAGGAGCAACATACCACTCCGCAGGGCCACCGACCCGAAAAGTCGTGAGCGATGCTAAAGAAACCCCATACTTGATCGTACAATCGGTTCCTGGTAGATGAATGTGCCGAGATTTACTGTCGGCGGAAAGCGTTTGGCTAGTTGAACTAGCAACGTTGAGGCCCTTGGAGAGGTCGTAGGAGATTGTCATAGCTTGTAATAAATGCAAAAAATTCCTTAAAAACAAAGCAAGCTTGAACTCCACACTGAAGCAGTGAGTTGCATTGGAAAGAGCTTTAGCTGCACCCTGACTGGCTCTTTTCCCATCAATGTCTTAATTCGCAACTGCAATGCCCGTGTCCGGTGAAGGAAATTAAACCCGGCAGGGATATTCGCCTAGCGCATCTTTTTGGGATGCCTCAAAATTAGCCATCAACTCAGGAATTACCTGATTGAGGTTCCCGGCACCGAGAAATAGAGCCATGTCATTGGGGCGTAAGGTTTCTTCGAGAAACTCGACGATCGATCGCAGCGATGGTTTGTATACGACTTGAGGATTGTAGGCGGCTATTTCTTGGGCGACTTGTTGCCCGTTAACTAGCCCGTTGTTGGGTTCTCCCGCGCTGTAAATCTCGGTGATAACTACCAAGTCAGCATCGTTGAAGCATTGAGCAAAATCTGCTAATAAACTCAGCGTTCGACTGTAGCGATGGGGTTGGAAAATTGCCACAATCCGTTGGTTGGGAGAGTTTTGACGGGCGGCGGCGAGGGTGGCGCGAATCTCGCTCGGGTGGTGAGCATAGTCATCGATGAAGCGGATGTTGTTGACTTCGCCCCGCAGTTCAAAGCGGCGTTTGGCGCCTGCAAAGGTGGCGAAAGCTTCGGCGATCGCTTCAAACTCTAACCCCAAGTGACGACCCACAGCGACTGCTGCGAGTGCATTGCTCAAATTGTGCTGTCCCAGCAACGGTAGGTTTAACTGTCCCAGGATTGCTCCCCGTTCCCAAATTTGCGCCGTAATGCCGTCGGCAAGGTATACGACCTCTTTCGCCGTGTAGTCCGCGCCTGCATCTTGATTCAGGCTGTAGGTAATCTGCGGTTTGATGCGCGATCGCACTGCCGGACTATCAACGCACCCGACTACAATTTGACACCGAGAGGCAAAGATCTCAAACGTATTAATTACCTGCTCCAGGGATTCGTAATGGTCTGGATGATCGAGTTCGATATTGGTCACCACGCCTATTTGCGGGGAAAACTTCACCAGCGAACCATCCGACTCATCCGCCTCGGCGACTAAATAAGCTCCTTGTCCTAGTCGGGCATTGCCTTCCCAGGCTTTAACTTCTCCCCCGACTACAATCGTCGGGTCTAGACCCGCCATCAGCAACACGTATCCAATCATGCTGCTCGTGGTTGTTTTGCCGTGGGTTCCCGCTACCGCAATGCTTTGGTAATCTTGGATCAAGGCTGCCAGCACATCCGAGCGATGAAAAATCGGACAGCCTAACTCAAGTGCTGCCCGATACTCAAAGTTGGTTGTATTGATTGCCGTCGAACAAATGACTTGAGGTAACGCTGCTGAACCTGTTTCCAGGTTTGATTTCGGTTCGAGCTTTAAGGATTGTTCGGTTTTTTTGACGTTTTTGTTTTTGGCTCCAACGCCCACCGTTACTGGTTGTAAGGATTCAGAAGCTGGCTCTACAGTTGGCAGAAAAAATTGCAAATTCGTGGCGTCTTGTTCTCTAAATATATGCGCGCCGAGTTCCTGCAAGCGCTCCGTAATGTGACTAGGTCGAATATCTGAACCGGATACCGGCAGTTGCCGTTGCGCTAGAACATAGGCGAGGGCTGACATTCCAATTCCACCAATACCGATGAAATGAAATGGCCTGCCGCTAAAATCAACAGTATTTTTCATATCAACTCCTTACACACCACACAACACCTACTGTATGCATAACAGGCGATATCATACCAGGAATTATTTTTTCACGATACAGCGTTGCGGGGATGCACGTTCATCCCCAAAAATACTGATTTTGAGATATTCGAGCCGGGATCGTGGGTCACCCGTCATGGGTGATGAAGATCAAGGCTACCAGCCTGAAAGGGGGAAAGCGGGAAAGTGGAAAGGGGAAAAGGATTCCTTTGTCGCTGTTTTCACCACCAACTCTTTTCTCTTCTGTTTCTCTTCGTCTTTCCTCTTTCCCGTTGCCCCTGTTTCCCGTTGCCCCTGTTTCCCCCTTTCCCCTTTTCCCCTTTTCCCCCTTTCCCTTTCCTCAGAGCCTATATGTCAGCGATGCAGAAACTGGCTATTTTTGGTGGAACATTCGATCCCGTCCATTGGGGACACCTGTTGATCGCCCAAACTGCTCTCTCTCAGTGCGGGATCGACCAAGCTATCTGGATTCCCTCCGCTTCCCCTCCGCATAAATCTATAGCATCAATGTCTTCGTTAGCACATCGAGAAGAAATGGTGCGGCGAGCGATCGCATACAATCCTGCTTTTGTCATGCAATCGATCCCAGGCGAGATCGCAGGCACTTCTTACGCCATCGCCACCCTAAAACACCTGCAAGGTATTTACCCACATACCCGCTGGTATTGGATTCTGGGCTTGGATGCCTTTCAAACTTTACCCCGCTGGTATCGCCGTCAGGAATTAATCCCGGCTTGCGATTGGCTGGTGGCTCCCCGACTCGATCCTGCTTTTGAGCGATCGCAACTCGATGCGAAAGTCCAACCGATGCATTTTCTCTGCCAGCAAGTCGAGTTGCAGCTATTGTCTCAATCGATACCGATTCGCTGGTCTATTTTATCGATGCCCCAATTACCCATCTCATCGAGTCTGATTCGCCATTACTGTCGTCAGAATCGGTCGATTCGCGGCTTGGTTCCCGAAGCCGTAAGACATTATATCTCCCTGGAGAAACTTTATCAGAGCGATCGCCCCTAAAAAGACCCAGGGCTACCAACCTAAGACGGCACAATTTGATATAGGGACTCTTGAGCGCAAGGAGGACAAGGGATATAAATAAGTGTCCGCTTTTAGACTGGTAGCCAGAGGCAGTGTTATTGCGCCCAAATAAACAACCCAGCGATAAATCTAGAAATTTTATTAAAATTATCATTTTTGCCCTAATAGCCGCAAAAACCTGATAAATCGAGCAAAAAACAACTTGATCCCTAAAAATGGTTGACTGGGGTTGAATTGTACACTATTTGCGATATCATTGGGTTCACTAGGTAATTATTACTGGATTCACAGAGGGCAAGACGCAGTGATCAGAGTCGCGATCAACGGGTTTGGGCGTATTGGGCGCAACTTTATGCGCTGTTGGCTGGGCAGAACAAATAGCAACATCGATCTCGTTGCTATCAACGACACCTCTGACCCAAAAACCAATTCTCACCTGCTCAAATATGACACGATGCTGGGTAAGTTGGATGCAGATATTGGTTATGACGAAAACTCCATCATTGTAAACGGCAAGACATTTAAATGTGTATCCGATCGCAATCCAGAAAACTTGCCCTGGAAAGAGTGGGAAATTGACCTGATCATCGAATCGACTGGCGTGTTTGTCAGCAAAGAAGGTGCATCCAAGCATATCACCGCTGGCGCTAAGAAGGTTCTGATTACAGCACCCGGTAAAAACGATGACGGCACGTTTGTGGTTGGGGTTAACGACCACTTATACACCCACGAAAACCACTGGGTGATCAGCAACGCTAGCTGTACCACTAACTGTCTGGCTCCCATCGCCAAGGTACTGCACGAAAAATTCGGCATCATCAAAGGCACGATGACCACCACCCACAGCTACACCGGCGACCAACGGTTGCTGGATGCTTCGCACCGGGATGTGCGTCGGGCGCGGGCAGCAGCGATGAACATCGTACCCACAACCACTGGTGCAGCTAAAGCCGTAGGTCTGGTTCTACCAGAACTGAAAGGCAAGCTGAACGGGATCGCTTTGCGCGTACCAACTCCCAACGTTTCCGTTGTGGATTTAGTAGTTCAGGTTGAGAAAAAGACTTTTGCAGAAGAAGTAAACCAAGTTTTGAAGGAAGCCGCTGAAGGTTCGCTCAAAGGTGTTTTAGCATACAGCGACCTGGAGTTGGTTTCCACAGATTATCGCGGCACTGACGAATCTTCCATTGTTGATGCCAGTCTGACGATGGTGATGGATGGCGACATGGTGAAAGTTGTGGCTTGGTACGACAACGAGTGGGGTTATTCTCAACGGGTTGTCGATTTAGCTGAACTTGTAGCTCAAAAGTGGACTGCCTAATCACTGCTGAGTACTGAGTGTAACAGTTCTGAGTTATTAGGGTGGGCGATGCCTACCCTTTTTGCTATTGGCGACTTGCTTACGCTCTTGCTTCGCAGAAATAATCGGTTTCCACGTCAGATATGATGCTTTAGCATATGGGTTTTTGTGCCCGACTCTACGATGTAGATCGAGCTAGCAAGGGAGCAGCTTGCAATAATGTTTGGGTATAAGGGTGCTGCGGGTGGGAAAATACTTCTTGAGTAGGGCCAATTTCCACAATGCGACCGCCATTCATGACGGCGATGCGATCGCAAAAAAACCTCGCTACCCAAAGGTCATGGGTAATAAACAAATAAGTTAAGTCAAAATCCCGCTTTAATTCCAGCATTAATTCCAGCACTTGCGTTTGCACGCTAGCATCTAACATGCTAACTGGTTCGTCGCAAATTACCAGTTTAGGACGAGTAATGAGGGCGCGAGCGATCGCAACCCTTTGTTGTTGTCCCCCAGATAAATCGGATGGGTATCTGTTATAATACTCTTCCACTGGTGTTAACCCCACTCTTGCCAACATTTGCCATACTTTTTGTTTCGCTTCTGTGGGATTAGCCAGTTTGTGAATAAATAAAGGATCGGCGATACTTTGTCCTACTGTCATGCGAGGATTGAGGCAAGCATGGGGGTCTTGAAATACCATTTGTATTTGTCGTCGTTGCTGTTGCATTGACTGGCGAGATAAAGCAGTTAAATCTTGTCCCAAAAACTCTACTTTTCCAGCAGTTGGACGAATTAGCTGCAAAATTGTGCGCGATAAAGTACTCTTTCCACAGCCTGATTCTCCCACCAATCCTAAGATTTCACCCGGATAAAGTTCTAAGTTAATTCCATCTACCGCTTTAATTGTCCGGTTTTCTTTAGATAAAAGTCTCTCAATAAAACCGCATTCCAATGTATAGTGCTGTTTTAAATCTTGAACGTGCAAAATAGGTAATTGGTAATTGGTAATGGGTAATTGGTAATTGGTATTGCTCCTCTGCTCACTAAGAGGGGCGGGTTTATTTAAGTTGTCTGTTTGAGTTGTAAGATGATCGGTAAAACCCGCCCCTACATAGCTCCTCTGCTCACCTGCTCCCGGAGTTTCCTCGACGGCTTGAATGTGTAACGCTGCTTGCAGGAGACTGCGCGTATACTCGTGCTGGGGATGTTTAATTACCGCTTCGGTTGTTCCGGTTTCTACTATTTTTCCGCCATACATTACCGCCATGCGCGAGCAATATTCCCCTACCATCGCCAAGTCGTGGGAAATTAATAACAGCGCCATATCCCTTTCCCGGCAGAGGCGCGTTAGTTCTTGTAAAATTTGGGCGGATACGGTGACATCTAAACTCGTGGTTGGTTCATCGGCGACAATGAGTTTGGGGGAAAGTAACAGGGCGAGAGCGATCGCTACCCGCTGTCTCATTCCACCGCTAAATTCGTGGGGATATTGCGACCACCGATTCGCCGGTATTTTCACCGCTTCTAACGTTTCAATTGCTTTGTCTTTTGCTTGACGTTGAGACAATTCTGGTCTATGTGCTTTTAGCGTTTCGATGCAGTGATCCCCTATCGTCATTAAGGGATCGAGGCGCGTCATCGGATCTTGAAATATCAGCGCCACTGCTTCCCCCCGAAATCGGCGCAATTGCGCTGGATCGAGGTCGAATACCGACTGTCCTGCAAAGGTTACTCGCCCTTCAATCCGCGTTTGCGGCGGTAATAACCGCATCGCCGCCCGTCCCAAGGTTGATTTACCACAACCCGATTCTCCCACCAATCCCAGTCTTTCCCCCGGTTGTAAGGTAAAAGAAACGCCATCAACAGCCCAGTTCGATTCACTGCTAGACTTACGACTGGGATAAGCTACCCGCAGATTTTCTACATTAAAAAGAATTTGGTTATTACTCATTGGTAATTGTTCGTTCCCATTACCCATTACCGAGGCACCAGTCGTTATCTAGAAGAGCATTGCAGTAGCTTATCAGAGTTTCGATGCGCGAGCGAATCTGACAGAGGCGTTGAGTAGTAGTTGCTGACTGACGGGAAGCCTGCAAGAAGGTGACATCGATTGAGAGCAAGCGCATCTGTTTGTTGAGTTCGGTCAAGAAAGATTGTACCCGCGACATAACCGAGGGGTCTAAGTTGTCCGTATCCAAGCTTAAAATTTGCTGTTGAAATAATAGTTGCAGTTGCTCGAAGCTCTGTCGCAGGAGAGTGGGGTTAAGATTGTCATTAGCGACAGTTTGTTGCAGGTGGACAACAGCGGTGAAAAATTCTTGGTAGCGATCGCGATAAAACTGCGGTAACATTTTTATTTCATTAGTATACAATCAATGTAAAGAATTTTGTCGATTCTATCAAGGCGATTGGTAACGCGATCGCCAGATAAAGGCGTTAGCTCCAGCAAGGTTGCCGCAGCGATCCTAGCTGCTAACTGTTTTATCCTCCGCAGATGCTTGTGGAGGGTATAAGCGCATAGCTGCTAGTAGAAAATTTTCTGAAGATCTAAGCAACTTTGATGATTTGGCAGTGTCATTAAGGTAAAAGATCTTACCTTGTCAGGAGCGACGAGCAGATTTTGCACCCGTACCACCGCCCGCTTTCAGGCAGATTCTCCAAACAACCTCATATTTTTAGGATTTGAGCAAGGGTAGCATGAACGCAATAGCTCTGACTTCGACGATAGATTGTGCGATCCCCGATTGGTTGCAGCAATGTTTGATATCGCAGCAAACCGGCGAATCATCAGCAGCATCAACAGAAGACTTCGCAACCAAGAAAGCTGGCGGCGCACCAGAAGTGTCTCTCTCACCCGCAGACAACGAATTAGTCTGTCGCGCCTTCACCTTTGCTTATCAACTGCATCAGGGACAATGTCGCGCATCGGGAGAACCGTATATCTGCCATCCAGTCGCCGTCTCCGGATTGTTGCGCGAGCTTGGTGGTAGCGCTGCTATGATAGCAGCCGGGTTTCTCCACGACATTGTTGAAGATACGGATGTCACCCCAGAAGAACTGGAAAAGCTGTTTGGCGTCGAGGTACGACAGCTAGTCGAAGGCGTCACCAAACTGTCTAAGTTCAATTTTTCCAGCAAAACCGAGCGACAAGCGGAAAACTTTCGCCGCATGTTTTTAGCAATGGCTAAAGATATCCGGGTAATCGTGGTAAAGCTGGCAGATCGCCTGCACAACATGCGAACCCTGGAACACTTACCAGATGAAAAAAGGCGGCGCATAGCCCTGGAAACGCGAGAAATTTTTGCTCCCCTAGCGAATCGTTTGGGAATTGGGCGGTTTAAGTGGGAACTGGAAGATTTAGCCTTTAAATATCTCGAACCGGAAGCGTATCGGCGAGTACAAGAATTAGTAGCCGAAAAACGAACCGATCGAGAAGCAAGACTGGCGCAAGTAGGGGAAACTTTACGCGAAGGTTTAAATCAAGTAGGAGTTCAATGTAGCGACATCAGCTGGCGTCCCAAACACCTGTACGGGATTTTCCAAAAAATGGAGCGACAGCAGAAGGAATTTCACGAAATATTCGATTTGGCAGCTATTCGCATCATCGTCCAAACAAACGAGGACTGCTATCGCGCTTTAGCAGTTGTCCACGATGCTTTTCGACCGATTCCCGGTCGGTTTAAAGATTATATCGGTCTACCCAAACCCAACCGCTATCAATCATTGCATACCGTCGTCATCGGTCCTTTGGGGCGTCCGGTAGAAGTGCAGATCCGCACCTTGGAAATGCATCGGGTGGCAGAATACGGGATTGCAGCCCATTGGAAGTATAAAGAAACAGGGCGCTCCGACCATAGCAAGCTGACGGCGGAAGATGAAAAGTTCACTTGGTTGCGCCAGTTACTGGAATGGCAAAACGATCTTAAGGATGCTCAAGAATATATCGAAAGCGTTAAAGATAATTTATTTGAAGACGATGTTTATGTCTTCACGCCCAAAGGAGATGTAATTCCTCTATTGCAGGGAGCAACACCCGTTGATTTTGCCTATCGAATTCACACCGAAGTGGGACACCACTGTGCCGGTGCGAGGGTGAACGGGCGGATGACGCCCTTGGGGACGCGATTGAAGAATGGTGACATTGTGGAGATTATTATCCAGAAAAACGGTCGCCCTAGTTTGGATTGGCTGAACTTTGTCGTCACTCCCAGCGCCCGCAACCGCATTCGACAGTGGTATAAGCGCTCTAACCGCGAAGAAAACGTGGCTCGCGGACGGGAATTGCTAGAAAAGGAATTGGGTAAAACTGGTTTTGAAGCGCTGTTGAAGTCGGAACCGATGCAGGCGGTAGCAGAACGCTGTAACTATCACAGCGTCGAAGATTTACTCGCGGCTTTGGGTTACGGTGAAGTGACGTTGAATTTAGTCGTCAATCGTCTGCGGGATGCGGTTCGGGCTGCACAACCGATTGCTCCTGCTCTTGACATCTGTGCCGAGTCGCGCTTAAGTTGTGAGTTGGCAAAAAGTGGGGCTGTTACTACTCCGTTGAAAGAACGGGAAGGATTGCGTCCTGCTGCACCGAATACCCAACGCTCTCCGATTGCTGGAGTTGAAGGGTTGCTTTATTCGTTGGCTGGGTGTTGTACCCCCATACCGGGCGAAGCGATTATTGGATTGGTGACGCGCAGCAATCGCGGGATTTCGATACACAGACAAGGGTGTCCGAATCTGGAGAATGTGGAAGGCGATCGCTTAATTCCCGTCAGCTGGAATCCCTCCGACTCGGATAACGGTCGTCCCCAAACCTACCCGGTTAATATTCAAATTGAAGTCCTCGACCGAGTCGGCGTGCTTAAAGACATTCTTTCTCGCTTAACCGACAACTTTATCAACGTCCGTAGCGCCCAAGTCAAAACCTTTGATAACCGCCCTGCTTTAATTAGTTTGGGCATCGATATCCGCGATTATGACCAATTAGAGCGCATTTTCACCCAAATTAAAAAGATGAGCGACGTATTAAATATCCGCCGTCTCAGTCAAGTAGAAGATTAGATCGCCCAAAGAAACCCGGTTTCTGGCCTCCTCGTGGAATGACGCATCAATCGTCATTCTTCATCTTTCCTATGTCATATGCCTATGGCTATGCCCCATTCCCTTATATATCAGCTAGACTGGTGCTTATGCATTTTTCAGGAGCAGTATGGCTTTTAGTTTAGCCAAGTGCGTTTCTATCGTCGCTACCGCAGTAGCCCTGACAACCGTCGTCCCCGGTGTTGCGTATTCCCAGTCCGCCAATCCAGGTGCAACACCTCGTCCGGCTCAAAATCAACCCGCAAGCCCTTCTAATCGTCCCGCAGGAGAAGCAGAATTGAATCTCTCTGCTCAACAGAGAGAACGCATTCAGTCTATTCTTGTTAGCAGACAACAGCAAATCGAGGCGGTGTTGACCAAAGAGCAACGCGATAGGATCGTACAAGCACAAAGTTCTGGTCAGCAAATTACCGCACAAACCTTGAACCTGACCACAGAGCAGATCAACCGGATTCGACAAATCGTTCAGTCTTCTAACGATCAAATCAGACAGGTTCTAACCCCAGAACAAATCCAACGATTGCAAAATCAATCAAATCAGTAATAATGAGTTATTAGTTATTAGTTATTAGATAAAAAGCTAATAACTAATAACTAATTTTTTAAGTTATTGAATAGCTGCGCGATAAACCGCAGGGAAGCTACGCGATATACCTCCGGTACGCTACGCGAACGCGATCGTGGACGCAACTACAACAATGCCAAATTCTCCCAATCCCTTCTTCTCCCTCAATTACGTACCCGCATTTGAATCTCTAGGGGACGATTATTTTGACATAGTAACGGCGGCGGAATTTCCCAAACATATTTTAAGATTCCGCAACGACCAATTGCTTCCCCAACTCGGATTAAATCCCAACGACGTTACTGATAACGATTTTATCGAAGCGTTTGGTAAATTTCAGGGAAGTCAGCTGTGTTTGGCGATGCGTTATCACGGCTATCAATTTGGCGAATATAACCCCATGTTGGGAGATGGTAGGGGTTTTCTTTACGGTCAAGTCAAGGGTATTGATGGCGAACTTTACGACTTCGGTACTAAAGGTTCCGGTACAACGCCTTATTCTCGCGGCGGCGATGGAAAACTCACGCTTAAAGGTGGCGTGCGAGAAGTTTTGGCGGCGGAAGCTTTACACTACATGGGTGTAAAAACTTCCCGCTGTTTGAGCATGATAGAAACAGGTGAATCTCTCTGGCGAGGAGATGAACCTTCACCGACTCGCTCATCGGTAATGGTGCGTTTTAGCCGTTCCCATATCCGATTTGGTACGTTTGAAAGGCTGCACCGTATCGGTCGTATAGATCTTACCACAAAGCTGTTAAATCACGTCATTGAATATTATTACCCGTCTGTGCAGGGTGAAGCCGAACCCTACTCGTTATTTTATGCAGAATTAGTGCAACGAGTCGCAGAATTGGTGGCTCAATGGATGGCGGCTGGTTTTTGTCATGGGGTGTTAAATACCGATAACATGTCGATTGTGGGGGAAAGTTTTGATTATGGCCCCTATGGCTTTATTCCCAAATACGACCCCAATTTTATAGCTGCCTATTTTGACTATTACGGACGTTACAGTTACGGGAATCAACCCGCAATTTGTAAGTTGAATTTACAGATGCTGCAAGTTCCGCTAGGTGCTGCAATACCGGCGGATGATATGGAAGCAGCTTTGTCGCGCTTTGACGAGTATTATGCTTTGAGTTACAAGCAGTTAATGCTGAGAAAGTTGGGTTTGGAAAATTTGCCATTACCCGAAGCCGATGAGTTATTGAAATTAACGATTGCTATTTTAAAAGAAACCGAGTTAGGCTACCACGACTTTTTTACAGAAATTACCGCTCTTTTTCACAGACATTCTCCCGAAGATGTTGATACTATCTTCAACGATGGGGACTTTTTGCGGTATGTTGGCAAATCGGATAATCTAGAAAATTGGCAGCAGATTTTTACTCGAATTTTGCATAATTTAACCCTCGATGTGCGCGATCAAATTCCTCAAACAATGGCGCGTTGGAATCCAAGAACGGTATTGCTTAGACCGCGAATTGAAGCAATTTGGCGACCGATTGTGATGGAAGATAATTGGGAACCTTTTTATGAGTTGGTAAGGCAATTACAAACTGGAGAATAAAAAATAATTTTAGATTTTAGATTTTAGATTTGAATTAAATCTGCAATCTAAAATCTAACATTTTTAAGTAACGCACCGCTATCAGCATCACACTCCTTGGGGCGGGTTTAAAAACATATCTCGCTGTTCCACTTAATTGTTGGTAAA